>JAAOYC010000005.1 GCA_018221125.1 Candidatus Woesearchaeota archaeon
AAGTTTCTTTTGGTTTTGCCTCTTTTTTTGGAGAAGGAGAACTTTTCATCTCTTTTATAATATCTTTTTGTATCTTTTCTCCAATAAATTTCTGCATCTGCTTGCGGCTATTGGCATTTAACACTTTTTTAGCCAGCTCTGAATCTTTAACAACATCTTTTATCCAATTGTAGAAGTCATTCCTGCTTTCATTTACATGATGGCTGAATGTATCTTCAGGCATCTTATCCAATGCCTTTGATAATTCAAAAAGATTCCTGATTATAGTCCCGTCTTTAAGCAGGAAATAATTCTCTTTTTTTATTTCCATATGATCACCTCTTTTTTACTAAATGTTTTAATAATGCAACTTGGATATCTTTTTTATCCCCTGTTCTTGATATTTCTGATATCTCATCTGCAAGCAATGGCTCTTTGAAAATATCTCTTATCCAGCTGCTAAAATCATTCTTATCTTCATTTACATGGAAGTTCAACTCTTCATCGCTCAGGTATTCCACGGCAAATGCTAGTTCATTTATATCCTTTATTAAACCTCCGGTGCATAATGAAAAATATTGCTCTGGATCAACATCATCATTTTCTGACATTAATCTTCACCTCTTTTTCGATTCTTTTGTTAAAATCAGCAAGAATATTCATGTATGTGATAAAAGCATCATACGGACTGTCATACGGGTTGAAGTATTTATGGACATCACCGTCATTAAACCATTTTGTGCACATATAGTAAAAATGGTCAGATGTCTGGAGCTTTCTCCAATCATTCAGCAGATTAGGAGATTTCAGCTTTTTAACATTTTTTTCAATCATGTAAGTTTTTTGGATAGCAGACTGCTGCATCTTATTCCCTAGCCATGCTGACAAGTCACGCTCAACATCTGCCCATGATATGATATGAGGGATGTCCAGTTCTTCTACTGGCTCAAATTCCTTGATTATCTCTGAAGGCGTGGAAAACTTGTTGTCAGGATGCTTTAGGATTTCTTTTGGAAGGTTTCTCAGGAAATTGAAGATTCCTGTAGAGGACCATTGGTGCTCTCCAAAGGTTTCATAATCCATGAAAAGATTTATTGTATTTCCATTTCCATTGACTGCATTGACCCAGTTAGTGAATTTTCCAGTTGTGAGAGGCCATTCAGGCCAGCCCTGATTGGAAAATCTGAATGCAATATCATCTGACAAGCGGTAGTTTTTCAGCAGAAGTTTTATTTTTGTTGTTCCGGCAGGCCTGTAGATAAAGTTTGGAGAGCGCCAGCCAAGAATGTGGTCTGCTCCTTCTGATAATATCCCTTTATAGCCCATGTTTTCAACATATTGTGCAAGCTCGTTGTTATAGATAAGTTCTGTGTTTCTGAAAACTTTTGGCTTGTAGTTGAATAACTTATTTATCTTCTTTTTGTGGAGCTTGACCTGTTCTTTGAATTCTGGCTTTGAATAAAGGAATGCCAGACTATGGTGATAGGTTTCATCTAATAGTTCTACATTTCCTGTGTCAACAAGCCTTTGGAAGGAATGCAATGTCTCTGGAGAGTATTCTTCAAGCTGCTCAAGGAGTATGCCTGAGAATGAATAGCTTATCTTGAATTCTGGATACTTTTTGATAAGATAGAGCATCAGATTATTTGCAGGAAGATAGCATTTTTTTGCTACTTTTTCAAGAATTTCCCTGTTTTTTTTATTATCAAAGTAATCATGATCCTTTCCAATCTCAAATACTGAATAGTTTCTCAATCTTGAAGGCTGGTGAACCTGAAAATAGAAACATACATTAACCAATCCTATCACCTATATTCTTGTTCATCATCTTTTTATATACATCCATGCATTTTTTTGCAGGATCATTCCAGTCGAATTTTTTTACTTCGAGTGAGCCATGATGCTTTAATGTATCACTCAGCTCCCTGTATTTCAATACACCAATCATCTTGTTAACTATCTGGTCTATGTCCCAGAAATCAACTTTCAGGCAATGATTTATCACTTCTGACACTCCTGACTGCTTTGAGATCAGGACAGGGGTGTTGTTTCTCATTGCTTCCAGAGGAGTTATTCCAAATGGCTCTGAAACAGAAGGCATGACATACAAGTCTGCCATCTGATATGCCTTGTCAATATCTTTTCCTCTTAGGAAACCTGTGAACAGGACTTTATCAGCAATTCCAAATTCAGCTGCTTTTTCTATCATAAATCTTTCCATATCTCCTGAGCCAGCAACAATGAACTTGATGTTTGGATCAATCTCCAATGCTTTCTTGGCAGCATAAAGGAAATAATCAGGGCCTTTCTGTATTGTTATTCTACCAAGGAACAATACAATCTTGTCTGTTTCTTTTATCTTGAATGTTTCTTCTTCAAATTTATTATCATTAAAATCAACAGCATTATGCACAACATTGATCTTTTCAGGAGGAACTCCATAATGCTCTACAATCTTGTTTTTAGTAAGATTACTTACTGCTATGATCTCGTCTGCTTCACGCATTCCTTGCTTTTCTATGCTATAAACATACTGATTAGGATTGTCTCCTGTCCTGTCAAATTCTGTTGCGTGGACATGTATTACCAATGGTTTACCAGATGCTTTTTTTGCATTTATTCCTGCTTCATATGTCATCCAGTCGTGGGCATGGATTACATCAAAATCCTCATGTTCTGCTATCAACCCTGCTTTGAGAGCATATCTTCTGACTTCTTCAAATAGATTTTTTCCGTATATGCTCTTGTTCTTTGATTTTCCATATTTCAAGACTGATTGAGAATATTCGCTGTTATATTCTTCTGAAGTCATATAACCCTGGATAATAGAATTTACTCCTATCTTTTTCATGCCTTTTGAGACCTCTGCTGAAACTAGCCTTACAAAATCTGCTTTCATAGAAGGATTTGCTACTGGAAGGACAAATGTTACATCAGCTCCCTGGTTATGGAGACCTCTAGTCAAACCAAAACAGGCTGTTCCAAGCCCTCCTGAATTGAATGGCGGGAATTCCCAGCCAAACATTAGGACTTTCATCCTATCTTCGCACCCCCTTTTTAGTTTTTAAATTAGTTTTTTTACCTATCAGCAGATTATCCAGATTTTCTTTTATGAATTCATCCAGAATTTCTTTTAGTTGCTTGTTAACATTGATATTCCTTAATTTGCAGAAAGCGATAAATCTACGCCACGTCTCTTCATCCATGTCTTTGATAAGCTTGTTGCTCATAGGTTAAACCTGTTAATCTTGTTAATAAGGTTAAACCTAGTTTATAAATTTTACTCTTTTTTAGCTGCTTTAGAATTGGTTTATTCATAACGCAAGGCGTCTACAGGATTAAGCTTAGAAGCCTGCAATGCAGGGAATAGACCAGATATAGCGCCAACCAAGAATGCAAATAGCAAGCAGCCTATTACAAGCCAAAGAGGAAATGTAGGTCTTAGCATAGACAGGCCTGCAGAAGCTGCTATAACAGCACCAAGTTTTGCAATTGAATAGCCAAATATAATTCCAATAATCCCACCTACTAATCCAAGAATTCCAGATTCTGCCATGAAAATAAATAGTATAAATCTGTTTTTAGCTCCTATGGACTTCATTATCCCAATTTCTTTTGTTCTTTCTAGAATAGAGGTGTACATTGTATTTGCTATATTAACAGCTGCAACAACTACTGATATCAAAGCAATCAAGACAAGGATTCCGTTTAGTATTGATATAACTGATGTGAATGTTTCCATTACATCTTCAAAAGTTTGTACAGTAAAATCTTCTTCCCCTTTTCTTTGCCCTCTATGTTTTCTAAATTTTTCTTTTATTCTTTCAGCTAATTCTGTAGGATCTTGATCAGAAGCTGCTCTTACATAAAGATATTCATAATCCTCAATATCAAATATTTCTTTGAATCCTTCTTGGGACATGTAAAGCTGGGCATCATCAGTAGGGCTTCCTACTTCTTCATAAAATCCAACAACTTCAACTTTAATATCATTTATTTCAAGTTTATCTCCAACATTAACACGCTTTTTGAACATCCTATTTGGAACTGTATGGCTGTAACCTGCTGTGACTTTTAGAACATCTCCTTTTTTTAATTCCCTTCCTTCTATCATTTCTATTCCAGCAAACATTTCTTTTACTAATTTTTTATCTTTTACATCAGTAGACATCCCAATTACAAAAGGATATTTTTCCCTATATTCCTTGAATTTTATTTTAGCTGAGACAATCATCATCCCACTTATTTCATCAACTCCTTTTATTTTCTTAATAAAATCCAGATCGTCTTCTGTATATCGAATATTGCTTGTTCCTGGAGAAGAAGCAAGTCCGCCTCCTGGCATCAGGAAGATCTTGTCTGTTCCCATCTCCTGCCCAAAATCATTCATGTATTTGTTAATTCCCTGGCCAAAACTGATTAAAGCGAAGATAGCAGTTATTCCTATAAGGATAGAAAGAATTGTAAGGAAACTTCTTGATTTTCTATCCCATAGATTTGAAATTGAGTATTTCAATACATCCTTGATCATTTGGTGTACCTCAAAATTCCTTGAATTTTGATGGGATTGAAAATGAACTTGTTCATTTTGAATACCTCAGAGCATCTACAGGATTTAATTTGGCTGCTCTTATTGCTGGAAGGGTTCCAAAAAAAGAACCAAGAATAAATGAAAATAATAACGAACCAATAATTAAAGTTGGAGAGATGCTTGCAGATATTAAATCTGACCCAAGTACAAGTTTTCCAACAAAAGCAAGTCCTGTTGCTATAATGTATCCTAAAGTAGCACCTATCATTCCACCTACTGTTCCAAGAAATCCTGATTCAATGAAGAATAATATAAATATTGTTGAATTTTTAGCTCCTATTGATTTCATTATTCCAACTTCTTTTGTTCTTTCGACAACTGCTGTATACATTGTATTCATTATTCCAATACCTCCTACTAGAAGAGATATTCCTGCTATAATGTAAACAAATATTTGGATTCCTAAAAGAACAGAATTAACACTTTCTAATACAGATGCAGGAGTTTCTACTGAGAAATCCTCTTCTCCTTCATCAACATCTCTAATTTTTCTTAATTTTTTTTCAATTGATGCTTGTATTTTAGCTATATCTGCGTTTTTACCTACTTGTACAGCAATTATATCATACTCATCATCTGGCCTGCCAACAAGATTTCTTAAATCATCTTCATTCATGAATACTGTACCATCCAACTGAAAATTCCCTTTTTTTTCCAGTATCCCAATAACTTTTAATTCCTCATCATTTAATTCAATCTTATTTCCTGGCAGGATTGGCTTTCCGAATAGTTCATCGCTTTCATAGAAAGATGCTCCTAGAAAAACAGCCCCAGAGTCACTATCTTCAAGAAGCCTTCCTTTTTGAGCCTCCATATTCATTAAGTGCTCCATTACCTTTCTGTCTTCACCATCAGGCAGGCTTATAGCAAATCCAAAACCCACTTTTCTATTGAAAACAAGCTTTCCAGATTCCATGATTCTGCCAGCAGCACCTTCAACTCCAGCGATCTTCTTAATTGCATCAAGTTCTTTATCTGATAAGGGATCTACAACTCCTGTTCCTGGAGGACCAAAACCTCCTGAGGCTGTAACTGAAAGAATATCTGTTCCTAGAAAACCGAACTGAGAATTTATAGTTTCTCTTAAGCCCTCCCCTAATCCAATCAGGGCTACAACCGAAGCTATGCCTATGAATATACCTATCATAGTCAGCCAAGATCTTATCTTTCTATGCCTTAGATTATCAAAGGCAAATTTTATGTAATCTTTCATAAATCTCCTCTAAAGCAGACAGCTTATTTTTTCCTGAACTTCAGCTTTTCCTTCAGCTTTTCCAGCAGCATTATTTTTTTGCCTTTCTTTTTTTGTCTCCAAATGTATATCCCTGCTCCTCCAACCACAATCAAAAGTATAATCAGTGTTCCAATGCTGCTTTCTTTTGTAAGCCCATATTTTTTGGCTTCTGAGGATGAAAAAAGTCTTAGTTCTATCTTTCTTATTGGAGAATATTTCTTGTTGTTAGCATCCATATATTCCAGAATCAAAGGAAGCATCACTATTTCTTCCCTGCTTTTTATATACAGGTCAAATTCAGCAGTTTCATAGTCGTCTGAATCAATATTTCCTATATAGACTTCTGCAGGAGATATAATCTCATAGTCATCAGATTCTCTTAATTTTAGATTAAGGAATTTAATGTCTGTCACTCCTTTGTTCACAAACCTTATGGTCACTTTTCCTGCTTTTTTTCCGCCATAAAGCTCTGATTCATCTATTCCCACATATAAATCAGGCTCATCCCCTACGATAAGGCTTATAATATCATCTTTTGAATAATCTGTTCCAGCTTCATCAGAATAGGAAATATATAATGGAATCTTATAAGCTCCGGATTCTGCATCAGCCATAGCCATTATATCAAATGTAATCCCTGTTTCGCTCTTGGAATCAAGCTGATAGATCTTTTTCTCTGTTGTGGACCTTATTGGCACAAATGGAAGGTCATCAGAGCTCAGATCAAGCTTTACCTTGAGGTCTTTTACTAATGAATCTGCAAGATTTTTTATTGTTAGCTTGACTTTTGCAATCTCTCCAGGAGGTATCACTTCTGGAACAGATTCAACTTCTTCAACTAGCAGAACAATATCATCAGTTCTTACTCTTACTATAAAGTCTTTTATATAGTTCCATTTTGATGTAATTTCTCCGAATTTATATCTTATATCAAGATAATTATCTCCTTCTATTGCATTTTCATCAACCCTTAGTTCATAATGCACAATGATCCCTTCTTCTCCCCGCTGATAAGCCTGCATAGAGCCAATATTTATTGCAGCTTCCCCCCTGTACAATGAGAAAGGGTATTCTGGGAGAAGTTCAAAGAATATGTTATCAGTCCCTCCTCCACCAAGATTCTCTATCTTGAATCTGAGGTCAAGAATTTGTCCTGGTTCTGCTGGATCAGGTTCCTGGCTTATCAATGTTACCTGCAGTTTTGCAGAATCTGGTATTGCTCCGTAAACCATTGAAGCGATTCCTAAAACTAAAATCAGGCTTAGAGCCAGGGTTGTTAGATTTTTTATTTTCATATTTAATCACCTTTGTTTTTTACTTTTGATTATAATCCCATCTCTCAAGTAATCGATTCTTTGCGCTTGTTTTGAAAGATTGGCATCGTGTGTTACCATGATAATTGTTTTGCCTTCCTCTTTATGCAGTTTTTTTAGGAAATCCATAACCATATTTCCTGTTTTTGAATCAAGATTTCCTGTTGGTTCATCTGCCAGGACTACTTCAGGGTCATTTGCCAGGGAACGGGCAATAGCTACTCTTTGCTGCTGTCCGCCAGACATCTCTGTTGGCCTGTGATCCATCCTGTCCCCTAAATCAACCATTTTTAATAGTTTTTCAGCTCTGGCAATACGTTTTTTAGCTGGTGTTCCCTGAAATACCATTGGAAGCATTATATTTTCTTTTGCTGTTAAAGTTGGAATAAGGTTGAATTGCTGGAAGATAAATCCAATACGTCTGCCTCTTATCTGAGCCAAGGATGATTCAGACAATTTAGAAATGTCTTTTCTGTCTAAGTAGATCTTTCCTTTTGTAGGAATGTCAAGAGCCCCAATCATGTTAACTGCTGTTGATTTTCCAGAGCCAGAAGGACCCATTATTGCTACAAATTCTCCATCTTTGACTTCAAAATTCATCCCTCTTAGAGCATGGACTTCTACATCCCCCATCTTATAAGTTTTCCATACATCTACTATCTTGATTATGGTTGGAGCTGTCATTTCTTACCCTCCATAGATCTTTTTATCAGGAATTCAAGACCATGGGAACGGTTGGCAAATATTTTTTCTTCTATTCTTTTATCTAGCCATTTTAGAAGTCCTTTATCGATTGTTACTGTTATACGCTCTTTCATTGCTTAAATTCCTATTACATACTTTAGCATACTTTATTGTATATTAGCATACTGGGTATGTAGTACTATTTAAAGTTATCGTAATTTTGTTAAAAAAGTAACTTTTAACAAAATTACTGAGTTGCTTTGCGCAACTATCGCAATTTTTAACAAAATTACTGAGTTGCTTTGCGC
>JAAOYC010000006.1 GCA_018221125.1 Candidatus Woesearchaeota archaeon
CTCCAAAAGATATTACTATCGAATGGAATTTTGAGGATCCTGCTGGAAAGCCAAGTGAGAACTATAGGGAAGTAAGGGATAAGATTGAAAGTAAAATCAAAGAATTGATTTCTGGACTAGATTAATAAAGTCCGAAACCTTTATATATCATCATATCAACACCCATTGATATGACTATTGAAAATAATTTAAAACTCTTAAAGGCTCTTTCAGAAGAGACAAGATATAGGATAGTTGAGGTTCTTTTACAGGGAGAAAAATGCGCTTGTGAGATTCCTTCTTTAATTAATAGAACTCAATCAAATACTTCTATGCACCTAACCAAGCTTTCTGATCTGGGAATACTTAAGTCAAGAAGAGACGGGAAAAAAATACTTTATTCCATAAAAAATCTGAGAGTATGTGATGTCTTCAAAGCATTAGGATACCCAGAAGGCAAACTGCTAAAGTCCTGTTGCTGCATGGACAAGAAGAAAAAATAAAGGTTAGATACTATGAAAGTTACTTTATACACAGCTCCAGGATGTCCCTTTTGTGTGATTGTCAAGAAATACCTGGAGAGAAACAGTGTTAAATTCGAAGAAGTTGATATTTCAAAAGATGACAAAAGAAAGAATGAGATGGAAAAGAAGAGCAACCAAACTAATGTTCCTGTTGTGGATGCTAACGGCACAATAATAATTGGATATAATCTTAAGAAACTAAAAGAGGCAATGGCGATAGAATGAGTTTATCAAATTCACTAAAAACATTTTTTGCATCAAAATTCAATATTTACTTAGTGATTATCCTATTATTCTTAGGAGGATTTGCTTTCTTTTTTACTGGAGAAGTATCTCAGCAGGAAGCAGTATCAGATAAATTATCAATACATTTCTTTTACTTGCCAACTTGCCCTCATTGTTCAGAGCAAAAACCCATTTATTTTGAAGTGAAAGCAGAGCGTGATGATGTACAATTTTTTGAGCATGATGCTTCATCATCGGAAGGCTCACAATTATTTTTTCAAATGGCAAGGGATGCGGGCCTTGACACTTCAAAACTTGGAGTTCCAACAATATTTGTAGGCAAGCATGCTCTTGTTGGTGTTCAAAGTAAAGAGCAGATATTTAGTGCGATTGACGACTGCATAAATAATTGCAAAGGAGATGAATTTCAAAGTGATACAACCCAGGAAGTGAATACTGGCTTTTCTGATTTTGAGCTTCCATTCTTGGGAAGAACCGATCTTACCCAGTGGTCTTTGCCTGGTTTGGCAGTAGTATTAGGGCTTATTGATGGTTTTAATCCTTGTGCTATGTGGGTTCTTGTTTATTTGATTGGTCTTCTTATTGGGGTTAAGGATAAGAAAAGAATTTGGGTGATTGTAGGAAGTTTTGTGCTTGCATCTGGAGTATTATATTTCTTATTCATGACTGCCTGGATAAATATATTCTTGCTATTGGGATATTTAAAATTCCTAACTATAATTATTGGGTTAGTTGCATTAGGTGGCGGAGTGCTGAGCCTAAAAGAGTATATGACTACCAAAGGAGAATTAACATGCAAGGTTGGTGATGAAAAAAGTCATGAAAAAACCATGAGCAAGATTGACAGGATAATATCCCAGCCATTATCATGGGCTATTGTATTCTCAATGATTGGCTTGGCTTTTGTGATTAACTCAGTAGAGTTTGCATGTTCAGCAGCAATTCCAGCTGTTTTTACACAAATTCTTGCTTTGAGTGGAATATCAACCATGCAGAATTACTTGTATATTGGGCTTTACACATTGTTTTTCATGCTGGATGATCTGATCATTTTTGGGATGGCAGCATTCGCTCTTGGAAGCGGTATTGGAGAGAAGTATGCTAAATACTGCAAATTATTAGGGGGAATCATAATGACCGTGCTAGGATTAATTATGCTCTTTGCACCTCACTTATTAAGATAAAATGGCAGAAGAAAAGATTACAGAAGGAATTGTATTTGAATCAAGGCATAAATACAAGCATGAGCCAGACCAAAACAAAGAGTATGATACTATAATTATTGGAGTGGGTGTTGCAGGTTACTCTAGTGCCATGTATGCTTCAAGGCTTGGATTAAAAGTATTGATGATTGGAGAACAACCTGGAGGAACGCTTGCATTAACTGGCAGAGTAGAGAATTATCCTGGCTTTGTATCTATTGAAGGTCAAAAGCTTACAGAATTATTAGAGAATCACGCATTGGATTATGATGTGGATTATCTAATTGATGTTGTTGATAAGATAAAAAAAGAAAATGGTTTTTTCAAAGTGTTTTCTGAAAAAAAGGTTTTCTCCACAAAAACAATTATCTTGGCTACAGGAGCACAAGTAAAAAAGCTTGGTGTTAAGGGAGAAGAAGAATTTTTTGGAAAGGGAGTGGATTATTGTGCTTTGTGTGATGCTGCATTTATCAAAGGAAAAACAATAGCTGTTGCAGGAGGAGGAGACAGTGCTGTTAAAGAGGCAATTCTGGTTACTGAATATGCAAAGAAAGTCTTTATCATCAATAATGAAAAAGAGTTACATCCAGAACATCATAATCAAATGATTTTAGATGAGAAGGTTAAGCAGGGCAAAATTGAAGTTATTAATGATAATGAAATTGTTGAGATCAAAGGGAAAGAAAAAGTTGATACATTGATTCTAAAAAAAGAATATCAAAAAAACAAAGAACTTTCTGTTCAAGGATTATTTGTTTACATCGGGCACATTCCAAAGAGCGAATTAGCAAAACAGATTGGTGTCAAGCTTAATAAAAATCAAGAAGTTATCATTGATGCTCATTCAGAAACTAACATTAAAGGTTTCTTTGCAGCAGGAGACGTGACCAATCTTGATTGGAAGCAAGCAATAATCGGGGTATCACAGGGTGTGACAGCTGCGTATTATGCTTATCAGCATATTAAAAAACTTGAAGGTGATAAATAATGGATGAAAAATTTGCTAAATGGAAAGGTGTTGATAGAACCACAATTGATTGGAACC
>JAAOYC010000043.1 GCA_018221125.1 Candidatus Woesearchaeota archaeon
AACAAGTCTTATCAGAATCTACAAGAGTTCCAGAATTAAAAAATGAATTTGCCCTTGTTCCAAAACAATATCCTGAATTTTCGCAATTTCCACAAATACCTTTAATATTATTTGTTTTTCCATCATCTTTAACCGCTTTGTTGAATGACAAAAAATCAAATGAAGATTCTAAAATATTTTTAAGCCCTATTTGATAAATATTCCCTGCACTTAAGTCCAAACCTGCATAAGGCGAAACTTCTCCGCTTGCAGTTATGTATGCTGTTGTCATTTGATACCATTTATCATATTCGGCAATTCCGGTTAATAATCTTTCAGGTTTATTTTCAACAATAGCCCTTAATTTAAATGCTTCTTCTAATTCTTGAGGGGATAAAAATAAATTTGGATTTGTTTGGGTTCCTTTTCCTGTTGAAAATAATGGAATCAATGTTATTGAGCTAACTCTTTTAGGATAAAAATATCTCATAGTTTCTTCAAGATGAGGCATTGTTCTTTTTGACAAAACAAAATTTAATCTTATTCTATCAGGAGAATAGCCTCCTGCAATCAGATTATCAAGACCTTGTAAAATTTGAGGCTGTATATTTGATGGTAAATTTCTTTCTTGATTTGAGTAAAAAGTATGTGAATCAACAGAATCTAAATGTAAAACCAACCTGTCACAATTTTCTGCAACAAAATCCAAATTATCATTAAGGCTTGTTCCGTTGCTCCACAACTCATTTGATAATCCTTGTCTTTTAGAATATGTTAGAATTTCTTGCCAATTTGGATTTATTGTTGGTTCTCCACCTAACCAAACAATCTGTTTAATACCATAATCTTTTGCTTGTTCAATTATCTCTTTTGTTTTATCAAGACTCAAATTTGCAGGAGTAACTTTGTTAGTATAACAATAAAAGCAAGATAAATTACAGGCATTGGTAAGTTCTATCTCTAAGGTATGGAGTTTTCTTTTCCTAAATGCCTCTATTCTTTCAGGAAGATCGAAGTTTCTGGTCAGGAACTTTGCAAGGCGTTTTTCTAATTCTTGTCTATTGTTTTTCGCCATTTTTACTAGAATAATCTGCAATAATGGGCTTTACTCCACTTGCTTCGTTTATTTTTCTTATTTCTTCAAGGCTGTTAAATGCTTGCTCCCTAGTTATACTTGTATTAAGTTCAAGTTGAGCATCAGCTAAAACAGACCAATCATAATCCCATCTTGTGAATTGATTTCCATATTTTTGTTTTAGAATGGTGTTGCTTGGTAATTTTTGTTGAATCAAATGATATCCTAGGCATCCGGGAAGAGGTATAAATCTATCTGCATAACTATTTTGGCTAATTCCTTCTTGTGCAAGTTTTCTTATTAGGCTAACAGTATCTCTTACTGTCTGAGGAGTTTCTCCAATCATGCCAATAATAAATGCACCATCATAAGAGATTCCTCTTTCTTTGCATAATCTTCCTGCTTCTAAAATCCTCTCATCTGAAATTGGTTTTCCGTTTGTTTTTCTAATATGAGAATTTCCTGATTCAATACCTACTAAAGCAGATTTTACACCTATTCTCTGAGCTAAATCTAATCTTTGAGGTGTTAATTCTGATACCCTGGCATAAACATGCAATCCCAACCCCAGCTCACCTTTTTTTTCAAATTGTTCGACTAAGCCTTTGAGAAGACCAGGACTTGCAAAAAAAGTATCGTCATTTATATTTATTTGTTCTGCTCCATGTTCTTTAAGGAATTTTAAATGATCATAGGCTTGTTCAGGTGTTACTGACCTTACAGCACCTGTTCTTCTTCTTGTACAAAACGAACAACCACTTAGTTCATCCTCTCCCATTCTATTTGGACAGCCATCAGTAAAGTAGGCAGAAGCACGATTATGACCAAAGAATCTTTGAGTATATTCAAAATAACTTTGCCAATCAAAACCATTTACTTGACCTTCTAAATTCAAGGTTCTGTAATCTGTTAATTTTATTGGATTTCTTCTTACTTGTCCATCTTCAAAATAAACTAAATTAGGGATAGTCTCTAAGGATTTGCCTTGGACTAACCCTTGAATAGTTGGCTCGCCATCTCCAGAACAAGCCATAATTCTTGGATCTGCAAAAGATTGTACAAAATTTTCTACTGTAGGAATTACTGCCTGTCCCCCTACAATAATTTTTTCAATTCCACTATCAAAAAGCTCTTTAATCAATGCGGTTGTTTGATCAATACTCCCCATATTGTAACTAATTCCTACAATTTGAGTCTTTTCAGGTAATTTTGACATAACCTCTTTAACAGTTGGATAATGTTGGCCATCAATAAAATATTCATTTGCTCCAGCTAACTTTGCAGCATAAGCTACTCTAACACAGCCAAGTGGTGGCGAAGCTCCATTTTCTCCCTCATGGTTTAACCTATCGGGAGCATTTATTATTGTTACATTCTCGATTGTCATAAACGAGTAGTAACTTGCTCACATAAAAATATTTGTTGTTCCATTAAGAACGATAACTTTATATAGTTTTAGGTTATTCCAAATCTATGAATACAGAACCTTTAGAAAAGTTAGGTTTACAAGAAGCAGGAATAAAGATTTACTTAGCCTTGCTTAAGAAAGGATTAAGCACAGCAACACAGATGTCTCAATATACAGGATTAAACAGAAGCCATATTTATGACAAATTGGACATTCTTTTAGAAAAAGGATTAATTTCTTTTGTTATCAAAAATAATGTCAAATATTTCAAAGCAAGTGATCCTGAAAAGATTCTTGATTATATAAAAGAAATGCAGGCAAACATTCAAAATATAATTCCTGAGTTGAATAAACTCAAGGATATTCCGAAACCAAAAACTATAGTTGAGTTATATCAGGGAAAAGAAGGTATGAAAACAGTTCTTAAGGATGTAATTAGAGAGAGAAAAGATTATTCTGTTTTTGGTGAAGAAGGACAATTCCAAGAGATTTTACCTGTTTATATTCACCAATTCTTAAGAGATGTTAAGTATAATAAGATGAAAGAGAGACTATTAAGCAAAGAAGAAAAAAGAGGAAAGATCGTTTTAACAGAAGAAAACACAGAAATAAGACATTTGCCTGATAAGTTTTTTTCTCCCATTACTATGGTTGTTTATGGAGATAAAATAGCAATTTTTATTTGGGCAGAGCCTCAATTTGTTGTTTTGATTAAAGATGATAGTGTGGCTAAAGCATTTAATTCTTATTTTAATGTTCTTTGGGAAATTGCGAAATGATAAATTACAAAAACGAAGTTTTTGACTATATGTTTTTCTGAAAGAAAAACGCGAGTCTCAGGGGGTGGAAAAAAATTTCTATAAATCTCTTTTTCAAAGAAAAAGACTAATTATCACGAAGTGATGCGACAACTCCTCACTAATAAGGGTGGGTGGTTGGGGGATGGCTAAAGGGCGATTTTACTATATTTACTTTTACTAAACTATTAAGGCGAATTCTCAATTGAAACTAACATTTTCTATACCTAAATTGCCAAATTTAGCGTATAGAAGGCGTTAGGTTCAGGAATTCTGAGTTAGACTTCTGTAAAATGTGTTACTACTGATTGTGTCTTGTGCTGAAAATGAAGAATTCTTGCACTTGAGAACCTATGGGGGCAAAATAACATGGCACTGGTCACTGGACATGTGCGCTTAAAGCTTATAAAGAAATTTATCTTATTGATATAGATGAAAAAGAAAAAAGGCCGCATAGGGCCAAGCGTTCGACATAAGTCGAGTGATTTCCACAAGTCAAATAGATTATATACTCTATCGTATTTAAACGTTTCGTTTTTGGGTAAAGGCGAGGTCGCATAGTCTGGCCATTGCGCTCGACTGAAGATCGAGTGGCTTTTCCACAAGTCACGTGGGTTCAAAGCGTGCTGTGGTTTCACTCATCTGAAAATCCCGCCGAGGCTTGCGAGTCAAGAGCAAGCTCTTGACAATTACCGCCGCCCAAAATTATTGTTTATTACAAGTCCTTTTGATAATCTATAAAAGAGTTTAAACAAAACTTATTTACAATGTAAGGCAAAGCCTTACAAGCATAAAATTTTTTGTCAAAAATTTTATATATTAGTTATTTCTTATAAGTTTTATGCCAAAGATAAGCAAAGATGTTCCTTTATCTGGGATTACTCTTCGTAGATATGAAAAGCCTAATCTGAAAGATAGGGAGCTGGTCAGGAAGCTGTGCCTGAGTGTTGGGTTGCTGCAGCCTGGTGATTCAAGAGATGTTGTTGTTGATGTTTTTTATACTTTGTTAAAGCAGAAAAAAGAATTGAATTCAGAAGAAATTCGGCAGAAAGTTATTGACTTAAGAAAACAAAAGAATCTGCCGATGTTAGGTGTGGCTTCTTCTAATGTAAGAAGGCAGCTGAAACGGCTGAGGGATATGTTTTTGGTTGAGAAAGTTGTCAATAATTACAGGATAATGGAGAATCTTTCCTTGAATGAGATAATGGAAGAGAAATTAGAGAAGTTCCTGATCCCTTCTGTGGTTGGCAGAGTAAAGGATTATTTCAAAGCTGTTGATGAAGAGTTTAGCAAGTAAATTCTAAATGAAAAAGAAATCTATCAATTTCAGGGAAAACAGGATATTTCTCTATAATAGACTGGGCAAGAGGAGCTTTGGGATAGGTGTTATTGTTTTAGGATTATTGATTGTTCTTTTGGGAGTATCTTATTTTTTTCTTAAGGATTCTGATATCTTTATATTCAAGTTTATGAATATGATGATAAGCCACTTTTCGTATCATATTGGAGGATCGTCTCTTTTGGGTGTTTTTTATACAACCCTTATTGGAGGATTGTTCTTTGTCTCAATTCCTTTGGAATTATTGTTTATCAAATTCCTGAAAACAGGGCATTACTTTCTGATTATAATGCTGTTTTATTTTATCGGGCTTTTGATATCATATTCAATAAATTATTTTATTGGATTGAAACTTTCCAAGGTGTCTAAGAAGCTGATATCTCCAAAAAAATTTTACAAGATAAAAGGATTGACAAATAAATATGGGGCATTGGCTGTGTTTTTCTTTAATGCACTTCCTTTGCCATCCCAGCTGCTTGCAGTAGTATTAGGTGTTTTCAGGTATAACAAGACAAGGTTTTATATTTTCTTTTTATTAGGGCAGTTGGTAAAATATTTAATCATCAGTATTGTATTTTTGTTTTTTTAGAAAAAGATTATATAGGATAAAACAAATAGGTGTATAAAATGAAAGATCTGAAAAAAATTGAGATATTTACTCCAAGAAAAGAAGATGTCTCTAAATTCAACAGCGTGATGGGATATATCAAGAAGAAGATTGTCTCTAAATCAGGAGAAGTCATGGGAGAGGTCAAGGATGTCTTGTTTACAGCAAAAGGTGTGAAAGGAATTATAGGGGGGAAACTACTTTCTAAATTCTATATTGACAGCGCTTATTTCAATTCTGTGGACGGCAAGATAATGCTGTCAATTGACCCAGTCATGCTGCTGGTCGGAAAAGATGTTTTTGATGCAGACGGCAGGCTGTTAGGGAAGGTTATAGATGTTGTCAGGAAAAGCAAATTGAATAATTTTAAATCCATAATTGTCAAGAGGAAATTCTATTCAAAAGGCGTAGAGATCCCAAAATCAGAGATAAAAACATCCAAGAAGAACATTATCCTGAACAAGGTCTATGAATAAAATGGCGGCTAGAAAAAAGACTATAACTTCTGATGATATCCTGGGAAAGGATGCTGTTGACCTTGACGGAGAGATTCTTGGGGTTACAACAAAACTGCATATAGACAAGGATTCAAAGAAACTTGTTGGAATAACAATTGACTCTGGTTTTATGAAGCCTGATCTGTTTATTGGAATTAATTATATCAAGAATTTTGGGATTGATTCTGTTTTTTTAGGCAAGATCCCTGTTTCCAAGTATGTTGGACTGCAAGTCTTGGATTCAAAAGGAAAACTGATTGGGAAAGTCAAGAAAGTTCATTCGAAAAGAAATAAAGTTGATTCTATTGAGATCTCTCATGGTTTGATTTCTATCCATGACATTGCAGAGATTGGCGTGAGTGTTATCCTGAAGGAAAGGTATAAGATAAAAGAAAGCAAATAAGATTCCCGAAGCTTTTTATAATTCTGAGTATATCTATTTAATATGACTAAACAATCTTTATTAGAAGAGATAGTAGATGTTGGAAAATTCTTGGTTAAACCAAGAACTATAGTATTATTACTCATAGGTTGGGCTTTGTATGCTGCTGGCTGTGCTAATGTAGAGAATACTAATTATGAAAGGCAATTGCCTGAACCAGTACAAATGGAAAGAACTGTAATGTCTGCAGAGGAAGAGATGGAACGTTTAAGACATCCAAGATATTCTAGACCAGTTGAAGAGAAAAAGCCTTATGAAATAGATATTGATTTTGATGAGCCTGGGCCAGAGATATAGAGAATAATCTTTATGGGAAAGAAAGTTTAAGCGGAACTGATTCTATCAATGGTCTTTTTTCTGACAAAGGAACAATCTCTGCTATTGGTCTGGCATCTATAAGTTCAGCAACAAGTTTTTGCAGGTTTTGCAATGATTCTTCCATCTCTTTTAAGCCTTTTTCCCTGTCTTTTACAATCTTTTCTAATTCAGTGTTTTTTTCAGTGTAGCTATCTACAGTTCCTTTTAATTTAGTGTTATCTGCAATATATCCTTCTAGTTTTGTTTGATATTTTGTGATATCTCCCTGCAATTTAGCTATGGTTTCATTGCTTGCTTTTCCTTTTAACAAGTCTTCAACTGCTTTTTTGCTTTCTAATAGTTTTTTATCGATTGAAGCAGTTTGCGCTGTCTCATCTTTTTTGTATTGTGATTCAACTGCCTTTTGGCTTTCAGCAATTTTTTGCTCAATTGAAGCAGTTTGATCCTCATTACCAGTATCATACTGTCTTGTCAAATCAGCAGCACTTTTTTTAATGGCTGCAGCAATACTTGCTTCCAAACCTTTTTTGTAATCATCTGTTGCTTTATTGTCTTTTTCACGCTGCTGTTCCTGTTCATTTTTATAATCATCCATTGTTTTAGCTGCTGCATTACGTTCTCTTTCCTGTTCTGTCTTATAAGCAGCGAATACTTTTTCTATACCTCTAAGCTCATCAATTAATTTTTCCTGGGCTGGTTCTAAATCCTTGAGTGCATCAGATAATGGAAGTATAGTCCCCCAACGCTCTTTTTCATCTTGCTTTCTATATGCCACTTCTTGGGCCAGGGCTTTTTTAATTGCAGCTATCTCCTTTGCATGTATATAGCTATCACTTTCATTACCAAGAGCTTTCCTTCTATTAAAAGCAATTTTGTTGGCAAGAAGACGCTCTGTTTCTGATAACCTATGAAAATAAGGAATAATTTTTGTTGTTTTTGTAGATTCTAGAAATTCTTCTTGAGTGATAGGATAAGTTGCATCAGATTTAGGTCCGCAACCGATAATTGCTGCTCCGAATACAAATGGTGCAACAACACGTGTAATTATATATTTTCCCCATCCCATAGTAAAAAAGTAATATATTGTTTTTTTTAAAGCTTATGCAATATCACAATATTTTTATAGTTCAATGTCTTTATCTTTTTTTTGATAGGGGTAACCTTTCTATTTTCTCGTCTATATAACTACTCTGTTACAACAATGTTTTTATAGTTTGGTAAACTACTATCTTTTTTAGTATGAAAAATATACTAAAAAATCACAGAATTCTAGCATACTTGAGGTGTCGATTATGAAAGAGGTTCTTGATGAATTAGCAAGGGATATTTCAGGAGTATTTGACAGGGAATGGCTTGAAAAAGCTGTAGAAGGCAATCCTAAAGAGGTTATCTTATACGGGAGCGAAAGAGCCAGGGAAGTGGGAGATATTGTGAAAGAATATTTAGCTGAAAAATATGATGTTATTGATATGGATAATCAGGATATTGGAGATTACAATGGCAGTAAAACTGTATTGTATGTAGATTTGGATAATTTTCCTGATGTTCCGGAAAGATTGAGAAAGGTTGTGGGAGAGAAAGAGAATCTAAGGATACTGGCAGTTGATACAGGAGAGAAACATTCTCATAAAACTGCTTTTTCATACAGAGTAGATGTAGAAAAAACATTATCTTATTTTCAAGATAAATAATTTATTGAGGGGGAATCAAATGGAAAGTAATTTCACCAACAGAGACATAATTTCAATTACAGATTTTACAAGAGAGGAGATTCTTTATTTATGTGAAAAAGGAATGGATATGCATAATCTTGAGATGCACGGCAGAAGAAATGACTTATCTGATAAATTGAGAACAAGAGCTTTGTCTTCTATGTTTTATGAGCCTAGTACAAGAACAAGAACTAGCTTTAATACAGCAGCAAGGGAGCTTGGAATGCAGGTTGATGGTTTTTCTGGAACAGAAGGGACAGCTGTCATGAAAAAGGAGACAATAAGAGACACTGTCATGATGATGGGTGCAAATCATTTTGATGTTATTGCAATGAGGCATCCTCTTGACGGGTCTTTGCAATGGGCTGCTGATGTTGCTGATATACCTGTTATCAATGGGGGAGATGGCAAGAATGAGCATCCTACCCAGTCTTTGCTTGATTTGCTTACACTATATAGGTTTAATGATAAAAAATTAGATGGATTAAATATTGGTTTTGGTGGAGATTTGTCTCATGGAAGAACAATAAAATCATTAAGTTTGGCATTATCTCATTTTAAGAACATTACAATAAGATGGGCTGCTGAAGATTTCTTGGGAATGCCTAAAGATCTGGAAGGGCTTCTTGAATCAAGGGGAGTCAAGGTTATTAGAGAAGAAAGTGTGAGAGATGTTATGAAAGGAATTGATTTCTATTATATGACAAGGCCCCAGTTAGAGAGAATGCAGAATGTGACTCAAGGAGAGATAATGGAGATGATGAAGAAATATAGGATTGATTTGGAAAAGGTTGAAGGATTTGATGTCAAGGTAATGCACCCTCTTCCTGTAAACAGTGAGATAGCTGAAATTGATTATCTAGTTTATTTCAGCCCTGTTCAGGGATTCTTTCCGCAGGCAGAATTTGGAATTTTTGCCAGGAAGGCGCTGCTTTATGAAATGTTAAAACATGATGAATATATCCAATTTAGCGGGAAATTAGCTGATGATTTGGAATTTGGAAATAATAGATTAAAGAGAGCAACCAGAGAAGAAACAAAAAAAGGCATGTTTATAGACAAGATAATCAGAGGAACAGTCATAGACCATATGGGAAAAGGAACAGCACAGATGATTGCAGCTGATTTGGGTTTAGAAGACAAAGGATATGATTCAATCCCGGCTTATCTTTCTGAAAATGACAAATCTTTTTTGAAAACAAATTTGAGAGAGTTGACTGAAAGAGAATTGAAGAAGATTGCTAAGATATCTCCTGACCCTACAATAAGTTATATTGAAGACGGGAAAGTTGCTGATAAATTTGTTTATCTTTTATGCAAGAATGATAACTGCGTTACAGGAGTTGTTAATGAAGATGTTCCCTCTAAATTTTACAATGATGAAGGAACAATAAGATGCAGATACTGCAGAAAACCTTATGATATAACAAATCCAAAAGTTTCTGATAAGGAGAGGGAAGGTTTTATTAGCTTACTTCCGAAGAAAATAGAGCAAATTCGTCCCTAGTCTAGACGACAAAATTGATAAAATAAGAATAAACTATATAAAAGAGAGGTAATTTGTTTTAATAATATTGGGGGGAATAAAATGGAATTAAAAGATATAGGATATCAGATAGCAAAAAAAGGTTTAGAGATAGGTGCAATAAAACTTCAGCCGTCTAAGCCTTTTATATGGGCATCAGGATTTCAAATGCCCATATACAATGATAACAGGAGGTTATTGGCAGATGCCAATAACAGAAAGCTGGTGACAGAGGGCTTTAAAGAAATTCTTGAATCTGAAAAGATTCCTATTAATTATATTGTTGGAACTTCTACTGCTGGTATTGCTCCAGCAACAAGTGTTGCAAATCTTTATGATGTTCCTCTTATAATAATGAAGGACAATGTACCTTATATTATTGAAAAACATAACGAAACATCTTTTGATGTAGAATGTGATGCTGTGGCAAGCACATGTCCATGGGCTATTCCTTATGGTGTTTCTATTGCTAATAAAAAACAAGTGCCTTTCATGTATGTCAGGCAAAAGCAGAAAGAACATGGACTGCAGCAGCAGATTGAAGGCTCTCCAAAAGAAGGCCAAAAAGTATTGCTAGTGAATTTTTATATTGGAGACAGTTATTTAGACAATGCAGTTGCTGCACTGGAAGAAAAGGGAGTGGAAGTTATTGAAACATTCACACATGAGATATCAGATGTAGTGAAACCAAAGATTATTTCTGGAAAACATGCTCCTGTTATTGAAGATCTTATCTCTACAGGGGGAAGCTCTGCAAAAGAAGTTCAGGCTGCAAGAGATGCAGGAGCTAAATCTGATTACTGCCTGTCTATATTTAATTATGGATTAGACAAAGCAGTACAGGCTTTTGGAGCTTTGGAGCCAGAATGCAATGTAGGGTCTATACTGACTTATGATATCCTGATGAAAGCTGTTGCTGACTCAGGCAAATTTACTGAAGAGCAACTAGAAATGCTAAAAGAATGGAGAGCTGATCCTTTTGGATGGGGAGAAAAACACGGCTTTCCAAAAGTTGAGAAATAGGGGGAATGAAAAATGGAATTAACAGAAAAAGAACAAGAAGCAAGAGATAGAGTATGTTTGGCTTTGGATGTTCCTAGCGTTGAAAAAGCATTGGGACTTGTAGCAGAATTATCAGATTATGTGGGGACATTTAAAATCAACAGCCTGCACACTGCTGCTGAAAATGAAGGAGTTAATATGATTGAAGAGATAAGGGGAAAAGGTGGGGATACATTTCTTGATTTAAAATTTCATGATACCCCAAATACAGTTTATAATTACGGCAGAGAAGCAGCTATTCCAGGGGTCTATGTGTTTAATATTCACGTAGCTGGCGGGGAAGAGATGTGCAAAAAAGCTGTTGAAGGAGCAAGTGAAGGTGCTGAATATCGAGGAGTAGACACACCAAAAGTCATTGGAGTTACAGTATTAACTAGCTTAGGTGATGAAGACCTTGAAGCTCAGGGACTTGGAATAAAATATGATGACTTGGTCAGAAGAAGAACAGAACTTGCAAAAGAATGGGGATTAGACGGGATTGTATGTGCTGCAAGCAAGGCAGGAGCACTGGAAAAAGAATTTGGTTCTGACTTTACTTATGTTACACCTGGGATAAAATGGGCAGGAATACAAAATATTGGCCAGAAACAGCTGTATACTCCAGATAGAGCAGTAGAGGATTGCAGCAGCTCAATACTGGTCATAGGAAGTGCAATAACAAAAGCAGAAGATAAAAAAACAACTGCTTATGAGATATTACAAGCAATGGCTAAACACCTTTAATGAAGTGATAAAATGCCAAAACTAGATTTAGAGATACCTTTAGTAAATGGATGCGGAACAGGAAGCTACTTAGGTATAGCTTATGAGCTAGAGAAAATGGGAATTAAGTTAGGAGCTTTTGTAATGAAATCAGGAGGTCCTTGTTCTGAGATAGCCAATGTGCGGGAAGAATATAGATGGGAAAAAGAGAAAAAAGGAAATCCAAATCCAACTGTGGTCTACACTGGTTCTATCCTTCTTAATTCAATGGCTTTGCCTACTCATCCGATTGAAAGCTGGGTAAGGGAATTGAAGAACAGCGAATTAAAGATGCCTATTATAGGTTCTGTGTGGGGAAACAAGCCAGAAGATTATGCATTATTGATAGAGATGCTGGATCCTTATGTTGATGCTCATCAGATGAATGTATCCTGCCCTAATAAAGAAGCAGGAGAAAAAAGCGTGATGGAGTTCATGACTGCTCAGATATTGGCTGCTGTTGAACTGGCAAGAGAGGCAACAAAAAAACCTCTTATGGTAAAGCTTTCTCCAAATGAAAATTATGTTGCAATAGCAGAACTTGTAAAGCATCATGCTGATCATTTTGTCTGCGGAAATACTGTAGGTCCTGGATTAGTTATTGACATCTATTCTAGAAGGCCTGTTTTGGCTGGAAACTATGGAGGAATGTCTGGGCCTGCAATGAAGCCAAAGATAATGAAGATGGTGAATGATGTCTATGAAGTTGTCAAAGGAACTGATGTTGGGATTGTTGCATCAGGTGGAATATCAAGATGGGAAGACATAATTGAATATTCTATTGCAGGAGCTTCTATGTTTGAAGTAGGCACATGCGCTTTCATAGATTTAAAAGGTGGAACAGCAAGAGGGAGAAAAACAGAAGAGATTGTCAAGTTTACTAATGATTTATGGAATGGTGTGCAGAAGTTTTTAAAAGAAGAGAACACAACTTTAGATAAATTAGTAGGGAGTATGGTGAAAAATGGATAGAAATAATCAATATGTTCATACAAAGATTGAAAAGATTATAGAACATAATGAATCAACAAGAAGCTTTGTCTTGGAAGATATGTTTACTTCAGAGCCTGGACAATTTGGAATGGTATGGCTTCCAGGTGTAGATGAAAAGCCTATTTCTTTAAGTGCAAGGAATCGAATAACTGTAAGAAAAGTAGGTCCATTTACTGAAAAACTTTTTGAAAAGAAAGAAGGGCAATATTTGGATGTAAGAGGGCCATATGGAAGGGGTTTTCCTCAGATGGGATTCAGCACATTGATTGGAGGTGGATGCGGAATTCCACCATTAGTCTATCTGTTTTCAAAATCAGGGACTCCTGCGCAGTCTTTTGTCTTGGCTGGAAAGAACAAAGATGAACTGCTGTTTTTAGATGAAATAATAAAGATAGCTGAACAGAGCACTCATTATCAAGGACATAATATTGTTGCAGTGACTGATGATGGAAGCTATGGAAAAAAAGGTTTTGCAGCTGATGCAAATATACCAGAAGGAAGCATCTATAATCTTTGCGGTCCAGAGATAATGATGAAGACTGTTGCTGAAAAACTTACTGCACCAGTGAAAGAAGGTGGATATGAAACAGACCCTTCAAAAATATACCTAAGCATGGAAAGATATATGAAATGTGCTGTTGGAATTTGCGGCAGTTGTTCATTTTCAGGGAAAAGAGTATGTGCAGATGGTCCTGTATTCCAATATGATGAGATTTCTTCACTTCCTCATTTCAATGAATTTGCAAGGTCAAGAACAGGAGAAATAACTGAATTAAAGGAGCTTAGAAAATGATAGACCCACATGTGCATCTAAGAGACTGGGACCAGGATCATAAAGAGACAGTAAAGCATGGACTGGAAGTAGCTTATGATGTGGGATTAGATGCTGTGTTTGAAATGCCTAATACAAGCCCTGCTTTAACTTCCAGTAAAAAGATAGTTGAAAGGATTGATTTGGCTGATAGAGCAATAAGTGAATTAAAAACTAAAAATGGCGGGAATTTTGAGATATTTCATGGAATTTATGCTGGAATCACTGCTGACCCTGAACAGATAGCAGAAGTTGCTGGTCTTCCTGGAAATATTAAAAGAGTTGTTGGATTAAAGATGTTTGCAGGAAATTCTACTGGCAATATGGGAATTATTAATGAAGAAGAACAAAAATTAGTGTATAAGACTCTTGCAGAATCTAATTATAAAGGTGTTTTAGCTGTCCACTGCGAAAAAGAAAGTTTGTTAAGACCAAAGATATGGGATCCATCTCAACCTTTTTCTCACTCATTAGCAAGGCCTGCTGAATCTGAAATAGAATCTGTAAAAGATCAAATTTTATTTGCTGCTGAAGCAGGATATAAAGGAGTATTGCATATCCCTCACATATCTGTTCCAGAATCTTTGAAATATATTGAAGAGATGAGAGACCAGGTTGATTTTACAATTACATGCGGTTTAACACCACATCATGCGATTCTTGATAACCTTTTGATGCAGTATAAAAATGGTCTGCAATTAAAGATGAATCCTGCTTTAAGATCAAGGCCAAGGCAGGCGTATATGCTCAAAGCATTATTGAACGGAAGGATTGACTGGATTGAGACAGACCATGCTCCACATACTTTGAATGAAAAGACAGGAAAGGTTCTTGACAAAGATGGAAAACCTATTTATGCTTCTGGCATTCCTGGACTGCCTTTTTATCCTCATTTTATAAATCTGTTTAAGAGTGAAAGGATGCCTGACAAATTCATAGATGATATGACTCATAATAATATAACAAAAATATTTGGGCTTGATATTCCAAATACTCATAGAAAGCCTGATTATGATTTGGCTGGAGAGTATGAGTTTAATGCATTTCAGTTAGAAACGCTTAAATAGCTATTTCTTTTTCTTATTATTATGGCAGAAGTTTATCAACCTAGAGAAGATACTTTCTTGATATTTAGAGAGATCAAGGAATATGCTACTGGGAATGTTCTGGATATGGGGACTGGAAGTGGTGTGTTGGCTATAGAAGCTGCTAAAAAAGCTGATACTGTAATCGGAGCTGATATCAATGAAGAAGCACTGGATTATGCAAGGAAGAAAGCAAAGTTCAAAGGAGTTAGGAATATAAGGTTTGTAAAATCTGATCTGTTTTCTTATTTTAAATTAGAGCCTATGAAGTTTGACTTGATTATATTCAATCCTCCTTATCTTCCTGAGGATGTACGGGAGCCTTTTGAATCTGCTTTGGCAACAACTGGTGGGAAGAAAGGTTATGAGCTGCTTGAAAGATTTTTTTCTTCGGTTTCAGATTATTTAACATCTGATGGAAAAGTATTGGTTTTGTTTAGTTCTCTTACTGGAAAAGATAAAGTTCATTCTATAATGGAAGATCATGGATTTAATTTCCAGAAGCTGGCTGAAGAGCCTGTGTTTGCAGAGAGCTTACTGGTCTATATTGCAGAGAAAAGTGATTTTATCAAGGAACTGGAAGCAGATGGGATCAAGGATATAAAGAGATTGACAAAAGGACACAGAGGAGTCATATTTACAGGCAAATTAAATAATAAGAAAATTGCTATCAAGAAACAAAGAGAAGATAGTGAAGCTATCGGCAGAGTTGTGAATGAAGCAAGATGGCTGAAATTATTGAACAGGAAGAATATTGGCCCGAAGTTTCTTTATACTGAAGATGATTATTTTGTCTATGAATTTGTTGAAGGAGAGTTTTTTCCTAATTTTATAGAAAAAGCTTCTAAATCTGGGATAAAAAAAGTTTTAATTGATGTTTTTAATCAGTGCTTTGTCCTGGATGAAAGAAGGATAAACAAAGAAGAGATGCATAATCCATTTAAGCATATTATTGTCAAGGACGGGAAAGCTGTGATGATTGATTTTGAAAGAGTTCATTCAACTGAAAAGCCTCAGAATGTTACTCAGTTCTGCCAGTATGTTTCTAATAAAAAGGTTTTAGATGTTTTAAAAGAAAAAGGATTTAAGTTTAACAAGAAAGAGATTAGTTCTGCTGCAAAGAAGTATAAAGATGATATTAGCTCTGATAAGTTTAAAGTGATAATTGGATTGTTGAGATAAATAAATTTAAATAGTATTTATGTAATCAATATTAAAGGTGATCAAATATGGAAACATTTACATCAACGTGGTTTATAGCAGCAGATGCAGCTAAAGAAGATGCTTATAAAGCTTCAAGGATTCTCTTGGGTCATTTAGTTGAAGTTGATAAACTTCTTAGTGACTCAAATTCTATAAAAGATAAAATCGAGACATATAAAAAAGAAACAAATAGAATCAGAGTTGGACTTGAAGGAGGAGCTGTTTCATTAAATAAAGTGCCAGCACTTAGCGGCGCAATGATCAAACAGATACAAAGTTTGAAAAAGTCACTTCAAGACATGCAGGATAAATTAGAAAAAAAATAATTTATTTCATCAGAAAAAGAGGCATCCAAAAGTTTTGGATTCTTCCTCTTATTGGATATTGTTTGATCATTTCATCTGTTAATTCTTTTTGAACATGTTTCTTGTCTACACTATGTGAAATTATTATGCCCATTACATAATTATCAAGATTGTTATTTTTTTTAATATCATCAACCATTTTTCTTATATAGCAATGCTGCAAAAGTGGGTTTCTTGCTAAAGCAATTACACACATCCATTTCTCTATTATATCAGGCCCTTCTTTGGCAATCCTTTCTATGCCGCCATCATATTCATTTTTGTCTTCAAGGCTCATGCTATCAAACATACTACTTACATCTTGTTCCAAATAGTCTTTTTCTCCCATAGAAATTTTCAATAAAAAGAATTATATAAACCTTCGTCTATCTTGTTTTTATTCGCCTTTAGTCAATCTTTCTGCTAAATGTCTAAAGCCAAGTTTTTTTATCTTTGCAGCTGCTTTTAGGATGTCATAAGATATTCTTCTGCATTGCACAGTCATCTTTTTTGTATCATAGATGAAATAAGAAGCACTTGGGTCGCAGTTTCTTGGCTGGCCTACACTGCCTACATTGACAAGAACCTGCTCTTCTTCTTTTAGTTCAAATATTCCATCTGTTAATTCTTTTGGATAAACTAAGTTATATCCAGATGTCAGAATTATTTTCTTTTTTTGGTAATCAATTATCTCTCTTTCAAGCTCTTGTTTTACTTTTATTATCAATCCAGGGATGTGGTTGTGGCCGTTAAAGCAAAGCTTGCTGAATCTTTCGAAATTAACATCTAGTTTTCTTTTTGCACCAGGCCTTTTATAGATATAATTAATATAATCTCCGCTGCTAAGATATTCATTTTTCCAATCTCTTGGTGAGCCATGCAGATATAATGCTCCTGTTTCATCTGGGTATTTCTCTCTCATAGAATGCAGGAAGTTTATTCTTCTTATTTTTCTGATAAAATGCCAGGAAGAATTATACAGCTGCTCCCTGGTCCATAGCAAAGATCTTCTTGCTTCCGGCCTAAAATACTCATAACATTCTGCCAGAATAGCTGACTCATGATTGCCTTTTGTAGAAACAATATTTCTTTTGATCAATTCATCCAGGCATTCTCCTGGATTTGCCCCATAGCCAATGACATCTCCGATACAGATAATATTCTCTATGTTCTGCTCATCAATATCCTTGAATACTGCAATGGTTGCTTCAAGATTCCCATGCATGTCTGAAATTATTGCTTTTCTGGCCATTTACTATGAAAAAAGGATGTTGTTTTATTTTATAATATTTTTTGTTTTTTAGAAAGGGAATTTTAAAGAGTTTCAAGAGCTTTTTCCAGATTATCAACTTTATCTTTTATTTTTCCAACAATCTGCTCTATTTTGCTTTTTACATCAGATACTAATCTTTCTGCAGAACTGTCATAAATTATAGAATCTTTTCCCCTGGTATAAACTTCTATTGCAAAACCTATTATCCTGTTTTTGCTGCTGTTTCCCAAATCTTTAAATCCCGGATAAGGGTTCATGTTCAGTAAAGCCTTTCCATTTTCATCAGATGTAGGAGGCATCTCTGTTTTTTCCAGTTTTTTGTATAAATTCTCCCTTACTTTTACTATCTTGTATTCCATATCATAAAAAAGGTTTAGAATTAATATAAAAAGTTAATGCTTATCTCCCATCTGCTAATCTTGCTGATAGTTCTTTTCCAACATCCAAAGGTTTTTCATTTTTGCCCCTTTTTATAAAACCATATCCTGCTCCTATTGTTGTTATCTGCACAGAAGGAATATCATATTTTACTCTGTGGAACTGGACTGTATTGGCATCTTCATCATATTCAGCATAGCAGGATTCTGGGTTTCTGTCTCTTGGCTGTCCTACACTTCCTATATTTATCAGATATTTAGTATCTGGCTTTAATTGAAAAGGTCCTTTTGGAAGAGGCAGCTGGTTATCATAATCTATTTTGCTTGTGTATTCTAATACATTTCCATCTTGTTCTTCAAATATAGAAGGGATATGCAAGTGAGCTATGAATACAGGTGACTCTTTCATCTTACTCATTACAACAAAGGGAAGCAAGCTGTGAGTGGAAGGTTTAGCCAAAACATATTTGAATTTTCTTGGTTCTATTGGGTTAGCATGCACCCAGCTAAAACTGCCTTCATCAACTTTATAATCCAAATGGCGCAGAAATGTTTTGTTTTCAAATGTTAATAATTCTCTAGTGAAATATCCTGTGTGTTTGCTCAGCTCACCCCATTTTTCGAAATAAAGCTCAGGGTCATCTTCATGCTTGTTATCTGAGCAGGACCTGTCATGATTTCCTTTTACACAGGGGATTTTATATTTTTCAATTCTATCAACGCATTCATTAGGCCAGGGATAATAGCCAACTATATCTCCTAGGCAGCGGATGTTTTCTCCTGGATTGCTTAACTTAGATATTTTTTTATTGAATAAGATATCATAAAGAACTGCATCTAAAGCAGGTAGATTTCCATGTATATCTGAGATTAATGCTATTGACATAAAAAAGAGAAAATAAAGAGGTTTAAAAACCTGCGCCTATTTTTTTCTTTTCTTTGTTTTCTTGACGTCTTTGTCCAGCTTTAGTTTTTCTAGAAGTTCCTTGTATCTGTTCCTGATTGTGACTTCAGTAACGCCGGCAACATCTGCAACTTCTCTTTGCGTTCTTTTTTCTCCGTTAATCAATGCTGATACATACAGGGCTGCTGCTGCTATACCTGTTGGACCACGCCCGCTGGTTAATTCTGCTTTTTGAGCTGCTTCAAGGATCTCTACTGATTTTGACTGTGCTTCTGCTGATAATTTAAGGGCTGAAGCGAATCTTGCGATATAGTCTGCTGGATTGCTTGGCATGATAGATATTCCCAGCTCTCTTGTCACAAATCTGTATGTTCTTCCGATCTCCTTTTTTTCTATTCCAGACGCTTCTGAGAGTTCATCTAAAGTTCTAGGAACATCATGTCTTCTGCAAGCAGCGTATAATGCTCCTGCAACTACTGATTCCATAGAACGCCCTCTTACCAGGCCACGCTGTACTGCTAAAGTGTAGATTCTTGCTGACTCTTCTTCTACAGATTTTGGCAGTTTTAAATATGAAGATACTCTCTTTAATTCAGCTAATGCCAGTTTTAGGTTACGCTCAATAGCTGTTGAGATTCTTGACTGCCATTTTCTTAATCTGAAGAATTTGTTCCTGTCTTTTGATTTTAATTTGAATAGATCTCCTGTGTGGCCTACTTCTGTTCCCAGGCCCTGGTCATATTGAGTATAAGTCATAGGAGCGCCTGTCCTTCTTTTTCTTTCTCCTGATTCAGGATCAAATTCACGCCATTCCTGGCCATGATCCACCATCTTGTCTTCAATGACCAAACCGCAGTCTTTGCAGATGACTTCTCCTTTTTCTCTATTCCAGAATAAATTGATGCTAGCGCACTCAGGACATTTCTTAATCATTTCCGGCATATTTACATCCCCCTTGTAAAAGTAGAGTTATCTATGAATAACATTCTACCCCCATTTTCATTGACTAATAATAATTACAAAAATTTATATATAAACATATGTCTCTCTTTATAAATGTTTCTTTTTTTGGATTGTTTTTGCGAAAAATATTTATAAGAGAATTTTGGATTTTGTTTTATAATTTTTTGCTTGAATAAAAGCAACATTTAAATAGTGCTTTTTAACTTATTCTTTGTATGCCGGCATCGCATAATCTGGTATTGCGCGGGCCTTGAGCAACTAAGGTTAAAGCAAGCCCGTTTCCGCAAGGATATCTCGGTTCAAATCCGGGTGCCGGCGTTTTATTTCTTAAATTGATGAATGTTTTCAAAAACTTTATATATATGTTATTATTTACATATATGTAATGTTATTAAAGCAAATAATGTGGGGGGAAGCTAATGAACAGATTTAAAAGAATGGGTCTTGTAGGAATTATTACTCTTGGAGCAATGGGTTTTTTATACAGCCTGGTGCAGGCACAACATGAATCTCAGAAAGCAAGGTGGCATAGAGAAGCTTTAGAAAGAAGACACTATGATAAAAGATATTCCAGATTAATGCAGTTAGCTGATACTAATAAAGATAAGTCTTTTGGTTATGTTAGTTTTGCAGAACAGGCACATGCGTGGAAAAGGATGTATCCTGAAGAGATTTATGTTGAATCGGAAGGAGCTAAACAATTTTGGAAACCAAGACTTGGAACTTTAGAGAAAGCAATTAAAAGTTATGAAACAGAGCGAGCTCCTGAAACGCCTACTCTTCAAGATAATGGCAATTAAAGCAAAAACCATAAGGGTGGAAGTTGGGGAGATTCCCAAGAAGAAGAAAGAAGGAGTTATCTATTTTTCTAATTTTGAGGAAATGAATAAGGTGCTTAATAGCAGAAGGATTGAATTGTTAGAGATAATTAAAAGAGAAAAGCCAGACAGCATTTATCATTTAGCTAGTTTGGTTAATAGAGACCAGGGAAATGTTACTAAAGATGTTAATCTGCTGAATAAACATGGTTTTATTGAAATTATTAAGGTAAAGGAAGGGAATAGAACTAAATCTGAACCAACACTTGATTCGGAGGGGATTGAGATGATAATAAAACTAGGAGCAGGAGCATTTGGACTGGCAAAAGAGACATTTGAGCAGGTTTCAAAAGAGTTCAAGGATGATAATTTAAAGCAAAATACAGAGCAAGTAAAGAAAAAATATAAAAACTTGATTAAACCTCTTAAGAAAACAGTTAAGAAAGTTGCAAAGAAATTTGATATTAAAGTAGAAGAATAGGGGGCAAATTAATGGGGCTGTTGAAGATAACTAAGGTGTTTTTAGAGTATTTTGTATTGCATAAAGTTAATAAACATTCTAAGAAGATACTTGGAAGAAGAATTAGGGAAGCTTGTGAAAAACTTGGAACAACTTACATAAAGTTTGGGCAGATGTTAAGCACAAGGTATGATATCCTGTCTGAAAAAGATTGCAAGGCATTGCAAGAACTTTTTGATGAGATTAAAGAAATCCCATATTCTAAAATCAAGGAAATATTCAAGCATGATCTTGGCAAGTATCCAGAAGAAATATATGAAGAATTCAATCCAAAACCAATTTCTTCTGCTTCTATTGCTCAAATATATAGGGCGAGATTAAAATCAGGAGAAGAAGTTGCAGTCAAAGTAAGAAGACCCTATGTAGGAGAGAAAATAATCAAGGATATGAATTTATTGATTAGAATAACAAAGTTTTGCCAGTTTTTCTCTCCTCTTTTAAAAACTGCTAATGCTGCAAATGTTGCTAAGGAGATGAAATCATGGTTATTGCAGGAGATTGATTTTGAAAATGAGATTAAGAATATCATAGAAACCAAGAAGCATTATAGTTTTTGCGATGGAAAAAGATATAGAGCAAACCTACCTTCAGGAGTATTTTTGTTCCCTTATAGGAAATTTTGTTCGAAGAATGTAATAACGATGAATTATATTGAAGGGGTTCCAATTAACAGGATTGATGAGATTAGAGATAATCCTGAATATGATATCAACACATCTTTCAAAAGCTATATTAGTGCTGCAACACACGCACTTTTCCTTAACAATAAAGGTTATTTATTTCAGGCAGATCCACATCCTGCAAACATACTGATAATGAAGAATGGACAGGCTTCAAGTATAGACTGCGGATTAATGGCGAGGATATCTTCTGAAAATGTGGAAAAAATGAAGAAGTTATTTTTATCTGTTTATTCAGGAGATCTTGATAATACAATCAGGTTTGCTTTGGATGTGTGTGATGCAAGCCGTAAGAAATATGCAGATAAAGTCAGGAAAGATATGAAAGATTATCTTTTGAGAACACCTCATGAAGGAATTGGATTCTGGTTTATGGGAATTATAAAGATATTCATCAAATATAGAATAAAAGTTCCTTATTTCCTAAGTGCCTTTGGAAGATGTAATTTTGTCCTGGATGGATGCATACAATCATTTGACAAAAACCAGAATACCTTAGCTTACCTGCAAGAAGAACTAAGGTGGGCTATGAAAGATGAGATTGTTAATAACCTCAAAAATATAAAATATGAATCTTTGCTGTATAATATCACTGAAAAGATTAAGAATTCTCCTGAAAAACTGAATAAATTATTAGATAGATATTATGAAAATCCTTTGGCAGTGATTAGAGATTTTAGAAGTGCTATGGTTTAATTCACGAAGATTAAAAATAAATAAATTTATATAGAAAGAACATAAGGTTAATATTATGGATATACTGAAATATGTAAAAGGGGATAAAAGCATAGAAAATCAGGAGGAGATGGATAGAGTTGTTGTATACATTGACGGACAAGTCAAAGACCTTCTTGCTAAAAAAACTGGATTAATACATGAGTTAATTGATCAAATCCAGGACTTAATCAGAGCATGGCAGATGGCTAGAATGTTCCAGGCAGAAGCAGAAGCTTTAAGTAAAGAATTTCGAAAAGACGTTGAACCCCTTTTGGATAAATTGAATGAATTAAATGTTCGCCATAATGAAAAGACATTGGATGCTATTTCTAAAGAATTGACTAAATTCAAAGCATTTTATGAACGAATTATAAAACCAAAACTTCAACCGTCTCATCAAAAAAATGTTGAGGGTGGATTAAGGAGAATAGTTGATATTATTATGGCTTTAACTGGCAATTTATCCAATGAAAGAGACTTGCTTGAAAAGAAAAAAACATTGTTGAGAGTATCTTTAAGGATAACAAGAAAAGAATTGTAAATTTATTTTTGCTTTTTCTGAATTCACGAAGGTTTTTAAAATCACTATATTTCTTAATCATATATGTTTAATACAAATATTCATGTGTACAAGTGGGATTATGATTACCCTTCATTTGCAGGAGAATGGTTACTTCATAGGGAAAGAAAAAGTGAGATAGATGTTTCTCGTGATGCACAAAATTTATACTTAAGAACAGATATTTCTGTTGGTAAAGTCACTTTTATCAGAGAATTGACATCTAGAAATAAATATGGTTTAACTATAATTCTTGAGCAGGATAGGCTTGCACAAGAAGAACCTTCTGGAACTAGTCTTGAAAACAAAATGTCAAAAAAAGATTGGGACTTTTTTATGATTTGGTGGCTTAGAATGTCTAAAGATGACAAATCTCGCTTTATTAGAGAGACTATAAGAGTAGCTGGATTAGGGAAATATGCACAGTGTTAATTCTTTAAAATTCACGAAGGTTTTTAAATTACTTCTAATCAGTAAAATACATGGAAGCAAGAGGAAGTCAATTAGATATTGGGAAAAGTGAATTATGTGTTATTGTGAATGCTGAAAGAATAAGAAAATTAGGAAAAAGGTATGATAGAGCAGATAGGCGCCAAGCTAATTATAGTCTTTTATCAGAATCACAACAAGAATTTCTTTTACATCAAGATATTTCCCATGATTATCGTAATGGCGCAGAGGTTGATGTTTTGGAAATAAGGATGGAAGGAGATAATCCTTTTTTAGATATACGAGATTTTTATTGGTATCTATTCAATAATTCTGCTGATAAAGGAAAAGGGCATATAGAAAGAAGGTTAAGCTTATATGAAAAACTCACAGGCATCAAGCCAGAAAGAGTTCTTAGAGATGCGCTTGGAACTAGTAGTTTGAAAAGAGAAGATGACGCGAGTTTTCCAATATTCTTGTTTACTTTAAAAGACGGTTCTAAAATACAAGTAATGTATGGAATTAACAAGATAAGAGTATAAATCCGACTTCTATCTCTAATTTTAACGAAGGGTTTTCCACTAACTTTTTATAAAACTAATATTTATGATATCATTATGGCGGGGAGAACATATTTAATTGTGAGAGAAGAAGATTCTAAGCTTCATGTAAAGCGTATTGTTGATATGACTGCTGTATTGGATGATTTATCTTCAGATGCAGATGATATTGCAAGCAGGTCGAGGTTACTTGAAGCTGTACAATCAGAATATCAAAAATTGCGGGAACAATATCCTGCTTCATCACATGAAATACAAGAAACATATGCAGATGAATTTCCTCCTCTTTCTCCAGAAGGGCAATACCTTGAACAAAATAAACCAAGAGAAGTATTGGCCAGTAATGTCTTAAATAAAGCAGAAACTCCAAAATAATTCTTTATCCTAAAACCCATCTAATCTAGCAAGAACATCTGCGTGTGGAAGAAAAAATGTTTATTAATCTACAATTTTGCAAGAACTGATCTGATGAATGGACTTTTTGCATCATTATATTCTTTAGCTTCTACTTGTCCATCTTTTACAGCTCTTTGTTTAACTTTAGCATATTCCTGGGCAAGTTCTTCATGAGTTTTTAGATATTCACGGAAAAAAAGATTATTTTTATGAAGGTCTGAATCTTGCTGTACCAATGTAACATGGACATTATATTTCTTACTTTCATATTGTATTGCGCCAACACTTAACGGTCTTTCTGGAGGAACATGAGGATATGGGTTTTTCTGAAATCCTACAGAATCTAATCTTGCCAGAATTCTATTAAAATCTCCTGTTTCGCAAGGTATTAAAACATCAATAATATTTTTTCCAGGCATTTCAGGTATTGCTGTACTTCCTATATGTT
>JAAOYC010000044.1 GCA_018221125.1 Candidatus Woesearchaeota archaeon
ACTTCCTAAAAATTCAGGGAATTTTAGGAAGTCAGGAAGCTTTCACTTCCGCTACTTCCTAAAAATTCATGGAATTTTAGCAAGCCAGGAAGTATTCTTGATTTAGAAACCTTTTTAAACATCTTGCTATTTTCATGCTAAGTATGGTTTTCACACAGACAAGATCAAAAAGAAAAGCAACAGGAGGCAGGTATATTGCCAGCAGAAAGAAGAAATTATATGAAAGCGGCAAAAGCCCTACTCTGACAAAGCTAGGAAAAACCAAGAATAAGAAAGAAAAGACCAAAGGTGGAAACACCAAAACAAGGCTTCTTGATTCTGATATGGCCAATGTAGTAGATCCAAAGACAAAAAAAGCCTCAAAAGCCAAGATTGAGACAGTTCTTGAATCTCCTGCAAACAGGCACTTTGTAAGGCGAAATATCATTGTTAAAGGCACTATTATCCAAACAGATAAAGGCAAGGCAAAAGTGACTTCTAGGCCTGGCCAAGATGGTATTATTAATGCAGTATTAGTTACTGAAAAGTAGTGAAAAATAGAAAGATTTAAATACTAGTAATACTGCTATATTCCTATGAGAAAAGACTATTCAGAACAGGATTATCAAAAGGATAGAGCATTTGTTGAAGCAGTTGACTCTCTTTCTGAGCAATATAGAGAAGCACTTCTTGATGAATATAACTTATCATTAACTGATAATATGGAAAGAACTAATCTTCTTAAAATAAAATTGAAAGGTCTTACAGGTCAAGGTGGTGTATTTTTAGAATTCGATAAAGATGACATCAAGCCAGCAAGAATATCACAATCATTTGTCAATACATATAACCAATCAAAAAAGAACATAGCTAGTTATAAAGGGCACATCAAACAGCAAAAAGAACATGAACAAGTAAAATCAACTGTAGAACCTGTATATGAATCACTAGACCACATTTTCTGGCAATATGACAAAGTAGACTTAGAAATGCAAAACGCAAACCTTTTTACTGATCAGGCAGGTCTTGCAAGCAAGAAAAAAGATCTTGATTCAAGGATAAAACAAACACTAGAATCATGCTCTCCAGAACAGCTAGATGCCCTAAAGCAAAGAGTTGGACAAGATAAATGGAGAAAATACTGCGCTTAATATACTCTGATACTATCAGCAATTTCTTTCATTTTTTTATCATCAACAATTTCTTCTATAAACCAATTGCAATCCCTGCCAATAAAAGTCTCTAATAAGTCTTTAGTCCTGAATTCTATTCTTCTCCTATATTCATACCAGTCTGGCTTTAAATCATCAATCTTCATTATGTAGACTTTCTGTATATTATCAACCCATTTTCCTTCTACTTTTTTCTTTCCAATACTATCCCAGACATAATTTCTTTTTTTATCATCATCAAAGCAAATCTTCTTTTCTCCAGCCAGTTTTTCATCAGTATAGAAATAAATCCTTTCTCCATCTTCTAATGCTCTGTATCTTTTCTTTGATTTGCTCATCCAGACAAGATTTTCTTTAGGAATCTTCTCAGCAACCATGCAGTCAAGAGCATCATACATATAAGTCAAAGCATCTTCATAATCTCCTTTTAGCACATTATCAATAAAGCTTCCATAAGTTTCCATCTCAAATATTGTTAACTTATTAGTCGGCTCTTCATCAACACTGATGCCTTCAAAAAATCCATTTTTTTCATAGTATATCTTTTGGTCCAGTACATTTTCATTTTTATCCCTGCTTCTTGTATCGCTTGGATGTGCAGTCATCAAGACCTTATCAAGCTCATCAACCAGGAAAAAAGGGCAATCCTCTTTGAATAAAGCATCTTTATCTCCTTTTAGATATAGATAATTTCCCTGGACATGCATTAATCTTAGATCATTTTCTGTAATAAACTTGAAGATATCAAAAGACCTCCTGTCCAATGCTTCTTCAATACTGGATATATCTTTTTCAGGGGCATAAGGATTGAAAAAAGCTCTAACACCATAGTTTCCATATACTTTTCTTTCCTTGTCCTGTAATTTAGCCCATTGATTAAACAGCTTCTGCAATTGTATTATTGTCAGTCTTTCTTGTTCTAAGAATTTTGGATTGACATCATCTAGACAATCTTCCAGGATTTTTTGGGTTATATTATAATTCCTGTATCTTTTTTTGTCTTCTGTTTCTTCTAATCTGTTCCTTACCCCGTAAAACAAGCCATATACTTTTTTATCAAAGTTACTGTCAAACAATCCGCTGTCAGAGATTCCCACATCTTTTTTTGTTTTTTTCAGCAGATTAAACAGATTATCTCTTTCCATCATGCAGATAGCATAATCCTGGACCATCAGTTTGCATAAAGCATCTTCAAAATGAGCTAGATCAGCCTGCCTTAGCCTGTCATCAGAAAACTGGTCAGTATATCTGATCAAATCCTCTATTTCTGGAAAATTCCTTGCAACATGCTCTGCTAAGAATCTGGTCAATGGCACATAGACCTTGTATACATTTTCAAACAATCCTCTTTCTTCTATTTTCCCCATTGACTTAAAATTGAATTTCTTGAATCTGGCCATTGCCTTTTTCTCATAATCAATCATAATCTTCCATTTTCTATAGACATCATCCCTGTGCAATCCCACATTCTCAAAATAGCTTCTATCCTGGGAATCATTAACCCTGTTAGGATCATGAAATAACTTGAAAGGGTCTGTTTGCAGCAAATTGCTGATATAAACCCTGTCTTCTAATGCTTCAATGTATTCTTTTGTCTTCTGGATATTAGCCATTACAATTCCATCAATTGTAGCATAATCTGTTACAACATCAAAACCAATTTCTTTAAGTTCTTTTATCTTCATTGAGTCAAATTCTTTCTTAGCTCTTTTTGCAATTATCTCTTTTGTATCCCTGCTCAATTGTTCTGTCTTCCCAGTCCTCAGCATTATTGATATCTCTCTTGTCTGCCTGTAGTTTAATCCTGTCTTTCCTCCAACCCCAAGTTCTTTCCCAATCATATCCATCTTCTTATTAGGAAGATGATCATATTTTACTTTGAAGATATCCAGAGGATCAATAACATGCTTTCCATAAACTCCTATTTTCTCAAAAAACTTTGTTGTAACTTCTTTTTTAGGATCACTTTCTTGGCTTCCTACTTCAAACTTGCCTTCTTCTCTCATCTGTATTGAATCAAAAGGCATGTAATATGCAGTAAGAACAAATGACTCTTCCTTGCTTCCTCTTTTTCCATTGATAAAATCAGTTGCTTTTCCAACTAATTCTTTAGCATCTTTGCAATAATCCATCTTAAATCCATTTATCTGCTTTCTTTTAGTAGGATATCTTGTCAACAATCTCTTATTGCTCATTTTCCCATTTTTCAGATTATACAAAACAACCAAATCTACCCTTTCTTCTGGGCTGTCAAACTCAAACTTCTCAATATCAAAATTAGCAGCACTATCTGATAAAATCTCATCTAAATTTCTCATCCTTTTGAATTGAATATACTTCCTGTCTGCTCCAGGCAATTTGCTATCAGTTATATCAAAATCAAAATGAGTATCAAAACAAGTATGCCTTGGATTATATCCAACATGGCTCAGCCCTATCTCCTCTAATTTCTTCTTTAGCTCAAGAATTCTTTTGCTGAACTTCTTTATTCTTTTAGAATTTTCTTCAAAATCCTTTTTACTGATAGACTCTTCAACTGCTTTAAAATTAGTTCCATCATATGCAGCAATTGCTTCTCCCAGCTTATGTCTATGATTTATATCTTTAGCTAATTCCTTGTAATCCTTGTTAAATTGCAATACCTTTGCTAGCCTGTCATCCAGCATATACATTGCTCCAACAGGTCCGATCATCCCTTCTGCCTGCTTTTTGTAATGCCCTATAAAGAATTCTGTGTTTGACAAAGGAGATGTTTTATTTTTCCCTTTTTCTAGTTTTCCCTGTTTTCTCAAGGCAATAGAATAATTATTATCACTTCCAAACCAAATCGGTGCTTCTAATTGCACAACTTCAAAAGCAGCAACTTTTTCATCAAATCCCATGCTAGTATTATCATTAATCTTGAAATCCCTTAGCTCAGGCGTGCTTTTTATCCTTGCTTCTAGATTTCTTACACCTGCCTTATCCCCTCTTGGCCCGGCAATTGCAGAAAAAATATGCTTATAACCATCTACATAAAAACTTCCAAGATTTCTAAAAGACATAAACAGAGTATTTCCCCTGTTTCTTAATTCACTTAAAATTGCTTCTTTCCCCATACAAAATGCAATAAAACTCACTTTTTAAACCTTCACTAAAATCACGTCTAAAAGTGAAGCTTTATAAAAAAAATCCTATTATCCTGGCTATGAAAACATTCTATATATATCTTGCAAATCCACTGGGATTCTCATTAGAGCTTGAAAAACCTGCACTTGATAATCTTATAGGACTTTTAGAAGGAGTCCAGGTTGAAGGAATAGAGGTTAAAGTAATAGAACCATTTGCAGAAAATGAAAAATACCTGCCCCAGATAACCCCTAATGAATCATATAAAGAACACGAAAGAAAATGGGATGAATTTAATGATCAGGTTTATGAAAATAATAAGCAGCTTATGGCTCAGTCTCATATGATGGTTGCAATCCTGAATGGAGCAGATGTTGATTCAGGAGTTGCATCTGAAGTAGCCAAATATAGCCTTGCAGGAAAACCAGTTATTGGATATAGGGATGACTTCAGATTAGGGGAAAACATTGCAAGCAGGGGAATAAATCTTGAAGTTAAAGGCTCTGTAAAAGAGGCTATTAAGAAGAGCGGAGGACAGATTGTTGGAGGCTTGGACCATTTAGTAAAAACCGCAACAGAATATGTAAGAAAAATAGCAGCTTAAAATGAACATCACTCATCCAATCTACGGAACAATAGAATTCAATGACGTTCTTTCAGAATTGATCAATACATCTGAAGTAAACAGATTAAAAAGAATTATCCAGCTTGGATTGGTCTCTTTGGTATTCCCAGGAGCAGTGCATAACAGATTCCTGCATGCTATTGGAGTCTGTCATTTTGCAGGAAAGATAGCAGACCATCTGGATCTTCCGCAGGAAGAAAAAGACTTGATCCAGGCAGCTGCTTTGCTTCATGATGTAGGGCATGGTCCTTATTCTCACACTTTAGAAACTTTAATTCCTAAAAATCAAAGACATGAAATAAAAGCAAAAGATATAATCACTGGAAAAATAAAAATGGATATTCCAGGAGCAGGAAGAATCCCTAAGATTCTTGATAAATACAAGTTGGATAAAAAAATAATTGCAGAGCTAATAACGGGCTGCCATAAAACAAAACCATATCTTCAGCAGATAATCAATGGCCCGATTGATGCAGACAAGATGGATTATCTGCTCTTAGATTCTCATTTTACAGGGGCCAAGATTGGGATAATTGATGTTGACAGGCTGATGGACGTCATGGTTCTGGAAAACAACAAAATAAAATTTCTTGAAAAAGGCAAGCCAGTGATAAAAGCAATAAGAACAGCAAGAAGCAATATGTTTGCAGAAGTCTATATCCATCATACAGCAAGAATTGCAGACAGGATGCTGCTAAAAGCAGTTAAATTATCTCTCCCTAATCTTCCAAATTTTTATGAATATGATGATTTCAAACTGCTCACAAAGCTTGAAGAAAGTCCAATCCCAAAATCAAGAGAGCTTGTCAGGAGAATAAGCTACAATGTCAGCCCTGATGGACTGTCAAATGGAGTAAGAAACCTCTACAAAGCAGTGTTCCAGATAAAAACAGAGGATTTTTCAAGAAAAAAAGCAGCATTAGTCAAAAAACTAAAAAAAGTAGGCACAAAGAAGATAGAATCCCTGCTCTGTAAAAAATTAAACCTGGAGTCAGGAGACATAATTGTTGATTTTCCAGATATCTTTCCCCAATATTCAGAAAAAGAATTCAAAGAACTGAATATCTCATTCCAGCCAAGCAAAGGCAAATCAAATTATACAGCCTTCTCAGTTTACTGCTCAAAAGAAAACGCATATTCAGTAGCAAGAACAACAGCTGCTTTCATCAGCCTGGCAAAAAAACCTCATTTGACTTCTTCCTGGATAAATAAGTTCTAATATTGTAATTCATCACAAATAAATTTTTAAATAAACATATCTTCTTTTATTTCTTCGGGCGGATTGTTTTTGGTTAGTGCCCCTTGCTTTGATTCTATACAGATTTAACTTCACAGTTAGATTGCTTTTGGGCGGATTGTTTTTGGTTAGTGCCCCGTTGTTTTGATTCTATGTAGATTAGGGGGTGTTTAAATGACTAATCCAGTTCTAGCTAGTCTAGACTATATACTTCAAGATAACAAATTTGTGTTTGTAGACAAAGATAAGATAAAAGAAATTGCACCAGAAATAGCAAAACAAGAATTGCCTATTCCTGACTGGAAATTTCCTCATTATATTGAAGAAACAAGTACGCAGACAATAGACTTTTTCTTTTTAGCAAACTCACTTAATTTTTCTTATACTGATTTTGACACAAAAGAGAAATACTCAAGAGACAACCTTTCTGGCTCAGATGCAATGTGGTATTCTCTTAAACAGGCATACTTAGGAAGAAAACCAATTCTTAATGCAGATTACTTGGCTAATCTAACAAAAGCAGAAGTTGAAGAGATATTTACAGGAGAAACACCATTGCCAATGCTTGAACAAAGAACAGCAATACTAAATCAAGTTGGTCAAGTTTTATCAGAAAAATACAATGGAAGGTTTCTTTTCCTTGTTGGAGACTCAAACAATAAAGCTTTTGACAATGGAAACGGGATAGTTGAAAGATTAGTCAGGGATTTTCCATCTTTTAATGACATTAGCAATTACCAGGGACATGAACTAAAGTTCTACAAGCGTGCTCAGCTTGCAGTTGGAATGACTTATGGAAGATTAAAAGAGATAGGCTTGTTTGAAGTTGATGATATTGATTCTCTGACAGTCTTTGCAGATTATGTCCTTCCAGTTGGATTATCAGAACTTGGAATCTTCCAATATGAAAAAAGCCTTCAGCAAAGGATCAACAGCAAGCAGCTGATAGAAAAAGACAGCAGAGAAGAGATTGAGCTAAGGGCAAACACAATCTATGCAGCAGACCTTCTTATAAAAGAGATCAACAAACACAGAACTGAAAAAATCAATGCTCTGAACCTAGATGCAAAACTATGGTCAGAGTCAAGAAAATCAAGACAACCGCATCATATAACTAAAACAATTGCATATTGAAAATGAAAAATACATTTATCTTTGATTATGACGATACATTAGCACCAAATCAGTGCTATTACTGCGATGCAAAAATAGAATTCCAGAGATATGTTCGCACTAAGATAGGCAACAAAGCACCAGATGTCCAGGCAATAATCAATCTGCACACAGAAATAGACCTGGAACTCCTTAAAACAATGGGGCTTTCAAGAAGGAGATTTCCAACTTCTTTTTCCGAGACATTCAAGCAGATAGCTGAAAGCAGGAATTATCCGTATACAGAACAGGAACTCAATGAAGTATATATGCTTGCAAATGCTGCTTTTGATATAAATCCTGGACTGGAAAAAGGAGCAGAAGAAGTTCTGGATTTTTTAGCTGCAAAAGGAGATGAATTGCTTCTTTACACAAAAGGCGATAAAAAAATTCAGCAAAAGAAAATTGATCTAAACCAGTTGCAGAAATGGTTTCAGCCAGAAAACATCCATATTGTCGATGATAAAAACAGCACAGACCTGGAAAAGATAGTTGGAGACAGGGACAAGGACAGGACATACAAGGTTGGAAATTCTATTCGCTCAGACATCAATCCAGCATTAGAAGCAGGAATAAAAGTAATCTACATCCCTTGTGAAACATGGGCTTATGAACAACAGCACAATGGCATTGATGCTTCTGATCCTAGAATATTTGTTTTCAATGAATTAACAGCGATAATAAAAAATTATGAGGGGCTATAAAATGACAAAGCTTGTTTATGTTGCACATCCAATTGGAGGGAATGTTAAGGAAAATATAAACTCTGTTCTCAGGATATTAAGAGAAATCCACACTTCCAATCTGGATGTAATTCCATTTGCACCTTATCTAGCAGCTCTCCAATATCTAAGAGATGATGTAGCTGAAGAAAAAAAGCTTGGGATGTTTGTAAACAGACTATTTTTCGAAAAAAAAGTCATGGATGAAGTCTGGCTAGCTGGCCCTAAGATTTCTGAGGGAATGAAACAGGAGATTAAGCTAAGCCTAGCCAATAAGATTCCTGTCAAATGCCATAATCCTGATTTGCAGCCAGTTCTAAAAAACATAATTGAAAATTATAGGAGGTTATCAGCATGAAAACAAAAATAAAACTGCCAAGACTGACTCCAGAGCAGGCATGGGTATTAAACCAGTATGTGATGTGTGGAGAGACTCATGACAAAGAACTGCTTGGAAAAGCGCAGAAACTCAATGAAGAATTCATTGACCAATACTGGAAAACAACTTCTGTTGACTTATATCTTGCTTTGTCAATGCGTTCTCTGGAAGACATTCAGGGAGCAGAATCTATCTGCAATAGACTGGAAGATGAAGGAAATACTGTCTATAATCCTGGAAATAACTGCACAACTTCCAGATATCTAAAGCATGACCTTGAAAAGTACATGCTTTCAAAAACAAAAAAAGGAGTTGTAATGGATGCAGGAACAAAAGATTCAGGCGGGAAATTCATGGAACTCTGTTTCGGAATACTTGTTCATAGACTTCCTGGTTTTATGCTGGCAGAAAATGAGAAACAGTATAAAGTCTATCATGACTATCATCCAATCAGTATTCTTTTAGGCCCGCATGTCTGCAAAACACAGGAATCCCTTCTTGCATGCATTGATATTGAAACAGATAGAAGAGCTGGTTACAATGGAGAAACAAAAGAGTTTAGAGATGAAATAATTGATGGACGCAGAACAACAATCTGCAAAAACTGCGATTCTATAATCAGAAGATATGAACATGATCTAAGAAATCCACGGAGGTGCTAGAATGGCATTAGAAGAAATAGCAAAAAAACCATCATTCAAAAAAGGAAAGATAGAAGATTTAGAGCCTTGGCAGAAGGAATTAGTAGAAGCTGCAAAAGAAGCAAGAAAACATGCAGTTCCGCCTTATTCAGAATATTATGTAGGAGCAGCAGTACTGGCTGAATCTGGAAAAATCTATCAGGGAGCAAACTATGAATCAGCTCTTTACACACCCACAGTGCATGCAGAGATGATGGCAATAGACAAGGCAATCTTTGAAGGAGAAAGAGAATTCAAAGCACTTGCCTGTTATGTAGGGGAAGGCCCAGGAGTTCCATGCGGATTATGCAGGCAGAAAATCTATGAAGCTGGTGACAGCATGGAAGTGATTGGAGCAAATGAAAAAGGAGAGATTATCATTACAAAAATAGAAGATTTGCTTCCATTCGGATTTAGTGCAAAACATCTGGGTGTTGATATCAGCAAATATTAAAATGAAAGAGAAGACAGGCATTACAATTTATCTGGCAGGACCATTTACAGAACCAAGCTGGAGAGACAGGGTTAAAAAAGAAGCGCCTCAGCACACTTATAGAGACCCAAAGGATAATGAACAAGCTGCTTCAGTTACAATAACAAGAGATGACCTGATAAAAGGTGTTGAAGGTTCTGACATGATGTTTGCATATATCCCTGATAAAACCAAAGATGAAGGAACTGATATTGAAATCGGAGTAGGTTTTGGGAACAGAATACCAATAACTCTGGTTAATGAAAACCAATTCCAGCATCCACTTTTGTCAGGAACTGCAAAAAGACATTTCACAACACTTGAAGCAGGAATACTCTACTTGAACAATCTTACTAGCCTGGAGCAAGCAGAAGAATTCAAAGCAGCATACAAAACAATAGATGACTTGCTTAAAAGATAAATATTAAATATCTCTTTCTTTTTTCTTTCTTTTATGAACAAAATCAGAAAAATCTATGATATTCTCTATAAAAAATATGGTCCTCAGAAATGGTGGCCAATAAGAACAAAAAACAAGCAGTTTGAAGTAATCATAGGAGCTATACTGACTCAAAACACTTCCTGGAAAAATGTTGAAAAAGCTTTGCTCAACTTAGAAAAAGAAAATCTGATTTCAATAAACAAGATAAGCTCAACAAGAGTTGATAAACTTGCAGGATTAATCAAGCCATCTGGCTACTACAACCAAAAAGCTGAAAGATTAAAACTATCAGCAAACTTTTTTTCTAAAAACAAGAAACCAACAAGAAAACAATTATTAGCAGTAAAAGGAATTGGCCCTGAGACAGCTGACTCTATATTATTATACGCTTTTAACAAGCCAATCTTTGTAATTGATGCTTATACAAAAAGAATATTCTCAAGAATTGGATTGTGCAAAGACAGATGCGAATATAATGAACTGCAAAACATATTCCACAAAGCACTGCCAAAAAACACAAAACTGTTTAATGAATATCATGCTTTGCTAGTAGAACTGGCAAAACAAAACTGTACTAAAAAACCAGACTGTAAATCCTGCCCAATTTCCAAATTCTGCAAAAAGTTTATATAGTACTATTCAATATAACCATTAGGTGATATTATGGCTCTTCAAACAATAATCTACATTATCATTGCAATTATAATAGCAGCCCTATTCCTAAAAGTAACCAGAAAAATAATGCATCTGGCTGCATTTACAGTAGTTGCGGTTGTTGTTTACTTTGCATTAAAAGCTCTGATTGGGTGGTAGGATGACTACAGAGATTATAGTACTGCTTGTTCTATTGATTATTGCAGGCTTGATTATATTCAAGATAACAAAATCTATTTTCAAAGCCATATTTCTGGCTTCAACAGCATTGACTTTAATCATATTGATACTGGGATCTTTTATTGTATTAGATGCAAATGATTTCAGGAAAAATTTTCAGACCCAGCCCAGCATATTTGTTCTGGAAGATGATGGAGAGATATCAGCAGGATTCTCAGCTGTGCTTGGAGAAGATGAATTTAATCCAGATTATCTTTTAGAGGAAAAACTAGGAACTTATGATCCTGATAATCTTGATGAACTTCTTGGAGAAAACTATAAAATATTCTTTGTAAAAAAGCAGGCTCTTGATTCTGTAGAAACAGTTGAAGGGGGAGACATGAAATTAACAAAAGAAGAGATATTTGAAATGATTGATTCTGAAACAACTATTGATGATTTTGTAAGGTCTCAGGTTAAAGACATCCCTCCATCCCAGTTTCCGGCATTAAAAAAACAAATGATGGAGCAGATGAATATAAATGAAGATGCAGAATTAAAAGGAGCTTTGTTTGGAGCAGCATTTGCAGCAGCAATGGAAGATAACCCCTTGTTTTTGTTTGAGCAGTACAAAGAGGGTAATATAATCATCTACCCTGAAACAGCAATGTTTAAATTCCTGAGAAAAGTACCCTTATCATTATTAAAAAATATGGTCAAAGTAGAAGAGGTGAATTAAAATCGGAATAATAGATAAAATGATGTTTTGGAAACATGAAGAACCATCTCCATTAGGAGGTCCTAAGCCGCCTGAAATGGGTTTAGGTAGAGAACATGAGATTGGATTAGGATTAGAAGAGCATGAGCTTGGCCCTGCAACAGGTCCTGCTCCGCCATATCCGCCTGCAGCACCACCCTCAGCAGATCCTCTTGGAATGCCTTCATCCCCTCCTGGGATGTCCTCACCAGCACCTATACATCAACCACCACCAACTCCGTCAACTCCACCACCACCAATGGAAAAAGACATGCAGATACTTTCAGCAAAAGTTGACTCACTCAAGGCAATTCTTGACAACATTAATCAAAGACTGGCAAACATCGAGCGAATAGCCAAAGAATCTCAACATGAAGAAAGATATTGAGGAAAAAAAAATTCTTATTATTTTTCTAACACCTTTAGTTATAGTTCTCTTGGACCAGTTGACAAAGCTTGCAGTGGTTAAAATAGTGGAATTGCAGCAGTCAACCCCTCTGCTCCAGAACATATTCCACCTGACCTATATACAGAACACAGGAGCAGGATTTGGTTTTTTTCAAAACAGCACTAGCTTGTTAATCTGGTTTTCGATAATTGTGATTGGCCTGATATTATATTTCTATGAAGCAATTCCAGAAAACAGATATGTCCAGTTTGCAGTTGCATTGATCTTAGGAGGAACTTTGGGAAATCTCATTGACAGGATCAGGCTTGGCTATGTCATTGACTTTATTGATTTCAGGATATGGCCTGCATTCAACATTGCAGATGCTGCAATCACAATAGGCGTGATTGGGCTGGTTATCTATTTGGTTAAAAATAATAATAAAAAATGACTCAAAAAATACTGTTTGTCTGCCAGGGAAATTCAATCAGGAGCATAATGGCAGAAGCAATCTTCAATCATCGGTGCAAAGAAGACTGCAAATCAAAAAGTGCAGGCACTCTCCCAATCACAAGGATAGATCCTAAAACAAAAAAGGTTCTGCAGGAAGCAGAAATTCCATTAGTCAAGCAAAAACCTTCTCCTTTGACTTATGAAAAGATCATATCCTCGAAAAAAGTTGTTCTGATGAGCAAAAACCTCCCAAACTTTCCAGAGCTTACTCCAAAAAAACTGATAATCCAATGGAATATCGCAGACCCTCTGGGAACGCCTGTTCAGGAGTTCAGAAAAACAAGAGACAAGATAACTAGAAAAGTAAAAGAATTGATAAAGAAATTAAGATGATCACTCAACACAATCACAAGCTTTCTTCCCAGATTCTTCAGCTTCTTCTTTAGAATCATACTCAACTTGGTTCTTTATTCTCTTTGCTTTGTTGCATTCAGGCAGATGATATATTTTTCCTTTTTCACTTGCAACATATTTTTCTTCTTCAGCTGCAGGCTCTTCATCTCTAAAATCCTGTGTATCAACTTTAATCAATGCAATTATAAATCCAATCCCGGTTACAGCCAAAGGCAAAAGGATCTCCTTAAACCCAAGTGTTGAAAAATAAAGCACAATTATATTGACCCAGTTCACCATGTAAAACTTGATCAATGCTTTCCATTTATCCTTTCCATCCAGCACACCTTTTGTCAGGTTTATGCTGATCAGCAAAAGGATAATTAGCAATATCAGCTCAAATCTGAAAAATGCTCCTGGTCCCAGGCTGAAAACTATTGATATCAGGCTTAAGAACAATATAAACATGACCAGCAGTGTAATGATAAATGAGCTTTTGTTTCTCCCCATATTCTCATTAAAATAATCTTTTTATTTAAACATTTCTATTTTAAAGTAGTAAAATACCCTTAGAATTCATCAAACTCTTCTATCTTTTTAAGATAGCCTTTTCTCTTGATATACTGCACCTGGCTTTTTGAATATTTGTAGACAATATCTCCTTTGTCATCTCCACCCAGTTCCCATGGCTCAACAATAACAATATCTCCTTCCCTGACCCAAAGATATCTTTTCATTCTTCCTGGGATTCTGCAGATTCTGTTTTTTCCATCAAGGCATCTAACCCTCATCCTGCTTCCGCCAAGCCTTTGCTCAACAATACCAAAACTTTGTTTTCCCCTTGGTAATTTAATCCTTGCAATCTGCTGCTGTAATGCAGCTTGCCTTGCAGCTTCTTCTTTCTTTTTGCTCATATACCTCTAAAAAACTAAGTCTTGTTTATAAGGCTTACTAAAATAATAACTTTTTTAAACAATCAATTTAAACTAGTATAATTATGAAAAAAAGAGGGGAATCATTTATAGCACCAGCTTCTATACCAAGAAGAATTTTTGCTTTTATTCTTGATCTGATCATAATAAATTTCTTGATCCTCGCGCCTTTTGACAGGGTATTCAGGAAGATTATTCCTTCTGGAACAGTTGCTGAACAATTAGCCTTTCTGCAAAACAATCCTCAAATCATGAGTTTGTTTTCTCCTTTATTGGTTATAATGAGCATCTTGGTTATATTTTATTTGAGTTATTTTGGATATGCTCTAAAACAGACACCTGGAAGGATGATCCTGGGAATCTACATTGTTCCAGAAAGAAAAATAACATTTAGGAATTATCTCTTGAGCAACATAACCTTTGTCTTTGCACCAATATTTATCATCTTGTGGATAATAGATTTTGTCTATATGATAACATCTCCAAAAAGCCAGAGACTGATGGAAAAACTGAACAAAATATTAGTTGTGCAGAGATACAAATATCCTAAATAACGGCTAAATTTAGAAATATTTATATATGACATGTTCCTAATTACGGCTAAATGACGGATATTAGAGTATCTCTAAAAAAAGAATTAAAAGACAAGATCGATGATATTGCTAAATCTTTTGGCATCAGCACAAGTGAGTACATCCGGCATTTGATCATTGAAGAATTCAAAAGGAGCAGGAAAACATGAGCAGACAGATTTCAAAAAAATGGATTGTAAGTTTGATGATAATAACAGTCTTGGCTTTTGTTGTATTTGCTGCAGCTCCTACTTACGGCACACTGTATATTGGAGCGCATAACAGAATAAGCAATGGCTTGCTTGGAGAATGGCGCTTTGAAGGCAATGCAGTCGATGAAACAGAAATCAATAATGGAACTATAACAGGAGCAATTTCAACAGACGAAGGAAGAGTTGGAAAAGCTTATGAATTTAATGGAATCAGTAGTTACATCACAGCCCCTAACTCTGCAAGTTTGAATGTGACTGGTGCTTTAACTATTGGATTCTGGGCAAATTTTAATGATCCTGCCTCAAATGGTGCCATCATTAGCAAATATGATTCAGGTGGTGGCCAGCGTAGTTTTTTAGTGCAGACAGTACCAGTTCACTGTAATGCTAATGAGATTGGTTTTACTGTTTCCAGTACTGGCGCAGCTTTCAATGGAAGGGTGCGTTGCTCTAATAATGTTCTTACAACTGGTTGGCATCATGTTGTTGCTGTCTTTAAACCATCTGATACTTTGGAGATTTATATTGATGGTAATAATGAGACTGCTGAATATGGTTTTGGAGCTGTAACTCCTGCAAGTATTTATGGTAGTAATAGAGATCTTGCTATAGGGGCAAGCTTTTCAAGTTCAACAACACCTAATGTACAGTATTTTAATGGAACAATAGATGAAGTCTTAATCTTCAACAGAAGTTTATTGCTTTCAGAAATAGAAGAAATCTACAATACATCAAAAGGAGAATTTGCTGATGTTAATCAGGATTTAGGAGCTGCTGCTAACAGCTCAGGAGAGATGGAAGGAGATATCAAGAATATCTATAACTGGTTTGAAGATAATCAATCATTAACTGTCTTAAACATGCCATTTGAAGGCGACCAAAACAGTTCTAATGCAGAGGATTATTCTTCTCATGATAATAATGGAACATTAGTTGGGGGCACTAATTGGCAAGCAACAGGAGGCTATGATGGAAAAGGAGCATTTGACTTCCCTGGAACTGATGATTACATTACCTCTGGAAATGATTTAAGCAATAACAACGAAGGAACCGTTGTTGCTTGGATAAAAACAGATGATGTTAATTATGCAGACCAAACAATCCTGTCTATAAAAGAAGGCACAGATGCATATTCCTCTATGATGTATAGATTTTATGATGCTGATGCTGGGCAAGCTTATTCTGGAAAAGTAAATCTTCTTATAAAACCATCATCAACAGTTACTTTGATCATATACGGAGATACTGTTTTACAAAGCAATACTTGGTATCATGTAGCTTGGGTAGGAAGCAGCTCTGGACATAAGATATATGTTAATGGGGAAGAAGAATCCCTAACATATTACACAGGCAATAGTGGTATTGTAGATTGGTGGGACGACATGCCAGCTTCAAGTAAATGGGATATTGGAAGTTTATACTACAATAATGATTACATACAGGAATTCAACGGAATTATAGACGAAGTTTTAATCTTTAACAGAAGCTTAACACCTGAACAAATCAGAATATTATACAAAAACCAAACGCAAACAATAGTTTCAGAAGAAACACTTGACGGAGATGTCTGGCAAGCTTGCATTACTCCCAACAATGGAACTAGAGATGGAGATACCAAATGCAGCGATAATTTGACATTATTGGATTTAGATGTTAATTATCCTCCAACACATACACAACCAATCTTAAATTCAACATATGACACTAATCTAATAACAGAAAATCTAACTGTCTACCCTCAAAATACCTATGATGCAGACGCAGATGATGTTAAAAACATAATCAACTGGTATAAAGATGAAAGTTCAATTGCTGTACTAAATATGCCATTCGAAGGTGGAAGTAATGATACTTTTACTAAAGATTATTCTGGTTATGGAAATAATGGAACAGTTACAGGCTCAACATGGGATTCTTCTGGAGGTTATGACGGCAAAGGAGCATATGATTTTGAAGGAGATACGAGTTATATATCTTTATCTAGTACAGTGTCAATGGCTGGGGACTGGACAATATCTACATGGACTAATTTCCCTCTTTCAGCTTCTACGAGTACATGGAGGACCCTTGCTAGGGGAAGTGATGTAGATCATTATGTTATTGTAAATACTAATGGATATCTTGGAATGTATGATAATGATGATGGGGGTGGATGGGTAGCGTGTTCTCCGACTTATGATACAGATTCTCTTTCAGGGTGGAAACATCTAGTTGCAGTAGGTACAGGCACTAAGACTGTTTTTTATATCAATGGAGTAAATGTATGTAATTCTTCTACAAAAGGAGATGGTAATCTTCTATCTATTGGCGGACATTGGGGGGGCTCTCAGGATTGGGGATCGTATCTAGATGATTTTACAATATGGAATACTAGTTTATCTGGTGAACAAGTTGCAGCTCTATACAATAACAGAACAGATTTAATTGTCTCACAAGAAACTTCAGTTGGAGAGACCTGGAAGGCATGCATAACTCCAAACGATGGAACACAAGACGGAGCAGAAAATTGCAGCAATAATCTAACAGTAGTCCCGGAATTCAACGCAGCTCTTAATTACCCCTCAGATGAAAACAACTCAGTTGATTTGTTAGGAGATGTTATTTTCAACTGCTCTGCAGCAGGAAATAATCTTGTAAACATCACTTTATATCATAATATAAATGGAACATGGAAAAACAATGGAACAACAGTAGTAACTGGCTCTTCTAATTCAACAACATTCACAAGAGACATAAAAGATATTGTGGGCAATGATACAATAAAAGACTCAACCTACAGGTGGAACTGCCGTGTATGCAAACAAGATGGAGGATGTAAATTTGCAGATTCAAATTATACATTCTCTGGATGGGATTTAGGGAGATATCTCAGCGTTAAAATGGTAAATTTAACATCTATCATAATTCCTAAAGTATTAATCAATGACACATTTGATACACAAGACCCATACTGGACACTTGAAGGAGAATGCACTATTGAATCTGGAGTATTAAAATGTAATGATGCAGATGATGACCATGATTCCTATGCTAGATATCAGATATATGGAGAAGGCCCGTATTATAATATTACTTATGATATGCGGGGAGTTTCAGGACCAGTTTATGTTTTTGGAAACTTCCACAGATTTGAAAACTCATCAGGAGATTATTTAGGAGCCTTATCAGAATACGGTACAACTACATGGTTGTATAATTCAACAGGGGGGAGGCATTTTAGTACTGGATTTTCAAATCCTTCATGGGGTACTTGGTATCCTATAAATGTTGTAGTAAATCAGACTGTTAATAATATAACTGCTTCAGTTAATGGTCCTGTGAATACTGCTAGTTTTGTTGATGCTAATAATGTAGGAGGATTTAGATTTATTTTGCGGAGAGGATATAATTTAGCTTATAGCGAATTTGATAATCTGGTTGTAATACAAAACACAAACAGGGGAAGGTATATATCCTCTGTAAAAGATGTTGAATCAAATGTTTCATGGAACACTGTAACTTGGGATGAAATAATAACACCAGGAGTGAACAATATAATCCTACAATTAAGAACATGCAATGATTCAGCTTGCTCAGGAGAACCTTGGCAGATTAATTGCACTGATTCTAGTTCCTGTAATATCAATTCTCTAAATCAGAGCAGATATATCCAGTATCAGGTAATCTTCAATACAAGCACAATAGACAATTCTCCAGAATTACTGGCAAATTCTGTCATAATACAGTTTGGAGAAACATCATGCACAGATATTGATGAAGATGGTTATGGAGATGTAAATGGAAACTACGGAACAGCAAACGGATGCCCTTATGATGAATCTGACTGCGATGATGACAATATCCTTGTAAATCCAGGAATGCCTGAAAATTATCTAGCAGTATGCACTGATTCGCTTGATAATGACTGTGATGGTCTTTATGACATGAATGATCCTGGTTGTTCAGCTGTCCCAGAATTCTCAGCACCAGGAATATTATTTACATTACTGGCTCTTTGGGTAATAGGAGGATGGATAGTTAAAAAATACCATTATAAATAATTTAGATAATTTTATATACAAATAAACAAATCAAATCAAAATGGAAGAACCGAAAAAAAAGAGGCTGATGCTTGTTTTCAAGATATTGATTATATTTGTGATCATAAGCTTTTTGCTCTCATCACTTATTTCAATGTTCATAGATTTTGAGCCAGCAGGAAATGTAGCACTGATTCCAGTAAAAGGAATAATAAGAGTTGATGATGTATCTTCTTTTGGAGCAGAGACAGCAAGCTCAGAAGTGATTATAGATCAGATAAGAAAAGCAGTTCAAAACCCTTCAATAAAAGCAATAGTCTTTGATATAAATTCTCCTGGAGGAAGTGCATTAGCTTCTCAGGAGATTGCAAATGAGATCAAGAGGACAAACAAGACAACTGTTGCAGTCATCAGGGAACTTGGAGCTTCAGGAGGATATTGGATTGCTTCTGCAGCAGACTACTCAATTGCAAACGAGATGTCAATAACAGGCTCAATAGGAGTCTTTTCTTCTTACATAGAATTTGCAGGATTGCTGGAAAGATACAACATGACCTATCAAAGACTGACAGGAGGAAAACACAAGGATTTAGGGGATCCTTTCAAGCCATTGGCTTTAGAAGAACGTGAAATACTCCAGAAAAAGATTGACAAAATCCATGATATTTTCATAAGATCTGTTGCAGAAAACAGGAACATGCCTGAACAAAAAGTAAGGCAGTTGTCCACAGGAGAGTTTTACCTTGGCTCAGAAGCACTGGAATCAGGACTGATCGATGCAGTAGGGGGCAAGGAAACCGCAAAGCAATATCTGAAGCAAAAGCTTAATCTCACTGAAATCCAATTTGCAGAATATAAAAAAGAGAAAACACTTATTGGTTTGCTGACAGGAGTCATATCTCCTCAATCTTATCTGATTGGAAAAGGAATTGGCTCTGAATTAAAAGACCTGTCTGCTAAAAGAAGCATCCAAATATTTACCTAGGTGATGAAATGTATCTTGGCTATAAACTAAGGCTGGCAAAAACATCTGATCTGTCTAAAGATATACAGGAAAAAGCAGTAGAGATAGCAAGATCAAGAGTAAGGATTGCAAAACTGAATCAAAAACTAAAGCCTTCTTTTGAAAAACTGAAAAAAGCAAATATTGAGTTAACCAAGTTTCTGTCTCCAAAAGTAAAAAAGACTTCAAAAGTCAGGAACATGTCTGCAGGAAAGCAGCAGGCTGCAAAAGAGCTCTCTGCTGCAATAAGATTGGATATCATCAATATATTGAAAGAGATTGATTCTATCATCTCTGACCTGAAAAAGGTAATCTTTGATGCAGACACAATGCTGTACAGGCAAAGCAGGGCAATTGACAGGTTGCATAAAGAGGTTGACAAGCTTAAAGACAAAAAGCTGTCCCTAAAACTGGCAAACCAGCTCAATATTCTAAAGGAAGATATGAAATCAGCAGCAAGACGGCTTTACGAATTGGCAAAAGCCCCTTCTCTGCTGAAAAAATCATTCAAAAAGAAAAAAATCATGGTCTCAACAAGCATATTAAAATTAAGCATAGAAGCAGCCCAGCTAGACAAGATATTGAAAAAATTAAGTGTAAACAGCATTGACGAAATAACAAAAAAAGCTGAAAAAGAGCTTGACGACCTGCAGAAGATAGAGATTGTCATTATTTCTTTAGTTCCTAATCTAAAGCTCCACCTGACTCACATAAGAAACAATCTCCATCTTTTAGATCCTTCATCTGCATTAAGAGCAGAAGACAAACTGACTAGGTCTGAAAAATATCTTGAAAAGACAATGGCTAAGATCACTTCTCAAGCAGAAAAATTATTTGAAGAGATAGTAATAATCAAAAAAATATAGAATTTAAAAATAAAAAAATAAAAGAAAAAAAAAGTTTTATTTCTTTTTCTTTTTAGCTTTCTTTTTCTTTGCTGGTTTTTTCTTAGCAGCTTTTTTAGCTTTCTTCTTAGCTTTTTTCTTCTTGCCGCCTCTAACCATTTTTGCACAAGAGATGTCTCCTTGTTTGTCAATGAAGTAAAGGAATCCAGATTCTTTCTTAACACCAACTTTTGCTACAACTTGGATCTTAGCTTTGCCTTTCTTCTTTCCTCTTGCCATTTTAGCTCTAGCTACATTACCTTTCTTGTCAACAAAATAAAGATAGCCTTTTTCTTTTTTAACGCCTACTTTAGCACATTTTTTTGCCATTTTAGTTATTCCCCCGTTTGGTTTTTTTTAAGACCTAGAATTGTCTTATGCTCGTCTAACTAAAACTAGTATATAAATCTATCTATTTTTTATGTCGGTAAATCGTCGGGAAAATCACTTTATTACAAATACTTTATCATTCTTCCTTGCTGTCTTGCTTAATCTGACTGCAACCATCTTTCCTTTCTTTGCTTCTTTTATCTTCTTGTGCTTGATCTCCATAGAACTGATCTTTTGTTCATGCACTCCTGTTGTCGGCCCCTGAACCATCAACACATCTCCCTGCTTCAATCCTTTTGTCTCCAGCTTTATCTCAACAACCTTTATCTTGCCATAGAAATGAACTATCTTCCCAACATACACTTTTTTCTTCTTTGCTTTGCTTCCATACACATCTGTCCAGTCATCTGATGTGGGAATATCAAGATAAAAACCAGAACTAAATCCTCTGTTATATACTGATTTTACTTTTTCTAATAATTTTTTATAAAATCCTTTGTCAATCGCTTCTCTGTAAGCTTCTGTAACAACTTTAACATATTCAGGGCTTCTGTTTCTTCCCTCTATCTTGAATGCATCAATTCCAACTTTTACTAATTTGTCAATAAAAGGCAAAGCACAAAGATCTTTTGGAGACATAATAAAATTGCTTCCTAATTTCAGCTTTTTCCCTTCTTCATCTTCAACAATATACTCTCTTCTGCACGGCTGGATACATTCTCCCCTATTAGCACTTTTTCCAAACTCAAACTGTGAAATAAAACATCTTCCAGATATAGAAACACACATTGCTCCATGGACAAAAGTCTCTATTTCTATTTTTACATTCTTTTTTATTTCCTTAATCTGATTTAAAGAACATTCTCTTGCCAATATAATTCTTTTAACTCCTAATTTCTTATAGAACTTTGCAGCCTCTGAATTTGAAACACTTGCCTGAGTTGAAAGATGAACTTCAATCTTTAATTTCAACGCTTCCTTAACAACAGCCATATCCCATGCATGGATTGCATCTATTTTAGCCTCTTTGACTTTCTCCAGAATTATTTTTATCTTGTCTAATTCATCTTCATAGATTATAGTGTTCAAAGTCAGATAAGCCTTAACTTTATTCTCATGGCACAGCTCAACAACTTTCTTTAATTCATTCAACTTAAAATTCTTAGCCTTTGCTCTCATGCTGAATTCTTTTAATCCAAAATACACAGCATCAGCTCCTGCCTGAATTGCTGCTCTTAAAGAAATCCAGTCTCCTGCTGGACTTATTAGTTCAACCATTTTCTTACAAATCTTATTTCTTTATTATATTGAGAAACAGGCAGTCTTCCCATTGATTCTAGTATAACTGGCGATTTAAGTTTTTTGATAGACTCTAAAAATTTCAAGTGTTTTTCTTCAACCATATGCAGGGGCGTATGGTAAAAACCATCTCCAGCAGCACTAAGATGCGTGTAAATAATCTTATCCTCAAACTCTTTTACAAATGCAGGAATATCCCTCTTAGAATTTTCTACCAGGTGGGTTGTATCCAAAACTAATTTTAAATGAGGATTCCCCCTAAACACTTTCTTATAATCTGCAATCTTTAATTTATGCCTTGGAGTGGCTGTTTCAATGCTGTATTGATATCCAGGATTTGGCTTCAATAACTTGAAGTCCTTGACTTGATTAGGATGAAAAACAATATTGCAAGCACCTATCTGATCATACATCTCATGCACTTTCTTTAATATCCCTTTGCACTTTTTGTTATTATACCACTTCATATGCACCCCTTCTTTTAAATGCAAGGGTGCATGTATTGTATTGAATCTTAATTTCCTTAAGAAATTCAGTTCTTTTTTAGTAAATTTAAATTTCATAACTTTCTCAACATTAACAAATTGCAATTCAACACCATCTATATTTTTCAATTGTTGGCATACTTTAAGATGCTCATGATAATTATCTCTTTTTGAAAATTTATACAAACATCCGCTAGAAAAACAAACCAATCGTCTCATTCTTCTTCCTTGCCTTTCTCTTCTTCCTCTTCTCTCCTGAATTTAGGGACTTTTAACTTTGGAATCTTTATCTCAATCCATTCAGTTGGCTTCTTAACAAACTTATCATAGACTTTTTTCAACAGCTTCATAATTTATAACACCTTTTTTATCATCTGCAAACCTCGGGCATGCTGTATTGATCCAGCATTCAATAAAAGGAAAATTCTCAAATTCATCAGGATTGATAGTATCAGCCATAAAAACATAGCAATTCTTGTCTTTCAGTTTCTTCTTTAATTCCAGTGCTTTCTTTAATCTATTCTGTCCAGGTTTTGTAGATACTAATATTCCTATCTCTTTAGAAGATAAAAATTTGATCAAAGCTCCTTTTTCCTGTTTTTTTAGTTTCTCAACTTCTTTTTTCTCAAGAACTCTTGCTTCATCTGTCAGAGGATTAGCCATGACAACTTTTTTTCCAGTCTCTAGCTGGACTTCAATTGGATGGAATCTTCCTGAGCCAATATAAAGAAAAGCATCTACTTTGTTTTTTATCTTTACAGCAGCTGAAGCATCACATCCTAGAATCTGCCCTCCAATAACAGCCTTTTTTCCAGCTTTTTCAATTATCTTTTTTGCTTTCTTAAGCTCATGCTTATGCTGGCTAGTTGTGATTAGCCCAACTTTCTTTGGCAGTAATTTTAGGGATTTCTCTACAGACTTTGTTATACTTCCAATATGCTTTGCCTCTATAAATATGCCCTTCATATGAAAAAAGAAAGAAAAAAAGGTTTATAAGCATATCGGATTTTTATGCTGAGATAACTTCGTCATATGCAGCAATAGGCATCACTTGTATCTTCTGCTCAACAATGGTTTTTGTATTATCTTCTATAAGTTTTTCATACATATCAACCATGTAATCAATCTCAAACAATCCTTCAGCATCTCTTATCCTTAATCCAGGCATTTCTGCTCTTCCATTCTCTACTTCTTCCTGCGCTTTTTCAACAGTAGCTTTCAAATTATTTACTACTTCACTATATTTTGTGGTTTCTTTTGGAACAGTCAGCACAGAAAAAGCATACTCTCCTATTTCATAGATATCCAGAACAGTTTCTTCAGGAACATTATCACTGCTATATTCGGTTTCTGCTTTCAAAGCTTTCTTAAAAGGATTTATTACCTTGCTTTTTATCCTTTTTGACTGTTCTTTTGCAAGCCTGTACTTCTTTGCATTGGTCCCTGTAAATTTTCCGCTTGTTTCAGGTTCTATTTCAACAACTTCCAGCATCTTCTCCAGGCTCTGATCCCTCATTTTGCTGTACTCAATCTTAGGGGTTATTTTTGGATTTGTATAATCATCAATAAATCCTTCCATCTTTTCCTGCAATTCATTCAAAGAGATGTAAGTTCCATCTTCCAGGTTTCTCAGACCAGTCCTTCTAATTCCCTGATCAACAGCATCTTTTAAGTCAGTAAGATAGTCTTCTAATCTTGTGCATACGCTTTGGTAAGAAGTGCTTGTTCCAGGAGTCCCTGTTATCTTGAATTTAATGTCTCCTTTTTCTAATTCAACTTCTCTCTTTTTCTTGAACTTTCTGTCAAGCCCTGCTTCCTTTTTTAGTGTTTTTTCAAATTCACTCACAACCATATCATACCATGGTTGAGAATACTTTTCAGCTGCGAAATATAGCTCAGCATTTTCTTTTGTTAATTCGCTGCAATCTACATTTTTAGGGACAATTGCAACCCTTAGTTTGTTTATTCTTTTTATTTTTACCATTTTAATTTACCTCCGATTATCCCATAATTGTTGTAGTAAACTAGCTTTAATAGCATAAGTTGTAGTTTTATATACGTCAATCATGGTATTTAGAAATCAAACATGAGCCCTAACCAAAAAAAATCCGCTCAATCAAGGGTTTTAAAATGTCCGCAGTCTATGCAACTAGTATCATCATCTCCAACAAATACTCTTCCGCATAATGGACATTTCTTCATTTTATTTTTGAAATGAAGCTTGAAAGTCTGGTAATTGTGAACGAGTTCTGGGACTTGCGAGGCTCACGAAGAGACTCGCTCGCCATTTATCTGTTCACTCGCAAGTCACTGACTTTCATTGTTTCATTTTCCCTGTAAAGTATATACCACTACATTGATATAAACAATATTCCTCCTAAAAAGGAGGAAAGCTTTATAAAGTTAAAAATATTGATTAGGTTATGAATACAAAAGCATTGGAAAAACTGGGTCTGACAAAGAATGAGATTGCTATTTATCTTGCATTATTAGAATTAGGCGCTAGCACTACAAGCCCAATAACTAGAAAATCTCAGCTGCATTCATCCAGAGTATATGAATCTTTGAACAAGCTGATAGAAAAAGGATTGGTAAGCTCTCTGATTAAATCAAACAGGAAATATTTCTCAGCAGCAGACCCGGAAGTCATATTAGATATACTTGATGAAGAGAAAAGAGAGATTAACAAGATTCTTCCTCAGCTAAAAGCAATAAAACCATTAAAGCCAATAGAAGAAAAATCCACAATGTATGAAGGCTATAAAGGTGTTAGATATGTATTTGATGAGATTGTGAGGACTCTTAAGAAAAATGATGAAGTCTTGGTCTTTGGAGCAAGGAATGAAGACGAGAATTTCATGGCAAAGACTTATTTCAGGGAATACACACAAAGAAGGATTGCAAAAGGAATAAAGATGCGGATGATCTTCAATGCAGACTCCAGAGAAACAGGAAAAATCTATTCTAAATTCAAAAACACCGAAGTTCGCTACATGCCTCCAAACATGAAAACACCTTCTGCCATAAATATCTTTGGAAACAATGTTGGAACATTAGTTTTAAAACAAAAACCAGTTATCTTTGTAATAACATCAAAAGAAGTAGCTGATAGCTATAGGGCTTTCTTCAAGATGCTTTGGCAATTGGCAGAGTAAAAAACGCGAAGGTTTTTAAACTATTAATTCTTAATAAAAAGTAATACAGAGGTGTTTAGGGAGCCTTTAAATGAAGCATATTGTTAGCGTATCCCTAGACGAAGATACTATAGTAAAAATCAGAGAAATTCTTAGAAACAGCTCTTTAAGAAACAAATCTCACGTTGTAGAAGAAGCTGTGAAGAAGTTCTGGGAGGGTGAAGGGAGATGAGTGAAGAAAAAAAGCATAAAAAACTTGAACAGATTCTTTTAGATATTGATCCCTCTAGCATGTCAGGTACAAAGAAGAAAGAAATCAAAACTGTTTTTGAGGAATCAGGAGAAATCAGCGATGAAAAACTAGAAAAATTAATCCAAAAACTTCTTAATTTTAAACGCGTCAACCCAACCACATATCAGTGGTTATTTAGAGGCAATATTTTTTATCTAGATATAAGGGGGTGGGCATTCTCTCCTACCTTTGATAAATTGGAAGTAGTTGCTGATTTTTATTCAAGAGAGGATGTGAGAAGTGTATTAGAAAAATCTGATTCCCCCCACCCTTTATTCGATCTTTTAGGGAGTAAGCCAGCTGTCGCTGGAAAATGGGCAACGATTTTAGAAGATAAAAAATACAGCAAAGACATTGTCCTAACTGCTTTAGAAGTACTTGATCGTCTTGTTTTATATCATCCAGGATTTAATTTTGAAACACTTTTACCATATTTAGATTCCCCAAATCTTCTTGGGATGGTAAGAACTTATATCATGGTGTATGCATGCGATTCTGTTGAAAGATTTAATGAAGAAAGTGTAGAAGAAAGATTAAGTCCCTTTGATAAAGTTGAACCTTGTGCTGACTTCGGCAGAAGATACGAATTACTAGTTGAACAATTTCGTAAAACAGATCCTTCTTTGGTTGAAAAATTAAATGAGTATGTTACAAGCAGAAATAGATTTTTTCCTTCTAAACTAATACCTCTAATGGATAGTCTCGAAAAAAACGCAGGGGACCCGATTGCATTAAGTTATATGCTCGAATCAGAGGGTATCATGTTTGATCCAGATTCTGCTAAAAGATTATCTGCTCTGGAAACAAAACTTGGCGGCCCTGAGCTGTCTACAGATACTGACTCCAAAATACCTTATAGATTAAGATTTACAGGGCATATAAGCTCTAGATTATATGCTCACTTTGAATCTTTTCTTGAGCAATTTAGCCCTGCTGCTGTAGACCCTTTAATCAAGATACTTGACGAATGTGGACCTCATGAAGAAGGCAATCTGGAGACGTGGATATTTGAAGATTTTTCAACAACATTGGAAAGCGAAGAATTTAATAAAATACTTAAAATCATTGAATCCGATCCTCTATCTTGTAGGGGGATCATATCCAAATTATTTTCAGGCTACAGCGAAAGCCAGCCAAGGGCTTTTGCTTTATCAAAGCTGATAGACGCTTTAACCAATTCAGAATATGACCCCAAAGAATTTGCTTCTTTCTTATCCAAGCTAAATTTAAAGAATTATAGCGATGAGAAAGGATTTAATTTCGATGAGAATTCTCCGCAAATCGTAAAATTAATTTCTTATATAGCTCAAGGAAAAAGAGGAAATGGATGTGAAACATTAAAAGAACTTGCTGACATGTTAGCTATAAATATACCCGGTTATAAAATAAGAAGAAAACTAGGCCAAGGCACTTTCAAAAAAGTTTATCTTGCTGAGTCTATAAGATCCCCTGGATTATTAAGATCATTAAAAAGAGTAGACCCTGCACAATTTGGCTTAGACCTAATAGCTCATCATTATGGCAATTTCGAATCTTGGCTTGATGCTGAGATGAATATTACTAAACTTTCTAAAGTCAAATCTCCATACGTTGCAAGACCTGAAGCTCCTGTACAAGGTTCTGATGAAGAATATTACTTAGTAGAAGAGCCTTTCAAAGAAACCCTAAAGCAAAGATTAGAAAGAGAAGGAAATCTATCTTTAGAAGAAAGTGTAAGAATCGCTTTACAGATATCAAAAGGATTGGCAGCCTGCCACAACTATAAAGAAGGGCCAATTATACATCGTGATTTAAAACCAAGCAATGTTGGTCTTGATGAAGAAGGAAATGTAAAACTTACAGATTTTGGCAGATTAGAAAGTATGAGCTTTGATCCAGAAAGCAGTGAAATGGCAAATATACTTTATTCAGCTCCCGAAGTCTTGGCCGGAGAAGAAACTACAATAAGATCAAATATCTGGTCTGTTGGCGTAATGCTATATGAAATGTTAACCGGAGAACCTTTTTTTGCTCCAAGATACAAAAATGGAAAACTTAAACCAAAACCAAAAAAGAGTGGAGCAGCAAGAGAAAAGTATGAACAAGAAGTCAGGGAAAACATCAAAAACTTATATAACAATCATAATAGGTCGAGAAAACATTTAGATGATAAACTAGGATTTAAAGGAGTGGATACAATGCATGATGATGTAAGCCAACAAATTATGTGCAATGTTGCTCAGATCATAGCAGGAGCCGTACAATATCCTGACCAAAGATTATATTACTCAGCAGAAAGTTTAATAGATGATTTGGTAAACACCATCTCCCGTAAAGAAAGAGGAACACAATATCTTTCTAATTTATTGGTATCCAGCCTGCTAATAACCCCTAGCAAAACTGGAGATTTTCAATCTCATAAGGTATCGCATAAAATTTTAGAAGAGATGAGAGAAAAAGCAGATGGCCTTTTACCAATATTGTACAGATACAAAGGAGTTATTCCAGAAAAAGACTTCAAGAAATTAGAAGATGGATTGAAAAAGAAACAGCAGGGCGATAAGGAATGACATTAGACAGGGATATTCAAGAAGAGTATGATGAAAGGTTTAGTGAGGAAGATAAAAAACATTTAATCGAGGGAGAAGTGTACCCAAAACAAGCAAATAAATACCTTCAAAAACCAGGTATGCTGAACAAACTCCTTGAATTAATTGGAGTAAAACATGAAAAAAGATTTAGTGGTGGGGAAATATCAGAATTCGTAAAAAAAAGCATACCGCCAGAACAAGTAATAAGATATCATGAAAGATTTGATTATTTGACTATTACTTTCTTAAATAATTTAAAATGCCCCCCAGAAAAAGCAAATAGATATGCAAAAATATTCAAGGATGGATGGGGCATAGTTGATCTCATCAGAGATGGAATCACATTTAAACAAGCAAAAAAGTATGGCAGAAAATTTCTCGCAATGGAAGTTAATGATTTAGTTAGAAACGGCGTCCCTCCAGAAAAAGCAAATAGATACAATGCACGTTTTACCGCACTCGATATAATAGAGTTAATTAAAGCAAATTGTTCTCCAAAAGAAGCAGATCAATATAACAAAAGATTTCAAGGGTTTGGGATAGCTATCCTATATAGGATAGGCCTTAAACCAGGTAAGATATCCCTAACGCAACAAGATAACTTAAGGGTATTATTAGGTAAACTAATTTACTATAACGAGATTAAATTAAACTCTAAAGAATTCAGTCTACTTGGAACCGGCTCTTCTGGAGTTGTTTTGTTAAAAAAAGATAATGCGTGGAAATTCTCCCAGCAAATTAGACAAGAATACGAATCATTAAAAGCAATTCAAGAAAGATCCAATGGGAACCAGAAAAACATACTCGGGCTTAAGGGGGAACCACAAGGAGATATTGCCTTAGAAACTGAATACATTCCAGGAGACACATTAGAAGAAATCCTAGTACAACAACAATCCTTACCATCAGACAAAGTCTTCAAATATGCTTCAGGAATTCTAAATGGGTTAATTGAAATGCGTACAGCAGAAATTATGCACCACAGAGACATCAAGCCAAAAAATATAATCATCAACGAAAAAACCGATGAACCAGTTATAATTGACCTAGGAGTAGCCACAACAAAACGCTGGCCAACTCAAGAAGCAGAATACAACAAAGCATATGGAACACACGACTTAGTTGCTTTAGCTCAAGTTATGTACAAAATGGCAATAGGAGAACATCTGTTTAGTGAATCAGAAACAATGGAAGTTACAAAAGTAAAATATGATATTAGAGATGAAAGAGAAGCTGTTTACCATAACGAGCAAGGCGAAGTAGAAGGCAATGAAAGGTTATCAGAAAAATTACAACCTTATTTCCAAAAAGTAGACCAAAAAGTAGCAGATGAAAGAGTTAGAACACTAGTCAAACACTGTCTAATAGCAAAACCATATCACTTTAGAAAAACTCAAAGATTATTTAAGAGGTTAGCAGCATGAAACACATCGTCTCAGTTAGATTAATTACTAACAAACATCAATTCTTCAGTTGAATGGTGCAAATCTCTGTAAATAGAAGCCAACAGCTCAATAACCGCCTGCTCTTTAGATTCTTTTTTTCTTAATCCATCCAAATCCTTTTCAATTTCCTTTTCTATTTTTTTTGTTTCTGATAAATGCTTTGCTTCATATTTATTCAAGTGATGATAGAAAAAATCCAGATATTCGCTTATTTTTTTCATAAAAGCCAAAGCTTCTTTGCTTAATTCTATTTTCTTAGCCAGGATTTCTTTGCACATAATTCTATAGTTGTCAGATGTACTTTCAATTAAACAGCTGATGTGATAAATAGCATTTGTCTTTTTGTCATCTTTATATCCATGAATATTAAGCATTCTTCTGCAAAATACATTAAGCCTGTTTGTAAGATTATCCATCTCTATTATTTTTTCAATATCTTTTACCTTTTTTTCCTTTAATAATTTGTACAACTCTTTACTCATTGCTATAACAACTAAAATCTGCCTGTTAAACATTGAATCAAATTCACTTTCAATGCCCTTGGCAATATTTTTAAAAACAACATAATCAGGAGTCTGTTCAACTATTTCAAATCCAAGCATCATAGGAGCTGCTTTTTGAATATTTTCCAAAATATCATTAGTATGATAATATATTTTAATAGAATTATAACCTTTAATATAAGGGATAATAAAAAATCTTTTTGCAAAAGGAGCACCCTCAGGAATATCTACAGTTACCTCTCCAGCTTCTATTTCTTTGCTTTGGTTAATTATTAGCTTGTTCCCTTCTTCTACCATGTCTAACTCAATTCCTGCTTTTAAACCATATTTCTTTACCCATTTAGCAGGTAGACTAACAGTAAGAGTATTTTGGCCAACCCTATTCACTTTTCTTTTCATATCACAACACAATATCTACTAATATAAATACTTTTCTAAAATATATATAGTAATTACTATAATAATTATAATTAGTGAAAGTATATATATTTCTCTAACTATACTATGTAATATAACCGAAAAAAACGGAAAAACAATCAAAATGAACCTCGCAAAATTAGAAAAAACCTCTGTATATCAAAAGTATATGATAGCAGCTCAAAAGAGGTGCTTAGATACAAAAAATCAAAATTACCTTTATGGAGGAATGTAAAATGAACAAAAAAGATCTAAAAATCATAGCATATCTAAGGCAAAATGCAAGAATGCCTTTAACCAAGATGAGCAGGAAAACTCAGATTCCAGTCTCAACAATATTTGACAGGCTAAAGATGAATGAAAACAGCCTAATAGTAAAGCACACAAGCCTATTAGACTTCAGTAAACTAGGATATAACACAAGAGCTAATATCACATTAAAAGTAGATAGAGA
>JAAOYC010000045.1 GCA_018221125.1 Candidatus Woesearchaeota archaeon
TAGGAGCAGAAAAGACCTTTGAAGGGCCTGTCATAGCAAAAGCTTTTGATTTTTCAGATAGCCAGATCAAAAACCACGGAGGCTTGTTAAGATTAAGAAAAGTCGGAGATAAAGTTGAATTGACTTTCAAAAAAGCAGTAAGATCAGAGGGATTCAAAAAAAGGATAGAAACAGAGACATATGTTGCTGATTTTGATGCAACGATGCAGATACTCCTGAACCTGGGATTAAAAGAAGTAAAAAACTATAGCAAAAAAAGAGAATCCTACAGATTAGGAGATATTAAGTTTGATATGGACTTTTATTCAGAGCCAATAAAACTGCTGCCTATGATTGAGATTGAATCAACTGAACAAGGAGTTAGAAAAGGAGTGGAAATGCTTGGCTATAAGATGAAAGACACATCTACTGCCTCTATATGGGCACTATTAAAATTATACAAGGAGGAAAATTAAAATGACAAAAACAATAGGAATTGATTTAGGAACAACTTTCTCAGCTGTTGCTGTAATAGAAGCTGGAAAAGCAGTTATAATGCCAAATGCAGAGGGTGACAGGACAACTCCGTCTGTAGTTACAATCAAGGATGGAGAAAGGCTTGTTGGAAAAGCAGCCCGTAACCAGGCTATTGCAAACCCAGAGCATACAGTAAGGTCTGTAAAAAGGATCATGGGAAGCGATGAAAAAGTGTCAATAGACGGAAAAGAATACACTCCTCAGGAAATCTCAGCAGCAATACTGCAGAAGCTAAAGGCAGATGCAGAGGCTTACTTGGGAGGCAAAGTAACAGATGCAGTCATCACAGTCCCTGCTTATTTTGAAGATGCTCAAAGGCAGGCAACAAAAGATGCTGGAAAGATTGCAGGACTGAATGTATTAAGGATCATAAACGAGCCAACAGCAGCAGCATTAGCTTATGGTCTGGAAAAGAAAAAAGACCAGACAATATTGGTATTTGATTTTGGAGGGGGAACATTTGATGTCTCTGTATTGGAATTATCAGAAGGAGTCTTTGAAGTAAAATCAACATCAGGAAACAACCATCTTGGAGGAGATGATATTGACGAGATATTGATTGACTGGATGGCTGAAAAATTCAAAAAAGAAAACAACGTTGATCTAAGAGAAGACAAGGTTGCATCGCAAAGATTGAAAGAAGCAGCTGAAAAAGCAAAGATAGAATTAAGCTCTGCTCAAAAGACAACAATAAATCTGCCTTTTGTGACAGCAACAGATGCAGGTCCAAAACACCTGAACTATGACCTGACAAGAGCAGAATTTGAAAAGCTTATTGACTCAATCATAGAAAAGCTGAAATCTCCAGCAGAGCAGGCATTAAAGGATGCAAAGCTTTCAACAGGAGATATTGATGAAGTTATCTTAGTTGGTGGAAGTACAAGGATCCCTGCTGTACAGACAATGGTAAAGTCTTTGGCTGGAAAAGACCCTAATAGATCAGTCAATCCAGATGAAGCAGTTGCATTAGGAGCAGCGATCCAGGCAGGAGTTCTGGCAGGAGATGTAAAAGATGTTTTATTGCTGGATGTTACACCATTAAGTTTGGGAATTGAAACTTTAGGAGGGGTCTGCACTAAGTTGATTGAGCGTAACACGACAATCCCTACAAAGAAATCCCAGATTTTCTCAACAGCAGCAGACAACCAGCCAGCTGTTACGATCAGGGTTTTCCAGGGGGAAAGATCGATGGCAGCAGACAACAAGATATTAGGCCAGTTTGACTTGGTCGGCATACCGCCGGCTCCAAGAGGCATCCCTCAGGTTGAGGTTACATTTGACATTGATGCAAATGGAATTGTGAATGTCTCTGCAAAGGATTTAGGTACAGGAAAAGAGCAGAAGATTACAGTGACAGGAGCGCAAAGGCTTGATGAAAATGATGTTGAAAAGATGCAGAAAGATGCAGAATCTCATGCAGAAGAAGACAAGAAGAAAAAAGAAGAGATTGAGACAGTCAACAAGGCAGACACATTCATATATACGATGGAGAAGACAAAGAAAGATATGAAAGGAAAAGTTGATGACAAGAAACTAGATGAAATACAGAAACATGTTGATGAGCTGAAAGAACTGATGAAACCAGAGAAAAAAGATGTTGCCAAGATTAAGGCTAAACTAGATGAAGTTGAGAAAATAGCTCAGGAAGCAGCAACAGAACTCTATGCAAAAGTTCAGGAAGAACAGGCAAAAGCAAAGACAGAAGTAAAACAAGATGGAAAAGAAAAGAAAAAAGAAAAGAAGGATGACGTAGTAGATGCTGAGTTCAAGGAAAAAGATGAGAAGAAATAAATGAAAAAATCATTTGAAGAGCTTGTAAATCTCGCAAAAGTGTTAAGAGCAGAAAATGGATGTGCTTGGGATAGAAAGCAGACCTTTGAATCGATAAAGAAATGGCTGCTTGATGAAGCAAATGAGGTTGCAGAAGCAATTGATAAAAAAGATTATGAAAATCTCAAAGAAGAATTAGGGGATTTGATGTATATTATTCTGTTTATCTCATCTATTGCAGAAGAAAAAGGCCTGTTTACTATAAAAGATTCAATGCAAAATGCTAGGGAAAAACTTATAAGAAGACATTCCCATGTTTTTGGTGAAGACAAAACAGATGATCTGGATGAAATCCATAGAAGGTGGCAGGAAACAAAAAAACAGGAAAAAAATGATAAAACTGATAATATTTGATTTTGACGGAACAGTAGCAGACACAAAGGTTTTCATAAAAGAATATCTGAGGACAAGACTGAAGCAGTTCAATATACAGATAAAGACAGATAAGGACTTTCAAGATATTTATCTGAGCAATTTTTATGAAACACTGAAAAAACAAGGAGTATCCAGAAAAGAGATAGCGAAATTCAAGAAAAAATCCATTAAACTAAGAGAAGAGCATGCTCTGTATGACAAGATATTTCCTAATGTCTTTAGTGCATTAAAGCAGTTAAAGAAAACAAGCAGATTAGCAATTATCTCATCTTCTTTTACAAAATCAATGAAAGTAAGCCTGAAAAAAGGAAAAATCCTGAAATACTTTGATGCAGTGCTTGGCGCAGAAAAAGAAGAAGACAAGACAAAGAAAATCAAATTATTAATAAAGAGATATAAAGTAAAACCATCAGAAACAGCATATGTAGGAGATACAGCAGGAGATATCTTAGAGGCAAAAAAAGCAAAAGTCAAGTCAGTAGCTGTTTCCTGGGGATATCATCCAAGAAGACTGTTAAAAAAAGCAAAGCCTGATATATTATTATCAAATCCAAAACAATTGACAAAGGTGGTATAAATGCCAGAACAACAATTTCCAGAACCAACAGTAGGAGCATTAATCCTAAACAAAGAAGGAAAAATGTTCTTGATGAAATCCCATAAATGGAAGGACAAATATGTAATTCCAGGAGGACATGTTGAATTAGGAGAAACAATGGAGCAGGCATTGAAAAGAGAAATAAAAGAAGAAACAAGCCTAGATATCTATGATATCAAACTCCTTCTTTTCCAGGAATTTATTTATGACTCTGTTTTCTGGAAAAAAAGACATTTCATATTCTTTGATTTTGCATGCAAAACAGATTCCCTAGATGTAAAACTCAATGAAGAAGGCCAAGCTCATGTCTGGGCAACACCAGAAGAAGCATTAAAGATGGATGTAGAGCCATACACTCTTGCTACAATTGAAAAATATCTTGAAAAATGACAATTATACCAACAACAAAAGAATGCATTGAATTATTAGATGAGTTTGAAGTTCCTGAAAACATTAAAGAGCATTCCTTTGCAGTAAACAGGCTTGCAATGTTCCTGGCAAAAAAACTAAAGCAGGTAGGAGTTGATATTGACTTGGATTTAGTAAATGCAGCTTCTTTAGTGCATGACCTGGACAAGATCCCAACACTAAAAGACATTCCTAATCATGGAAAGCTAAGCCAAAAATGGCTTTCAGAAAGACAGCATAAAAAAGTAGGAGAAGTTGTAAAAAATCACTGCACAAATCTTATGAAAGATTTGAAAGATCATACCTGGGAAGACAAGGTTGTGAATTATGCAGACAAAAGATGCTTAGGAGACAAAGTTGTCAGCTTAAAAGAAAGATTTGACTACATTGCAAAGACCTACCCTGTTTATTTCAAAGAAGAACACAGAACAAAAACACTGCAGATAGAAAAAGAAATATTTAATAAATTAGATATTAAACCAGAGGATATAGAATGAAAAAATCAATAACAAGAGACGAAGCAATTGAATTGTTAAAACAATACGAACAATCAGAATCTGATTGGAATCATTATCTTGAAACAGAAGCTATTATGAAAGCTTTAGCTAAAAAACTTAATGAAAATGTTGAATATTGGGGGATGTTAGGATTATTACATGATGTTGATTGGGGCTTAACCAAGAATAATTGGGCTGAACATTGCATTAAAGCTGAACAAATTCTCAAAGAAAAAGGTTTTGATGATGAATTTATCAAGATAGTTCAATCACACGGCTATGGTTATGAAGAAATTCCAGCTTTAAAAGATAAAAAAAGAGAAACTAAAGTTGAACATGCATTAATTGCAGCTGAAACACTAACTGGATTGATTTATGCTTATGCTTTAATGAGGGGGAAAAAGATTTCTGATATGGAAGTGAAAGGTTTGAAGAAAAAATTTAAAGATAAAAAATTTGCTGAGAATTGTAGAAGAGATTTAATTAGTGAAATTGAAGAAACTGGAATAGAATTAACTGAATTCTTTGAAATTGCAATTGAAGCTGTTAAGAGTATAAAAGATGAGATAGGATTAATATGACAAAAGACTATTACAAAACACTTGGAGTAGAGAAAAACGCAACAAAAGAAGAGATTAAGAAAGCTTACAAGCGGTTGGCTAAGAAATATCATCCTGATTTAAACAAAGATTCTGATGCTGAAAATAAATTCAAGGAAATAAATGAAGCAGCTGCTATATTGGCTGATGATGAAAAAAGGTCAAGATATGACCAGTTTGGAACAGCTGAAGCAGGTCCAGGAGGATTTGATTTCAGAAACATGGGAGATTTTGGATTTGATTTTGATTCTATTTTCGAATCTTTCTTTGGAGGAAATATATTCGGCAGTGGAAGAAGGAGAAGAGGTCCAAGACCAGGAGATGACTTAAGATATGACATGGAAATAACATTGGAGCAGGCAGCAGAAGGAATAACAAAGACAATTGAAATCCCTCACACTGTAAAATGCCCTGAATGCAAAGGAACAGGAGCAGAAGCAAGAGAGGATATCATTGAATGCCCTGAATGCGACGGCTCTGGATTTGTAAGAAGGACAGCAAGAACACCTTTTGGAATGTTCTCAACTCAATCTTCCTGCCCAAGATGCAGAGGACAAGGAGCAATAATAAAGAATTTCTGCAAAAAATGCGAAGGAGAAGGAAAAATACAGAAAATCTCAAAACTAGAAGTAAAGATTCCAGCAGGAGCAGAGACAGGAACTAATTTAAGAGTTGAAGGAGCAGGGGAAGCAGGAGATAGGAATGCAAACCCGGGAGACTTATACATCATAATACATGTTAAAGAGCATAAAGTCTTTGAAAGGCATGGAGATGATATTTACATAGAAATCCCAATCAGATTCACACAAGCAGCTTTAGGAGACAAGATAGAAGTTCCTATCTTAAAAGGCAAAGCAGAGCTAAAAATACCTGCAGGGACACAGTCTCATACTATCTTTAAGATGAGAAACAAAGGAGTTCCTCATCTGCATGGCTCTGGTGCAGGAGACCAACTGGTAAAAATCATTGTAGAAATTCCTAAAAAGCTTACAAAAAAACAAAAAGAATTGTTAAAAGAGTTTGGTAAAAGCCATAAAAAAGGCTTCTTTTTCTAGTTACTCTACAGTAGTAAAGAAGCATCAGTTTTATAAAGGGAGATTTTATACTACTTTATACTATGAAGTGCAAATTAAGCATTACTATTGAAGAAAATACAATTGCGCTATTGGAAGAACTAGTAAAAGGTGGCAGGTTTCGAAATAAATCCCATCTTATAGAATATAGCGTGAACAAATTCTTACGGGAGGAAGAAAAATGACAGATGAAATTCTAACAAAATTAGATAAAGGAGTGTATCAAAACTCCACTATACTCGATGTTGGTGGTTTGCCAATATCAGTAAGAGAATTACTATTAAAAGCCCCTTTGCTAGCAGGCCTAAACGTCTATCTAGTTGGAGGGACAGGAGAAGGTAAAACACAGCTTGCCCATGATTTGGCATCCTATTTCGGAGATTCCTACTGCTATGCAGCAGGTCGTCCAGATTTTGAGCCAGGCGAATTACTAAAGCATGTAAGATTAGACAAGCTAAAAGACGCAAAATCAGATAGAGATTTAGTAGAACTGACTGAGAATGTTCAAAAGACGCTGTTTTATGTAGATGAATTAAACAGGTGTCCTCCAATTACACAGAACTACTTTTTTGACTTCTTTGATGGAAAGATAGTCCATGCTGGAAGGATAATCCAGCTTGGAAAAAAAGGCTACAGCATAGGATATGCAACTGGAAACATCGGAGATGGAGCTTATGTAGGTGTCTCAGATTCAGACAGGGCTCTAAAAGACAGGATGCATATGATAATTAAGCTGGACTATCCTGATTTCCAGACAACAGAGTCAGATGATTTCAGCATCTTTTCAGCAAAAAAAGATCCAAGAGCAAGCATGCCTGAATCTAAAGGAGATTGCCTGGATGAAATAGTTGAACTGCATAACAGGTTCAAAAAAAGAGAAGTTCCTATGATCCTCCCGCTATTAGGAATCTACTTCACAAAAGGCCTGGATTATCTGGAAGATACTAGTAAACACAGCAAAAGAGCTCTTGATGAAAAATGGCCAAATGTAGAGGGAATAAGGCAGGATTCAGATGAATCTGCAATACTTCCATTGTCTAAAAGAGCTGTTTTCGGAGCAATTGCTTTGTCGCAAGCAATAGAGATGATTGCAGAGTCAAAAGGGCATAAGATAGAAAGCTCAGTTCCAATATTCCTGGACTGCTTAAGGTTTACAGTGCCTTACTCAGGTGTACTAGCTCCTAATTTTGTGCACAACGATCATGATGGAGATGCATATGCTGCCTTTGATGCATTTATGAAAAGAAACAGAGATCAAATCAATGACAAGCTGCCAAACATAGAAATGGCTTTAGCATTGGCAGAAGCAGGACAAAAAGACACTGATATGCTTGATGAAATAGCCTCTGAAAATGAAGGAAAATGGATTCCTATAAAAAACGCAATTTCAGCATATGCAGATTACAGAGTAGGGAATCAATCTGAAGAGGGAAAGAAAATCAAAGAAATGCTTGAAGAATCAGCAGAATAATGGAAATCAATAAAGGAAAAACAAATGAAGAATTAGTAGAAAGGTATTTAGCTAGATTAAAAGCTAGAGAACAAGAGCCACAAATAATAGAGCCAGAAATTGTTCATCCACAAAATAATGGTTTGGTTTATGCAACTGCAGATGGACAAATATTCCTATTCAAAGAAGAACAAGATGACATGCTCATAGCAGATACAGGTGTTAATGTTGCCGACATGTGTGTGCATAACAGAGAACTATTAGATGCAGGGCAGAGGATATATAACACACTTGAAAAAACACATTTAAGAGGACAACCATATACACCAGTTCAAACCTTATGTTCTCATAAAGGAGAATTATACCTCTCAATGTGGGAGAAGATATACGTGAAAACTCCAGATGGAACACGAGAAGTAACAAAGAGATTGGGAGGTGTTAATGCTTTATGTTCTCATAACGGAGAACTCTATGATGCAGGAAACTATGGAAATATGTATGTTACATTAAACAGCATAGATAACAAATTTGTAGAAGGCATTACACTTGATTTATGTTCTGATGGTAGCACACTCTATGCCGCAAGGAGTGATAGGATATACAAACCTCTAGAAAAAGAAGTAGTATTAGAAGAACCAATAGATGCAAGGTTTTCTAAAATATGTTTTCATAATGGAGAATTGTATTACGTAATCAATTATAATAAGGGGGATGGTAGGGATCATTATGCAATAAATAAATGTCCATCACGTGAAGAAATCGTTTCTAAAAATATAAAGATATCCGCTATGTGCTCAATCCCTCCATCTTTAGTTAAAAGAATATCAGGAAAATGACAATAAATAAAGGAAAAACAAATGAAGAACTAGTACAAAAGTATTTAGCTAGATTAAAGGCTAGAAAAGAAAAACCAGTAGAAGAACCTAATGTAGAAGAACCCTTAGAAGAAAGAGTTCCAGAAGGAGGAAATGGCTTGCTTTATGGAACTACACTTGGAGAAATATACTTATATAGGAGAGACGGAGGAGATCTTTTGGTTGCAGAGAGAGATGGATCTGTTGATGCTATCAGTGCTTCTCTGACTAAGATATGTGATGCAGGAGAATATGATGACATACGCTCTACAATATCACCTGTAAGATATCATTCTCCAGGACCAAATACAACTTTGTATTTCCACAAAGCACGACTATTTTGGGCAAAAGGTAATAAGGTCTATGACGAGTCTTTAAACAAAGAAGCATTCCAAAGATCAGGAAAGATTAATACTTTATGTGAGCATCTAGGATCTTTACATGATGGAGGAGATTATAGTGTGGTATATGGTTCTGTATGGATAAATTCTGTAGGGGCAAATAATAAATTTTTCCAAACACATGCATACCCTGTTGATAGCGAAGTTCATTTCCTATGCTCCCACAACAAGGAGTTATATGATGTCAGACAAGATCGAAGTCTAAATGAAACAGCACATAAGAAAAATCTTTTGTCGTTCAATAAGAGTGTAATTACTAATTTATGTTCACATAATGGAAGATTACTAGTGGCAGGCATGTGGTACGAAGGAGGGGATAAATTTACTTACTGCATACGTGACCTAGATGCTGATAAACACTTAGTCATCAGCCCAGATGAAATAAAATCAATGTGTTCCATCCAGTCAGAATTAACTAACCAAATCTTAACAGAAAGGTTTACAAGATGACAATAAACAAAGGAAAAACAAATGAAGAACTAGTAAACAGGTATAAAGCTAGATTAAAAGCTAGAGAACAAGAGCCAATAGAAGAACCCTTAGAAGAAAAACTTCCACAAGGAGATAATGGTTTGGTTTATGCAATTGATAAAAGCAAAGAGGAGGATAGGTCAACAATATTCCTATATAGAGAAGACCAAGAAGACCGCATACTGGGCTGGAGAACTGGAAAAGTTAATACTTTTTGCATTCATCAGGGAGATCTTCTGGATGCAGGGGATTATAATGATATATATCCTACCTCAGCACCAGACAAGAAAACAATAAGAGTCGATGGCTCGGTTAATGCATTATGCTCACAGACTGCAGCTTTATTTGCTGCAATAGATTTTGGTATCTATAATCTATCAAATGAGAAACTAATATCAAAAAGAGGCGCTATGAGCAGAGCTTTGTGCGTCCATAATGGACAATTATATAGTGCAGGGGATTACGATGCTATATATGACACATTATTTAGTCGGAAAGCAATAGAAGTAAACACTCCTGTTGTTTCTTTATGCTCTCATAATGGAGAATTATATGATGTAAGGAGAAATGGAATCATGTATCATTCTACATCTGCAACAGAAGAAAAGAAATGTATGGGAGACAAAATTCTAATCGCATTTTCTCACAACGAAGAATTATGTGATGTAAGATATATAGACAATCTTTTAGACAAAAATAGTCATGGAGTCTTTAAAACAAAGAATGATGAAAATATATTTCAGACAGACCAAACAATCACAGCAATTTGCTCCATCTCTCCAGAAATAGTTAAAAAAATATTAGAAAAATGACAATAAACAAAGGAAAAACAAATGAAGAATTAGTACAGAAGTATTTAGCTAGAAAGAAAGTTAGAGAACAAGAACCAAAACCAATAGAAGAACCTCTAGAAGAGAAAGTAGAAGGAGAAAATGGTTTGGTTTATGCTGTTGACAAGATAATTGCTTTGTTCAGAGAAGGACAAGATGATATTATCATAACAGAAAGGGATAATTTTGTTAATGCAATATGCGCTTACAGAGGAATACTTTATGATGCAGGGGATGACCAAACAATATTCATTACACAGGCAAATGCGCCAATAAAAACACTGCAAGGAGATGTTGTAACAAGAAGCAGAGGTATTCAATCTCTATGCGCACACAGAGGGGTATTATTTGATTCAGGAAACTACTCTGGAGTATATACCCTGGCAACAGATACAAGTGCAGTAAATGTATTGAATAGCAAACAGAGGGGAACAGAAGACAAGCATGTTTTGACTTTATGTTCTCACAATAAGAGATTACATCATGTAGAAAACGGAAAAGACCTTTACTGTACAATAGGGCATGATTTTATACAAACAATAGAACCTTGTGAATCATTTGTTACTAATTTGTGTTCTCACAATGGAGAACTATACCACGCAGAGACTAAATCTATATACAAAACACTCACAGGAGAAAAAATAGCAGAAAGAGAGGGCTGGGTTAGAGCATTATGCTCTCACAACGGAGAGCTATATGATGGAGGAGATTATGGAATGCGAGAAACAAGAAGTAATAGAATAGTCAACTATTCATTTGTAAAGCCATATGTAAGGGCAATGTGCTCAGTTCCTCCAGAAATAGTCGACGAAATTACATTCCGGGCAGGAAAACAAGATAAATCAAAATTTTATGAAAGATGACAATAAACAAAGGAAAAACAAATGAAGAACTGGTACAGAAGTATTTAGCTAGAAAGAAAGCTAGAGAACAAGAGCCAAAAGAAGAACCTAATGTAGAAGAACCCTTAGAAGAAAAAGTAGAAGGAGATGTTTTGATTTATGCTGCTGAAAATAAGATAATCCTGTTAGAAAAGGAGGATAAAATTGTGTTAAGGGAAAGAAAGCGCTTTGTTACAGACCTGTGTATGTATGAGGGAGAATTATATGAGATTGATACAAAAGGAGATGTAAGTAAGACATGCACAGATACTGTAAGATCACAAGCTCTTAATGCTCATGCTCTATGTTCTCACAATGGAAGATTATTTGGAGGGGGCAAGGGAAAACTATACAATATCTCAGAATATATAGTAGAAGATAGAGATTATGAAATTACTTCTCTATGTTCTCATGATGGAGAATTATATGAAGCAGCAGCTGATGGAAAAATATATCGCAATTCAGACAGATCTGTAGTTGCAGAAAGAAAATATCCTGTCTGGGACTTATGTTCTGCATCTGGTATCTTGCTAGATGCTGGAGAATATCGCTACATAGCCAGAACATTCGATGATAGAGTATACTATTTTTTAAGCTCTCAAGAAATGGCGTCTTCTGCTCTTTGCCAGCATAATAAATCATTACTTTATGCTCTCATAGAAGGAGGAATAAAGAAGGTAGGCATAATCCCTACAGAAATAGAAAAAACAGAAAAAGTCAATGCAATGCTCAGCATAGACCCTAAAACTGCAAGTAGAATTAAGAGCACACTAATAAAATGACAATAAACAAAGGAAAAACAAACGAAGAACTAGTAGAAAGGTATAAAGCTAGATTAGAAGCTAGAAAACAAGAACCAAAAATAATAGGGCCAGTAATTGTTCCAGGAGAACCTGGTTTGGTTTATGCAATTGGTAGTGAAATCTACTTATTAAACCAGCATGGAAATGACATAAAAATAGCAGAGAGAGACAGCACTGTTAATGCCTTATGCGTTGATGCTGGAGAATTATATGATGCAGGAGACTATGGTTCAGTGTACGAAACACTGGATAATCTGGAAGTATGGAATAGGGACATTCCAATAAATGCATTATGCTCCCATAAAGGAAACCTTTACTTTGCTGAAGGCAGTACAATAGGAGACATGAATCCAAGACCCGATTGGAAACCAATAACAGAAAGAGAAGGAGAAGTTAAAGCTTTATGTTCTCATGATGGAAAGCTGCTTGACGTAGGAGACTATGATGATATATGCAACACTTTAGAAGATAGAACAGAAAGAGGATTAGATTACGAAGCTGCTTCAATTTTATATTCCTATAATACAAACCTATACTGTGTAAAATATGGGGAACTTGTGGTAGAACTAGACACACCTAAAAGAAGAACAACTAGGCCAGGAATCATAAGAAGTTTATGCGGCTACAATGGAAAATTATACGATGCAGGAGACTACGCAGGCATACATGAAACCTTTGGCAGCAGCTCACTTGATATGAACTTAGAAAGAATCACAGCAATGTGCGCAGTTCCGTCAAATATAGTTCACAAAATATTAGAAGAAAAAGCTGTATAAAATGACAATAAACAAAGGAAAAACAAATGAAGAATTAGTACAGAAGTATTTAGCTAGAAAAAAAGCTAGAGAAGAAAAACCAATAGAAGAACCCTTAGAAGAAAAAGTAGAAAGAAAAGATAGCTTGGTTTATGCTGTTGACGATATAATTTTTTTGTTCAGAGTAGGACAAGAAGATATGGAAATAACAAGAAAAAGAATGGACATTGTTAATGCATTATGCGTTTACAAAGGAATACTGTTTGATGCAGGAGCAGACAGAAACATATACGATACACTAGCAGATTTCCCTCTACGAACATTTGATGGGATTGTACTAGAAAGGCCAGGCGCTATTCATTCGCTATGCTCCCATAAAGATATATTACTTGATTCAGGAGACTACCATGGTATATATACACTGGCAACAGGATTAAAACCAGAGGAGGTATTGAATGCAGTAGAAGACGGAACACAAGATAAAAAAGTTTTGGCCTTATGCTCTCACTATAATCAATTGTTCCATATAGAAGAGGGAGTATACTTATACAGGACAATAGGACACCAATTCAGTTGCCAAATGGAACCTCGTGAATCAGCTGTTACCCATTTATGCTCCCATAATGAGGGATTATATTACGCAGATGAGAAATCTATATACCAAACACTCGCAGGGAAAAAAATAGCAGAAAGAGAAGGAGAAGTTAGAGCATTATGCTCTCATAATGGAGAACTCTATGATGGAGGAGAATATGGTTTATGCAAAACTCTAAGCGGAATTAATATTCCTCTTAAATTTTCTAATTCAGAGGTATCTGCAATGTGCTCAATTCCGCAAGAATTAGCTAATAATATTATTCATAAATGCATAGAAAGAGATATGCCCCTTTTTTAAAATGACAATAAACAAAGGAAAAACAAACGAAGAACTAGTAGAAAGGTATTTGGCTAGATTAAAGGATCAAAAGGAAAAGCCTCAAGAAGAACCCTTAGAAGAAAGAACTCACAGAAGTGGTTTAATGTATGTTACTGGCAGTAAAATATTCTTGCACAGAGATGGAAAAAATGATATTTTGGTAGCAAAAGGAGATAGCCAGATTAGTTCATTATGTTATCATGATGGAGAATTATATCATGCAGAAGAATGTGATGTATATAAAACACTGGTAGGTGAGAAAGTAAAAGAAAGAGAAAATATAATCAATGCTTTATGTTCTCACAACGGAGAACTATATTATGGTGTAGGGAAAGATGTATTGAGCACACCACGAGACAGGAATGATATGATATCCATAATAGCAAACAGAGATAGCAAAGTTAGGGCTTTATGTTCCCATGGAGGTAAATTATATGATGGAGGAGAGGACGGAATTATATATGAAACAAGAGGGAGCAAAAAAATAGCAGAAAGAGAGGATTCTGTTCTGACTTTATGTTCCCACAATGAAGAATTGTATGATGCGGGAGAATACTATGCTGTATACAAAACATTAACAGATAAAGTACTAAAAGGCTTAATTATTGAAATTCATGCCTTATGCTCTCATGAAGGAGAACTATATAGTGGAGGAAATTATAATGGTCGCAAAACATATTCTACTAATGGAATATACAAAGTTCTAACTGACAACGTTGTAGTTCCCTTAGAAAAAATGGTAACAGCAATGTGCTCAGTCCCTCCAGAAATAGTTCAAAGGATATCACCAAAATGACAATAAACAAAGGAAAAACAAATGAAGAATTAGTAAGACAGTATCAAGCTAGGTTAAAAGCTAGAAAAGAAAAACCAGCACCAAAACAAGAAGCCTTAGAAGAAAGAGTAGAAGGAGAAAATGGCTTGGTTTATTCTATTGACGATACAATATATCTGTTTAGGGAAAAACAAGATGATGTAGAAATAACAACAAGATACAACACTGTTAATGCTTTAAGTGTTCATCAAGGAAAACTATATGATGTGATAAACATGGGAGGTTTAAATCAAACACTCTCTGGTAATATAATAGTTGAAAGAGCATGGGACACTACAGCATTATGCTCCCATAATGGAGTGTTATATTATGGAGAAATCGATGGTGTTTACAATGCACAAACAGGGGAGGAAGTTGTAGCAAGGAGGGGCTATGTTAATGTTTTATGCTCCCATGACGGAGAACTATACGATGCAGGAGAGGAGGGAAAGATATACAAAACATTATCTGATGAAGTTGTAGCAGAAAGACCCACTAACATTCAAGCTCTATGTTCTCATGATGGACACTTATTTGATGCAGGGAACTATGGTAAAATAATCCGAACACATCCTCAAGGTTTAAATGAACTGCGAGTAGCCGATGGACGAATTTGTTCTTTATGCTCCCACAACGGGGAACTGCTCTATGCAGGAGATAATAAAGAAGGCATACATCGAATTCAAATAAAGGGGAGTTGGTTGCATAAGGGCAAAATCCCAATAAAAGGACATGTAAATGCAATGTGCTCAGTCCCTCCTGAAATAGTTCAAAAAATATTAGAAAAATGACAATAAACAAAGGAAAAACAAATGAAGAACTAGTACAGAAGTATTTAGCTAGAAAAAAAGCTAGAGAACAAGAACCAAAAGTTGAACCAGAAATTATTCCAAATGAAAATGGTTTGGTTTATGCAGCTGGTGGAACAATATTCTTGTTTAGACAAAGAGAAAATGATGTATTCATAACAGATAGAACAGAGCATGTTGCTGACTTATGCTCTGAGGATGTAGAATCATATGATGCAAGACCTTATGGGATACGATTATATGATGCAGGAGATTATGGGATACGTGACACACTATATCATCATCAAATAATACCAGAAAATTCTTTGAAAATAGAGAAAACTAGAGCACTATGCTTCCATAAAGGCAATTTATATGCTGGAACTGAAAATAAAATCTATGATATAGACGACGAATCTGCTAAAAAAGTATCAGAAACCCTGAAAGTTAATGCTTTATGCTCTCATAACGGAGAATTACTTTATGCAGTAGATGGTGGAGGGGCTGTGTTTTATGCATTAAAGGAGGGAATATTAAGAGTTTTAACCCGTCCTGTCCTTGATTTATGCTCCCATGACAACACACTATATGATGCAAGGATTGATGGCATACATAAAACCCTGGAAGAAGAAGTAGTGCTAGAAAGAGAACCAATAGGCGAAGATATTACTAAATTATGTTCTCATAATGGAGAATTGCTTTATGTTGAAGAATTGGGGCTTTCAAGTAGTGAAAGACATTGGGACATATGCGAACTCTCAACTGATGAAGCAATTCTTTCCTCAGATGTAAAGATATCTGCAATGTACTCCATCCCATCATCTTTAGTTCAAAGAATATTAGAAGAAAAAGCTGTATAAAATGGACCTAATAAAACTAAAACACGAACTGGATAGAGAAAAAGACAAGATTGGATTAATCAGAACTATATTGGAATTAAACCAGGTTTCAGGAAACTCTTTTTCAGCAGGGATTACTTTTGATTTCAAAAGAATATTCATGAATTATGGAGTAGACCTGGACTTAGTTCCAGATAAAGAAACAGAATCTTTTGTAAAGAAGAAAAAAGTAGAAGACCCAGAAAAAAAACTGTCTTTAGATATATTAGAGCACGAAGCAGGGCACAGGGAAAACCCGACAGAAACCAAATACGGATGCCCACATACAGTTAAACTGCATGACAGGATAAAGGATGCAATAACAAGAGGATTAAAAGAAAACGGAAAACAAGGATTAGAAGGCATGGTCACTAATGCATTTGAAGATGTTATAGACAATGTAAACTGCAGAAGAAAAACAGACTATGCAGGCCAAACATTGTTCTGGAATAATCAGGGATTATTAACCAAGGACAAATACAGCCCTTTCTATGAAGCCTTTGTAAAAATAAATCTGATTTTAGGAGGCTCTATCCTAGATGCAAATTTATTGAGAAGATTCTACACAAGTGATGACAAAATAAAAACAGCAGTTAAAACCTATATGGATTATTTCAAAAGAAAATTAAGATTAAACAATGCAGTAAAACTGCATGAAAAACCGCAGTTTGAAACATTATTCAATAAAGATCTGGAAGCAAGAGCTGATTTATGGGAAGACCTGGCTTATAACTTTGCAACTAATCTGGCTGATTTACTGGATAAGCCTCCAAAAGAGAAGATGTTTGGA
>JAAOYC010000046.1 GCA_018221125.1 Candidatus Woesearchaeota archaeon
ATAATTGCACTTCAAGAAGTGTATAGTAATAAAGATAAAGAATTTATAATCAACCAAATGAAAAAAGATTATCCTTATTCTGCATATAAAGGAAAAAACGGCTTTCTTTTTTTATCTAAATATAAAATTGTTGATTTTAATTTTACTCCTTATAGTGCGCAGACAATTGAAGAAAGATTTCTAATACCTCCTGGTGTCTTATACATGAAAATTATGCTCAATAAAAAACTTATTAATCTGTTTAATGTCCGCCTTACTGCTGGAGCAGTGTTTCGAAAGCAAGAGTCTAGTTCAACACAAAGAATACAAATAAAACAAATAAGTCAAGTTTTAGAGCTTGCTAAAAATGTGAAAGAACCAAGTATCCTTCTTGGAGATTTTAATTCAGGACCTACAATGTTAACAGACACTTTTACTATGATTTTACAAGCAGGTTATTTGGATGTCTTGGATTCTAAAAGAAAAAATTATACTTGGGACCCAAAAAATAATTTAAATGATAACGGGCATTATAAGAATTCTCCTGCTCAAAGAATTGACCATATATTTGTTCCTCATGAATGGAAGGTTTCCAGGGCATCACTTCAATTTACAAAACCTGTTGTTTCTGTAGAAAAAGGAAAAAAAGTTGCTCTTTCTGATCATTCTGGTGTTCAGGGAATAGTTGAAATAAAATAGTTGTTGGAGTTTTGTATTAAAAAATAAAAATGAGTTTGTTTAAACAAACTCAATGCCTAATTCTCTCTCAATCTCCTGCTTTTTCTTGTCAGTTACTCTGACATCATGTCCGAAGATCTGAGGGGATTTTACTCCTGTAATGACCAGCATTGTCCGGATTGTCTTGTCTAGGTCTTTTGAGATCTGCGCTCCCCAGATGATTTTTGCATCATCATTCAAGCGTTCAGAAATAGTTTCAACTACTTTTCTTGCTTCATCAAGAGTCATGTCTTCTCCGCCGGCAACATTGATCAATGCGCCAGAAGCCCCTTCAATATCAACATCTAATAAAGGGTTGTTGATTGCTTTTTCAACTGCTTCTATTGCCCTGTTTTCAGTGTCAGATTCTCCAACACCGATCAAAGCAACTCCGCCGTTTTTCATCACTGCTCTTATGTCAGCAAAGTCAAGATTAACCAGTCCAGCTTTTGTCACTAACTCAGCAATTCCTTTTACAGCATTTGTAAGAATCTCGTCTGCTACTTTGAATGCTGTGTGCAGAGGCAAGTCTGGTGCTAGTTCTAATAATTTATCATTAGGTATGACAATCAATGTATCTACAATCTGCTCCATCCTTTCCAAGCCAGCAACTGCATTTTCATATCTTGTATTACCTTCCATTGTGAAAGGCATTGTTACAATTCCAACTGTTAATGCTCCTGCTTTTGCAGCTGTTTCAGCTATTATCGGAGCAGAGCCTGTTCCTGTTCCTCCTCCCAGGCCGCATGTTACGAAAACCATGTCAGCGCCAGCAATAGCTTTCTTGATATCAACTTCACTTTCCTTTGCAGCTTCTTCTCCCAGCTTTGGATTTGAGCCAGCCCCCATACCATGAGTTACGTCTTTTCCAATTAGGATTTTTCTGTCAGCAGTAGTGTATAATAAATCCTGAGCATCTGTGTTG
>JAAOYC010000047.1 GCA_018221125.1 Candidatus Woesearchaeota archaeon
CCCCATGAGAATTAACCCTATAAAGCCCATTAAAACAAGTCCTATTCAAATAAAGAAATCTTGCTGCTCTTGATAAATCTGAAAGTAATTGAGAATCTTCTGCTCTAACTTTATAATATGTATCTTTGTTATGTTTCTTTTTGTATTTTTTAAGTAGGACAATTAATTCTTCAACATTATTTTGAACAACCTTATAAAAATTAATTAATTCTTCATTAATATCTGAAATCAAAATTTCTTTTGGTTTATAATTTCTAAGAATATGTAAAGTTACAGCCCCTCCACCAATAAAAGGTTCAAAGTATCTGTTTATTTTCTTTGGAAAAAGACTTTCAAACTGTTCTAAAAGTTGCCGCTTTCCCCCAGCCCATTTTACAAAGGTATAGAATTTAATGTTCCCCTTTTTTCTCATATTATATAAAAGAAAGATCTCATTTAAATACTTTACGGGGCGATGTCCAGTGACCAGTGCCATCATCAATTTATGTGATATTTTTAACTTCTAATTGTATTAATCTTTTCCGAGAATTCAATCTTTCAAGTGTTGGGTCATACCTATCCCATGAAATTTTATACCTAATACAAATATTATGTTTTCGTACATTTCTTCTAAATTGTCTAATACTTGCATCAGTCCAATTAGGATGAATGTAATAATCTTTAGAAGTTTGTTTTTTTGTTCTTGGATTATATTTATCAAATGTTTGATTTAACGGTCTATATCTACAATCTGCAATTTGAACTCCTAATTCAAAACATTTAGCTCTTTTACGTTCCAATTGAGTATAATCATATTTCCAATTATAAATCATAAAAACGAATATTTCATTCCTTTTGTATCCTGCATTTTCTAACAGCATGATCCAGCTTTCGACCATCCTTACAGAATCTTCATTATAGGGGAAATCCCACGCTACCCGTATATTTTCAAAACGAGATTTCTTTAGCATTTTTGCTAAATATGGCTTTTGCATTAAAACCCTGCCATCAAAACCACTTTGACATTCACAATGTATAACCCTCTCTTTGTATTTAGTAATAGCTAACATTTCTAGAATTTCTTCAATATAAGGATTTACAAGCATATTATTATCATAAAATATGATGTGATTAGAGCAAATTTCTTTTTTAATTTGTTTTATATTTTTGAAATTTTTTTGTTCGAGTTTCCATATACCACAAAAAGGACATTTATTAGTACACCCCCTCATACCATGGATAATTTGATAATCTACATCCACTAAATCATATGCAGGAAAACAAGCGTCTGCTCCTTTATGTTGAGCTAGAAATACTTTATCACATCCAGTATGCTCCTTACAATGTTCTGGCATGAGGGTTGCATAAATCCCACCAACTTCGATCTTAGATTTAGGATATATCTTTCTATAATATTGGACTGTTTCTTTTACATAGTCAGCCCAATAAGTAAATAAAGACGTTATAAGTATCCTATCTGGATAAAAACCTGCTGGATGATTTCCTCTGTTTAGTTTAATTTTATTTCCTTTTTTTCTATAATATGTTGCCAATTTTAAAAGGCCAATTGGGAGAAAATTAGAATGATTTTTACTTTTAGTAGGAATTGGAAATTCTGGTTCTACTAGAAGTATTTTATTCTTTTTTTGTATTAAACTCATCTTTTATTGAATATAATGGTTAGCTTTAGGTAATAATTTTTCTAAATGTTTTTTAAATTGTGAGTGATTAGTTAAATTTTTTCCAGGGTCATAAATATAATTGATTATATTCTCTCCATATGGAGAGTTCAAATATTTTGGATAATCTTCTGCCAATTCTTTATAAATATTTTTAGCGTGGGCTTTATCTCTTACGAATTTCACTTCTATGATTATTCTGTGGTCCTTTATAACAAAGTCAAGTCTATTACTTCTCTCACACATCTTTTCAGTAGGGTCCTCAAACTCTATAGAAGAAAATAAAGACCTAAGAATTGAATAAATAAAATTTTGTAAATCTTTTTCATTACTAAATTTCATCTTTGTACGTTTTTCAAATTCAATTACAGACTCTTTTAAATAATTGAATAATAAATCAAAAACATTATCTTGAATGATTTTTGCTTCAAGCTCAACCAATTGAGATTTATGATCTAATGGTTTTGGAACTTTTGTGCTTTTTTTTGATTTAGTTGAAACTTTAGTACTTTTAGTTGTTTTTCGAGTTGTTGTTTTTTTGGGTTTTGTTTTTACTTTAAAATTCTCAACAGTATCGCGAATATCTTCATCTCCCTTATCCAAGAATTTTTTAATGGAATTTTTAAATTTGGTCTTATTTTCTTTATCTCGAAACAGCTCCACCACATTATCCATTAAATAACGTGTAGACCCAAGTTTTCCATGTTCAGCTTTTTTTACAAGAATTTTTCTTAGATTCTTATCTCCATAACTTTTATATAATTGGGGGAACTCTCTTTTAAATGGAGAGATAAAACTCATATCTATTTGGATTAAATAACTCATAGCTAATTCTTGATTTTGTACTTTTTCAATAATATCATCACCATATTTCAAAAGAATTAACAAGTCTACCAATTCATGTTTCTTATGGTTTGTAACCTCTAGCAATTTTCTGAATAATTCAACCCCACTAATATTCTTATGCTTCTTTTTCAACTCGTCTCTAATTTCTTTAATAGAATTTATCTCTGACACCTTACCCCATTGCTTTCTAAGCATATGAACATTATAAGCAAGAATTCTTCCATCCACTTCATCATCATCAAGAATATGGGCAGGGACTAATTTCTTTTTTGTATTTAAAGCTGCTCTTAATCTCCTTTCTCCATCTACTAGTTTATAAGGTTTTTTACCAGAACTATTTCTTACTATCAAAGGAACCAAAATATTGTGTTCTTTAACTGAAACTAACAATTTCTTAAATTCATCGTCAGCCTCTATTTTATCTTTATCTTCACCACGGGGGTTTTTTTCATCAAATCCTATTTTTTCAGGATCAATTAATGCGAATTGTGATGTTACTTCCATTTTATAAAACAAAAGGTTAAATCTATTTAAAGCTTACTCTAAAAGTCATACTCCATCTTTCCACAACCTTTAAATATCATTCTTCTAAAATAAAGCTATATGCAATTACCAAAACACTACGACCCAAAAGAAGTGGAAACTAAATGGCAGAAGTATTGGGAGAAAAACAATATATTTGCTTTTGACAAGAAATCAAAACTTCCTATTTATAGTGTAGATACTCCTCCTCCAACAGTTTCTGGAAAAATGCATCTCGGACATTCATTCTCATACAGCCAACAAGATTTCATTGTGAGATTCAAAAGAATGTCAGGAAATAATGTCTTCTATCCTTTTGGCACTGATGATAACGGTTTGCCAACAAAATTATTGATTGAAAAAGAAAAACATGTAAGAGCAAATGATATGTCAAGAAAAGAATTCACAAAATTAGTTTTGAAAACATTAAAAGAAGAATTAAGGCCAAAATATATTGCAGACTGGAAAAAGATTGGAATGAGCTGTGATTTCAACATGTTCTACACAACAATAAATGAGCACTGCCAAAAAATATCTCAAAAATCTTTTATAGACCTTTACAAAGCAGGAAGAGAATACAGAACAGAAGCAGCAGCAATGTACTGCCCAAAATGCCAGACAGCAATCTCACAAGTTGAATGTGAAGACAAGGATATTCATTCTGCATTCAATGATATTGTTTTCAAAACAGATAAAAAAGACTTAATCATTTCAACAACCAGGCCAGAACTATTGTCAGCTTGTGTTGCTGTTTTCTATCATCCAACAGACAAACGTTATCAAAAACTAAAAGGAAAAACAGCAAAAGTTCCTGTATTTGATTATGAAGTTCCAATTCTGGAAGATGAAAAAGCAGACCCTGAAAAAGGAACAGGAATTGTAATGTGCTGCACATTTGGAGATTCAACAGATGCAGACTGGCAAAAAGCACACAAGCTTCCAATCAGAGAAGCTATAGACAAGCAGGGAAGAATGACAGAATTAGCAGGAAAATACAAAGGTATGAAAATAGAAGAAGCAAGAAAAGCAATCATAGAAGACATGAAAGAAAGTAACTTACTAATCAAACAAGAACCAATTACTCATGCAGTCAACACCCATGAAAGATGCGGAACTCCAATTGAATTCATTCATTCAAAACAATGGTTCATAAAATATCTAGACCTAAAAAAAGATATGCTAAAGTGGGGAAAAGAATTAAATTGGTATCCAGAGCATATGAGAAACAGATATGAAAACTGGGTTAAAGGATTGCAGTGGGATTGGTGCATCTCAAGACAACTGCCTTATGGAATTCCATTCCCAGTATGGTATTGTGAAGATTGTGATGAAATTATATTAGCAAAAGAAGACTCTTTGCCAGTTGACCCAACAGAAGATGCTCCGCCAGTAAAACAATGCCCAAAATGCAAAGGAAAAAAGATAATCCCAGAAAAAGATATAATCAATACATGGGCAACTTCATCTTTAACTCCGCAGATAGCAGCATCATTAGTTCCAGAAATGTACGATAAATTATACCCAATGACAATGCGTCCTCAAGCTCACGATATCATCAGCTTCTGGCTTTTCAACACAGTAGTTAAGAGCCAACTCCACAACAAAAAAAATCCTTGGAAAGACTGCGTCATCTCTGGTTGGGCTTTAGATCCTCATGGAAAAAAGATGAGCAAATCAAAAGGTAATGTTATTGAACCTCAAGTTATGATTGACAAATACTCTGCAGATTGCCTAAGATTCTGGGCAGCAGGCTCAAAACTAGGAGAAGATCTGCCATTCCAGGAAAAAGATTTAGTAACAGGACAGAAATTCATAACAAAGTTTTGGAACGCATCTAAGTTCGCTATAATGCACTTAGAAGATTACAAAAAAACAAAACCAAAATTAGAAGCATTTGACAGATGGTTTTTGATAAAATTAAATAATCTGATAAAAACTTCAACAGAATCATTTGAAAAATATGAATTTTCAAGAACAAAGGCAGACACTGAAAAATTCTTCTGGCAGACTCTTTGCGACAATTATCTGGAGATTGCAAAAGACAGGTTATACAATCCAGACAAGCGTGGAAAAGAATCAAGACAATCAGCACAATTCGCTTTATACAATGGAGTTTTAACCTGCTTAAAACTGATGGCTCCAATCACCCCTCATTTTACAGAAGAAATCTTCCATCTTTATTTTGCTGATAAATCAAAATCAATACACCTAACAGACTGGCCAAAATATGATGCAAAGCTAGCAGACAAAAAAACAGAATCAGCAGGAGATTTAGCAGTTAATATTATCATAGCAGTCAGAAAACTCAAAGCAGACAGCAATATCTCATTAGGAAAAGAGATCAAAAAACTGATAATCAAGACAAAGGATAAAAAATCTCTAGAGCCTTTCTTAGATGACTTAAAATCAACAACAAGAGCAGACGAGATTAAATTTGAAGGCAAAGCAGATGTTGATATTTCTGAAGATTTAAAAATAGGAATTTTAGCTTAAAATCCATAAACCTTTTAAATAAACCCCTCCTATGTATATACATTATATAGTTGAGGGAGATAAAAAAATGGTTAAACCAATAATGTACAAACCTGGAATGTCTATCATTACAGATTATGAAAGCGCTTTCCAGATAAAAGAAGATGGACAATTAGATTATTTTGAAAAAGCTAGAAATAATGCTTTTTCATTTAATAAAGCTATGATTTATTTACAGGATAATGGATATATAGTAAAAGCAGATAAAAAGAAAGAAATCAGAGTATATCATCCAAATGGGAGAATTGCTCGATTTGCTGAAAAAGAAAAGATTGGATTAAAAGATTCAGAAAACTTCTTATCTAGACTTACAGAAGATGAAAAGAACATACAAGTATTGCCATTAGGAGAAAAAGGCAAGAGCGCAGTTAAGCTTTTAGCTGCAGGAAATAATGTTCCTGTAGGAATTGCTTTCAGCGCATATGAACAAGCAGGATTCAATTATGACCCTGCTGTAAAATCAATAGAACAAAGAATGGGTTTTCTTAATGAAGACGAGAATAAAAATAGAAGAATACCTGAAGAAAATTTAGAAGATATACTTTGTATTCCAATTGATGAATGGGCAGATAAAGAATTCATTGATGCAAATGTTTACCAAAGCGCATAAAAATTATTTTATTTTTTTCCATCTAATGCCTTGAGGAGTATCTTCAAGGATTATGCCTTTTTCTTTTAATTCATCTCTGATAGAATCAGCAGTAGCCCAGTCTTTCTTTGCCCGAGCTTTCTCTCTTTTCTTGACCAATTCGTCAATATCTTCAGAAAGCTCTTCTTTCTCAACTTCACTTAATTCCAAACCTAAAACAGAATCAAGTTCAAGCATCAGCTTCTTGACTTTATCAGCATCTTTTGCACTCAACTTCAATTTATTGACGCTTCTTACAAATTCAAAAACAGCAGCCAATGCTTCTGAAATCTCCATATCATTATCCATTGCTTTCTCAAACTTGGCCCTAGTAACATCAATCAGTTCCCTGATTTCTTTCAAATCCTTGTCTCCAGAAGCTTCATCCAGCTTTAACATGAAATCATTTAATCTCTGGATAGCACTTTTAGCAGCATCCAGATCTTTAAAAGTAAAATTCATCTGCTGCCTGTAATGTGTTGCTAATAAAACATACCTTATAGCCATTGCATCATATCCTTTATCCAGAATATCTCTTAAAGTAAAGAAATTTCCAAGGCTTTTGCTCATCTTCTTTCCTTCAACAAGCAGCCATTCATTATGGACCCAATATTTTACAAAAGGCTTCTTTCCGCTGGCCCCTTCTGCCTGCGCAATCTCATTCTCATGATGAGGAAATATCAGATCAATTCCTCCTGTATGGATATCAAACTGCTCTCCTAGATATTTTGAGCTCATTGCTGAACATTCAATATGCCAGCCAGGTCTTCCTTTTCCTATTTCTGTTTCCCAAAAAACATCTCCATCTTCTTTATCCCATGCTTTCCAAAGAGCAAAATCAGAAGCAGATTCTTTTTCATATTCATCCTGCTTGACTCTGGCTCCTGCTTTTAATTCCTTGACTTTAATCTTAGCTAATTTTCCATAATCCTTGAACTTGGAAACAGAATAATAAATGCATCCATCATCTCCTTTGTAGGCAATTCCTTTGTCAAGCAGTTTCTTGACAGTTGCAACCATCTCTTTGATATGCCCAGTTGCTCTTGGAAATTTATCAGCTTTATCAATATTTAATGTGCTCAAATCTTCCATAAATGCTTCTGTATATTTCTTTGTAAAATCTCCTAAGCTAATTCCTTCTTTCTGAGAATCTCTTATTGTCTTGTCATCAACATCAGTGATGTTCATGACATGCTTTACTTTAAATTTCTTATACAAAAGATATCTTTTAAGCAGATCAGCAACAATATAAGCTCTGTAATTTCCAATATGAGGATAATTATAAACAGTAGGACCGCAGCTATACATCCCTACTTTGCCTTTGTTAATTGGCTTGAATTCTTCTTTTTTCCTTGATAATGTGTTGTATATCTTAAACATAATAGGAGTTTACTTAATAATATATATAAATTTAACCTATAAAAACCACAATATTTATAAACTATATATGAATAGCATTTCATATGAAATGTCATTCATTTAATGTATTTTTTGAGACAATTGCAAACAAGACTAGATTAAAGATTCTTGAAACACTTCAAGATAAACCAAAATCTGTTACAGAGATCTGCAATGCTTTAAAAGAAGAGCAAAGCAAGATATCCCATAATCTAAAATGTCTTGCTGATTGTCATTTCCTTGATGTAAAAAAGCAGGGAAAAAAGAGAATATATTCATTAAACAAAGAAACAATGGTTCCTTTGATGAAGTTAGTAAGCAGGCATGTTGCAAGATATTGCTGCAAAGATTGTAAAGCAAGAGGAAAATAAGATGAAAAACTTTCTAAAAAAACTAGGAATTGACTTGGACAATAAATACTGCTGCATAAGCTGCAAAAAACCAATGTCAACAGAGATAAAACGCTGTCCTCATTGCGAAGCATGGAATGACTGCTGCAGTATAGACCCAAGATTATTAGGAAAAAAAGATGAATAAGACTATATACTTAGACAATGGCGCAACTACAAAAGTAGACCCTGAAGTAGTCAAAGCTATGGAATTGTATCATTCAAAAGTTTATGGAAATGCTTCCTCAACTCATCATAAAGGAATAGAAGCAAAAAGAGCTTTAGAAGAATCCAGACATACAATAGCAAAATCAATCAGTGCAAAAGACAATGAAATAATATTTACATCAGGTGGAACAGAATCAAATAATTTAGCAATAAAAGGAATTGCTTTTGCAAACAAACACAAAGGCAACCATATCATAATCTCAAAAATAGAGCATGATTGTGTTCTTAATACTTGTAAATATCTTGAAAAGAATGGATGGAAAATAACCTACTGTCCTGTTGATAAAAAAGGATTAATTTCCCCAGTTTTTCTGGAAAAACTGATCAAAGAAGACACAATCTTAGTTTCTATAATTCACGGCAATAATGAAATAGGAACAATCCAGGATTTAGATGCTATTTACAAAGTCTGCAAAAAACACAAAGTCCTGTTTCATACAGATGCATGCCAGTCATACACAAAAACAAATCTCTCAACAAAACAAGCAGACTTAATCACATTAAATGCTCATAAAATACATGGTCCAAAAGGGGTTGGCGCATTATATATTAAGAAAGGCACAAAAATACAAAATATAACTCATGGTGGTGGACAGGAAAGAAATTTCAGATCAGGAACAGAAAACATTCCAGGCATTGTAGGATTTGCAAAGTCAGTAAAGATTGCAAGATCTTCCCATATCAAAAAGATGACAGAGCTAAGAGATTATTTTATTGAAGAACTGCTCAAAATCCCAGACACAAGACTAAATGGTCCAAAAGGAGATAAAAGATTGTGCAACAACGTAAATGTCTCATTCAGATACATTGAAGGAGAATCAATTGGTTCATTCTTAGATGCAAAAGGAATCTGCACGTCAACAGGCTCTGCTTGCTCATCCCATACTTTAGAGCCTTCTCATGTCATAATGGCTTTGGAAAAAAATCCAGAAAGAGCTCATGGCTCATTAAGATTCAGTATAAGCAAATTCACAACAAAACAGGAATTAGACTTTGCATTAAAAGAAATCAAAGCAACAATAAAAAAACTGAGAAAAATATCTCCATTGACAAAAATGATGAAAAAGGTGCTATAGATGTATTCTAAAAGAATATTAAACAGATTCCAGCATCCAAAATTTGCAGGAGAAATAAAACATGCAGAGGGTATTGGAGAGGTTGGTAATGTAAAATGTGGAGATATAATGAAGGTTTTCATCAAAGTTGAAAAAAATAAACAAGGTAAGGAAATAATAAAAGATATATCCTTCCTTACTTATGGCTGCGTTGCTGCAATCGTATCAACTGATTTCTTATGCGAATTAGTGAAAGGAAAAACCCTAGACCAAGCCCTAAAGATAACAAGCAGGGATGTTGTAAAAAAGATGGGTTCTGTCCCTCCAATAAAACTCCATTGCTCTGTTCTAGCGCAAGAAGCTCTAAAAAAAGCTATCGCTAGCTACAAAAAAAAGAAAAAATAAACTTTGAGGATTTCCTCAAAGTCTGTTGAGCTCTGCTCAACTTTAAAAAGGGTAAAAATTAATTTTTACCCCAGTAATTACACTAGGATTAAAGCAATTCTCTTCTTAATCCAAAATCAAATGTCTCTAGGAATTCTGCTGCAAGCATAGGAGTTATTTCCCACATTGAGTCATAGATATCCTTAAGATAGCAATGCGCACAAATACCCATATGGCTGCCGCATTTGATGCATTTGACTCCTGTTTCATACCTAGGCCATGTAAACTCTCCTGCCAGGGATGGAATCCTATATCTCAGCCACTCCCCTACTTCTTTTGCCAGGCATTCTGGGCATAAGGGATTTGTTATTGCCTCTCGGCATACGATGCATAATGCATCTTCGTTTTGTATTTGTGCTTGTTTCATTGAAAACACCTCTTGTTTTCAATGTCCGAAAATCCTTTTTCAGGATTTTTACGGACATTTCACATTTTGTTTGTTTTTATCTCAAGGTTCAAGCACATTAACTTCAATTAAGTTAGATTTTAGAAGTCGTATGTTGCAAGAACCCAGGATTGTGATTGAGTTCCTACCACATAGATGGTTTTGTATAGCACCCAGTGGACACTAATAGAATCCTAAACATTCTATGTCCTAATGATACGCTAAGGTGCATAATAGATACAGATTGCAGAACTTATATATATAATTTATTATTTTTTAACCAAATTTGTCTTTAGCTTTTCTAATTTTTCTTTATCCTTTTCTTCTTTCCCTATTTCTACTTTTCTTCTCAAAGCTAATTCTTCTGGACTTCTTTTCTTTCCAAATATTCCAAATGTTGCTATTCTCACTATACCTCTTAATATTCCCATTTTAACCTCCTTTTTTGCACACAAACATGCAGTGATCCTTTTCAAAGGGTTCTAATATCTTAAAATCAATTATCTTTAAATGTTTTTCTAACTCCCTTCTCACACTCTCAAATATCTTCCTTGGCTGTGCTGTAACATCTACACTCCTTGCCTTTAGAGCCAGCAATCCGTATCCTCCCTTTCTCAAAAACATATCAACATTCTTCAAAAAAATCTCAGTCTGGTTTCTCTGCGCAATATCCATATAAACAACATCAACTTCTTTAACCATCTTGTCTTTATATTCTTCTGGCTTGTTTGCATCAAAAAACATTGGAGCCATGTTTTTCCTTTCTTCGCAGACAAAAACCATATCTCTCATTACTCTAGGTGCAAAATCAAGAGCAAAAACAAATCCTTTTTTTCCGACAATATCAGAAACATGCGAAGCAGTAGTTCCATAAGCAGCTCCTAGATACAAAACAACAGAATTTTCTTCAATCCCTATTTCCTTGATACCTTTCAAAATAGCAGCCCCTAATTTGCTCTTTTTAGGATTCCATTCTCTGTATTCATTTTTTCCTTCCCTAACCAGCAATTCATCATAGACAGTCTTTCCAGGAGTCAGATTTCTAGTTAAAATATTATTCCTTCTTCCTTTTCTCTGTTCAAAAACTCCTTTAAATCTGCCTTGTTTCATTTTTTCAAATACCTTCTCAAAGCATAAACATCATCTGTACAAAATTTTTCTGAATTTTCTTCAATTTTCTTTTTTACTTCATCAATTGATATCCATTCAAAAGATACAACTTCTTCTTCCTGCAAAACTAGCTCTCCATCATAAATACATTTATACGCTTTTCCAATACAATTCTGCACTTCATCTTTATACGAAAAAGTAAAAAGAGATTCTAATTTAGGATTTTTAATTCCTAATTCTTCTTCCATCTCTTTCTTAGCATTATCATCAAATGTCTCCACATGCTCTACAGTTCCTCCATGGCAAACCTCATATAATCCAGGATAAACATCTTTAGTATCTGTTCTTTTAGTAACTAAAATCTCTCCTTTTGAATTAAATACAAGAATAAATGTGCTTCTATGTTTCAGATTTTTCTGCCTCATCTCTTTCCTTGTGACAGTATCTATAACATTATCATTCTCATCCACAACATCAACCATTTCTTCAGTCATAAAATCTTCATCTCCTTCAACTCCTTTCTCAGCTGTCTTCCATTATGAAAATGTATGGCGTCCATCCCTAATTTTCTTGAAGGAACAACATCATCAGGATAACTGTCTCCAATCATTAAAGCTCCCGATGGTTTTACTTTAAAATATGATAATACAGCTTTAAAGTTCTTCAAATCTGGTTTTATTGAGCCAATATCATAAGAGAAAAAGAATTTATTAACATAATTGCTTAATTCAGATTTCATAATTTTGCTTCCATGAGCACGAGTCGTATTTGATAAAACAACTATCTTATAACCTTTCTTTTTCAATTCTTTCAAAAGAGGTACTGCATATTTGTAAACATAGCGTTTGGATTCTAACGTTCTTCTATAGAAGGCATATCTTTTAATCAATTCTTCAGTATAGGGTATCTTCAATTCATCTAACATCCTCTTATATTTTTCTTCAAAATTGCTAGAGCTACCCAACTGAAATATTTTCTCATATGTCTTAATCATTTTTCTATAACTATACTTCTTACCTGTCTCTTTCCATAGCGATTTAGTGCTTCCTTTTCGTTTTTTCTTATAAGCCAAAGTACTCCATAAATCAAAAATAATCACTTTAAACATTTAAATCTCTCCTCCAATTTCTTCCTCAATTCATCTCCAATAAATTCTCCTTTGAAATAATCAATCTTTGATGCAATAGAAATTTTATCAGCTAATCCTCTTGCCACTTTTCCTTTATCTTTCATCCCAACCCCTGTAACCAAAGGATGTTCATGGATAACTCCATATTTAGGGGCTCTAGCTCCTGTTTTCATATGCCTAAAAAGTGCTTTCTCAGCTCCAAGCAATTGAACAGTAGAGGCAGGAAATCTTACTAATCTTTTCAAGTCTCCGGCAATTGCAATAAGCCTTGCTCCAATCAGATATCCAGCAACAGCTGCTATATTTGGGCAATTCTTCTGCATCAGTTTTTCCAGATATTCTTCCTGTTTTTCTTTTAATTTATACAAAGAATCAATCTCTTCAGCTAGATTCAACACAGCAGCCATATCTTCCTTGCTAAGCTCTGCTCCCATGGAATCTGTTTCTTTTTTCACTTCTCCAGAAATGATTGCTTCTACAAATTTTTCATGATCAAAAATACTTCTTGAAAACTCTGGATTATAGAATTCATACCATTCTCTAAGCCTTTTGACCAAAGTATTTGCAATTCTATTGATTTCATCTATGTTATTTATAGCTTGAACTATAAAATCATCAAATTTTACAGCTTCTCTAAGCTTTTTCTTGGTTTCCTCAAGATTTTGATTATAATACTTCTCAAATCCCATATTCCAAAAATAACTCTATAGCCTATTTAAACCTTACTGCTAGAGGGGAGGGCATAAGTGCTGCAGTAAATGGAGAGGTTCAATATTTAGCTTAGCTAAATATACTACCAAAAAACTTAAATACACACTATATATAATCAAGCTTATGATTGAAATCAAGTGTATTGGACGTGGAGGCCAGGGAGCAGTTACATTCTCCCAAATACTGGCAATAGCTGCATTTGAACAAGGCTATCCAGTAGTCCAGGCAATGCCCACTTTTGGTGTTGAACGTAGAGGCGCCCCATCATTCTCCTTCACTCGTATTTCAAAAGAGCAGTGTTTTGGAATTCGCTCCCAGATCTATACGCCAGATATAGTTATTGTGCTGGATCCATCTTTAATGAAAGATATCGACGTAATAGAAGGTCTGAAGAAAAAAGGTATTGTGATTATAAATACAAGCCAACCAGTTAAAAAATTAGGGATTAAAAACTTTGAAGTGCACACAGCAGATGCATCAACTGTTGCACTAAAGCTCTTTGGCAGGGATATTGTCAATACAGCAATGCTGGGAGCATTTGCAGCAGCAACAAAGCTAGTTTCACTGGAATCATTATACAAGGGTGTTGAACAAAGATTTGAAGGAAAACAAAAACTGATTGATTTGAATAAACAAGCAATAAAAGAAGTTTATAATAAATTAAAATGAGTCCTAAAAAACAAGAAAAATTGCCAATGGATATTGGAGCTGTGATAAAAGAGCCAGGTTCAAGCATAAAAAACAAAACAGGAAGCTGGCGTAGTTTAAGACCTGAGGTCAATAGAGACCAATGTATAAAATGCGGAATCTGCTGGCAATTCTGTCCAGACATGTCAATCAAGATGGACAAAAAAGATGGAACAGCTGTTATTGATTATGATTATTGCAAAGGCTGCGGAATCTGTGCAATGCAGTGTCCTGTAAAATGCATTAAAATGGTCAAGGAGGAAAAATAATCGTGGGACCTAGTGAACAAAGTGAGCGTAGGTCGCACATGTTTTGGTCAAACTTTTCTTAAAAGTTTGATGGTAAAAGAAGAGAAATAAGGTGAAAAGATGGATAAAAAAACTCTGATTAAAATAAATCTTGTAATAAGTATTATCCTATCATTGTATTTTTCAATAAAAGGCGCAATGACTCATGGATGGTTTTCATGCATGAATGTATGGCTGACTGACATAGATAGCTGTAGTTTCCTTAACTGGATTACGCAGATAGTTTTGCTTGTAATTGTATTTGGAGCAGTCCTGACAGGAATTGAATACGGAATAAAATATTTGTTTAAATTACAAAAAAGAAAACCAGAAGAAAAAGAGAAAGAAGAAGTTAAAGAAAAAGTTGAAGAAGTCAGGAAAGAGATTGAAGAAAAAAAGGAAGAAGTAAAAGAACCAGAAAAAAAGGTAATTAAAATATGATAAAACTTATGAGCAAAGCGAATAAGGTTTATAATTTTCAAAGAAAATGATAAAAAAAGTTATAGAAGCATCAGAAGCAGTAGCGATTGGGGCAAAGCTTTGCAAGCCAGATGTAATTGCAGTCTATCCTATCACTCCTCAGACCCATATCCCAGAAAAAATTGCTAATTTTGTCTATGATGGAAAAATGGACTGTGAATTAGTTGATGTTGAATCAGAACACTCTGCTTTATCAGCTTGCCAGGGAGCTCAGGCAGCAGGAGCAAGGACATTTACAGCAACAGCATCCCAGGGGCTTGCGTTGATGCATGAAGTTTTATTCGCAACATCAGGATTACGGCTTCCTGTTGTAATGGCTGTAGCTAACAGGGCATTGTCAGCTCCAATCAATATCTGGAATGACCATCAGGATTCAATCTCTGCAAGAGATTCTGGATGGATACAGTTCTATGTTGAATCTGCCCAGGAAGCTTTAGACACAATGATAATGGCTTTCAAAGTTGCTGAAAACAAGGATATAATGCTGCCAGCAATGGTCTGTTTGGATGGATTTACATTAACCCATGTCTATGAGCCAGCACAAATTCCAGAGCAAAAAGAAGTTGATTCTTTCCTTCCGCCGTACAAACCATTATTCACACTTGACCCAAAAAAACCATTAACAATGGGCCCGATTGGCTATCCAAATTCATATATGGATTTCAAGCTTCAGCAGCAGCAAGCAATGCAAAAAGCATTAACAGTGATAAAACAAGTCCAGCAAGAATTCCTAAAAAGATTCAAAAGAACCTATGGAAATGGATTGATTGAAGCATACAAGACAAAAGATGCTGATATTGCAGTTGTTGCAATGGGAACAATCTGCTCAACAACAAAAGATGTTGTTGATGAACTAAGAAAAAAAGGCAGGAAAGTTGGATTGATTAAGATAAAAACATTTAGGCCTTTCCCTGAAGCTGATATTCTTGACGCAACAAAAAATCTCAAAGCAATTGCTGTTCTTGACAGAAATATCTCATTAGGGCAGGAAGGGGCAGTATATTCAGAAATAAAAGCAGTGTTAAAAGACTGCAAAACAAGAGCTGACAGTTATATTGTTGGTTTGGGCGGTAGAGATGTTACACCAAACACAATAAAAACAGCAATCGATAAAACCTCAAAATCAAAAAATCCGATTAAAGAGTGGTTGATGCAATAATGCCAGAAGAAGAAAATAAAAAAGAAATAAAAAGTAATGAAAAACTGATAGCTGGCATGCCAGAAGAGGAGCTAATAGCTTCAGGCCATAGGGCTTGCGCTGGCTGCGGCAGTGTGCTTGCTGTAAGACACGCAATAAAAGCAGCAGGCAAAAACACAATAGTTGTGGCTGCAACTGGCTGCATGGAAGTTGTAACCTCTCCATATCCTCAAACAGCATGGAAGGTTCCTTGGATACATTCTTTATTTGAAAATGCAGCAGCCGTAGCATCAGGAATCGCAACTGCATTAAAAAAACAAGGCTCAGACACAAATGTATTGGTTTTAGTAGGAGATGGTGGAACATTTGATATTGGTCTGCAGGCACTAAGCGGGGCAGTGGAACGTAACCATGATTTCTGCTATGTCTGCTATGATAATGAAGCATATATGAACACTGGAATTCAAAGATCAGGAGCAACTCCGCAGCACGCAGCAACAACAACATCCCCTGCAGGAAAACTGATCCATGGAAAAGTTGAATGGAAAAAGAACATGCCTTTCATAATCGCAGGACATAGTGAAAATGTCTATGTTGCTACTGCAAACATTGCATTCCCAATTGACTTTTACAAAAAAGTAAAAAAAGGTATTGAACACAAAGGCCCTGCTTATATCCAGGTTTATACTCCCTGCGTCCCAGGATGGAAAATCCCAAGCAACATCACAATTGAGCTTGCAAAGCTTGCTTACAAATCAAAGACAACTCCTCTTTATGAGATTGAAAATGGAGTTTTAAAGTTTACACAAAAACCAGAAAACCCAATACCTGTTGATAGATACTTATTGCTCCAGGGAAGATTCAAGCACTTGAATAAAATAGAGATAGCAGAAATACAAAAACACATTGATGACACATGGAATAAACTTCTGAGATTAGAAGAGACAGAAGTCAGGATTTAATTTTCGATTACACTGCCTGCAAACTTCTTTCCATCCAAAAACTTTTTAAGATTTCCCAGTTTTTTTCCGATCAAGATCAATTTCATCTTTTCTCTCTGAGCAATCTTTGTAGCAACTGGGTCAAAAGGAGTATTCATTCCAGGTATCCATTTATCTCCAATTATTTTCTTGAAACCTTTCCAGTCAATCTTTTCTATCTTCTTAGCAGATTTATATTTCTTAGGGTCCTTATCATGCAGCCAGTCAACATTTGTTATATTGATTACAGTCTTTGCTTTAAAGTTTTTAGCAAGCAGCACAGCATCATAATCAGTGCTTGCTCCTGGCTTCCATCCAGCTGCAATCAGCACTTTGTCAAACTTGACCTTTTTAGTAGGATTTCTAATGACCTTTGGATATGCAACATCCCTGAATATTGTTCTTAGCAAATGGCCATTAAGCCTTGTTGCATGGATTCCAAGCCAATCCAGATCTTCTGCATAAAGCTTTGCAGCATTGGCAGCTGCAGCCAAATATCTTCTGCAGGTCTTCCCTCCTCCAGTTATCAGGACAAACTTGTATTTTCTTGAGTAACTTTTAATTAATGCTCTAAATTTCTTTAAGAATTTAACATCTATATTATCAGGAACAATTACACTTCCTCCAAGGGATATGATTATTACCTCTTTTTTCAAACTATCCACCTCTTCTTATGGTTTGAAAAAAGGCTTGAAAGCTTTTGCTTTCATTGTCTTTTTTCTTCATTTTAATTAATTAAAACTTATTGTTTTAATAATATTTCGATTACAGCTGCATAAGCAGGCCTTGCGATAAATACTCCCATTGAAACTCCTACTATGGTTGTTAATGCAAAACCTTTCAGCAATCCAGCTCCTGCAAACCACAATGGAAGCATAGCAACTAATGTTGTCAGATAAGCAGCCATTATTATGAAAAATGCATTCTTTACCCTTTTTTTCCAGTCGAATATATCGCTTGTCTTATCTCCTTTTAAAATCTCGTCTGTAATGATAATCTGATGGTCAATTCCTGTTCCAACTGCAATGATTATACCTGCAATAGCAGCTAAATCCAGATTCCATCCAACTATGGATGCAAATCCCAGTATCAAAATAACCTCTATAACAGAAGTGCAAAGCATTGGAAGTGAAATCGCTAATCTCCTGTATCTGATGAATACAACAACTGCAACTGATATGATGGCAAGCATTCCAATAAACAGGGCATTCTTGATAAACTCCTCTCCAAATGCAGGACTTATTGCATCTGTCTTGACAATATCCAGTTTAACAGGAAGACTTCCAGTAATAAGTATTGTCTGGAGTCTTTTCATATTTATAAGAGAATTGGATACAGCTTCCTGCTGTGTTGCTCCAGCACCACTTCCAGAAATCTGTATATCAGTGACAGCTCTTCCTTTTAAATCCTCTCCAATATTTAATTCATCTACTTTAGCATTATCCAGATACAATTCAAGCTTCGCACTCAAATAACCATCTCCGCCTTCATCAGTCAAAACTTCCAGATCCTTTGTTAATTCAGCCTGTTGTTTAGCTGCTTCTGGGCTCAAAGAGATTGAAAACCTGAATCTGCACACCCATTGATTTTCACTTGTAGCTCCGCAGCCATAAACAGGATCTATTCCAGAACAATCAGCGCTTCTGCAGACATAAGTTATATCCTCTCCTCCTTTGAACACTGTCTCGTTTCCAATGAGTGCTTCAAACTTTCCTTGTTTTGCAAGCAATTCCTTGACTTCCTCTTCTTTTGCTCCTGCAATCTCAACAAGCACATATTGATTCCCGCTTAGATCCCCTGCTTCTCTGACAATAACATCGCTTAATCCAAAAATATTAAGCCTATATTTCATATTCTCTACTAATAACCCCATTTCATCCCGGGTAAGCTCTTCTTCAGGCTGCAGCAGCACTCTTGTTCCTCCTTGCAGATCCAGCCCTTTTCTTATATTTGTAACAGGAGCATCATATACACCAAGTCCCAAGCCCTCTACTCCAACAATCCTTGACTCTGTCTTGTTTACCAAAATCGTTTTTGTCTTATTGACTGTTTTATTAAGTTCTTCATCAAAGACTTCTTCTGTAATTTTCTGCAGTTTAGTTTCATTGAGGATAGTTGTCTCAATCTTATGTTTTGTAGTAAGCTTATACAATCCTTTGTTTGTCTTTACATGAACTGTCCTGTTTGCCTTTAGTTCATTCTCAAAATCATAATAATCTTCTAAATCTTCTATTAGCTGGTTGTTAATTGAAATAATTCTCTCCCTACTCATAGGAGAAGCAGTTGGCTTAGGGCTATTTATTCCAGCTAAAGCAGCTGAAGAATTAGTAGCAACATTTCTGATTGCAACTCCATCTGCAAGAAAATTAGGATGTATTGAGATAATAGCCAGCAATACAATTACCAGGGCAAGGATTACTCTAAAATTTGTAAATATCTTTTTAGTTTTGCCCATCGTGATGTCTCCTTGTTTTCTTTTCAACATACCATCTTAATATTCCTGCATTCTGTATCCATGTACTGATCAGATCAACAAGTAGTCCTATTAGTAGTATTGTCATGATTTGCTTAAGAACTTCGGAGTTTGAAAAAATCAAAGCAACAGTTACAGCAGCAATTGTAGTGATGCTCATAGTAAGCCCTGTTTTCATTGCGCTGAATACTCTATCAATAACTTCCCCTTCTTTTCTCTTCAAAACTCTTGTGCTTAGCAGGATATCAGTATCAACTGAATAACCAATAATCATCAAAAAAGCAGCAAGTCCAGCTGTGCTTAATTTCATCCCAAGAACATTCACAATTGCCAATGTTATGATGATATCAGAAAATGCAGCCAAAATAACAGCTAAGCTAGGTATAGGAACTCTGAAATATATAAATACAACAATGCCCATAAACACAAATGCTAAAATCAATGCCCTGAATGTTTCTTTAAAAAAACTAGCTCCCAAGCTGCTCCCCATTATCTCAACACTATATTCTTCTTTCTCTATTCCAAGTTTTTCCTCAAGAGATTTAACAAGGGTATCTGGGTCAACATCAGAAGCTTCAACAATCAATCCAAATTGAGTCCCTGCTCTTGATAAAGTCCTGACAGATATATCTGCTGCTGGAAATTCACTGTTCAGATAGTCTTGAAGCTCTATAATGCCTTCATCTGTTTCAATGGATATGGTTAATCCTCCTTTGAGGCTAACTCCTTTATTAAGAAAATCTCCTGTATTGGCAATCTGCATTCCAATCTGGACTAGCGCAAGAAATAATAACAGCGCTGGAATTATCAGCAGCTTCTTGTAATGTTTCTCATATACTTTTTTCAAAAAGAATTCCTTCTTCTTTTCATGATTTTCTTCTTCCATAATAATCCCTTAGCTAGAGAAAACAATATTTTATTTAAAAGTCTTTTGATTTAAAAAACAAAGATTTAAAAAATAATCAGATATAAAGACAAATATGAAATTTAAAATCAGGACAGTAGTTCTTCCTTTGATTGGATTAAACATCTTATTTTTTGTATTGCAGACAGTATTAGGGAGGAATTTTACAGAGATGTTTATGCTAATATCCTCTGATGCCTTTACCAGACCATGGATCTTGCTAACCTCTATGTTCCTGCATGGTGGCTTAAACCACTTATTTTTCAACATGTATGCTCTTCTCTTGTTCGGCCCTTTGCTTGAACATAGGATTGGAGCAAACAGGTTTCTATTGATATATATAGCATCAGGACTTATTGCAGCCATTTTATCAAGCTTCTTTTATCCAGCAGCGTTAGGAGCATCCGGAGCAATAATGGGCATGATAGGAGCATTGATAATACTCATGCCTGATCTAAAGCTTTTATTCCTATTCGTCATTCCAATGCCTCTCTGGGTGGCAGGGATCATATGGGCTTTACTGGATCTTCTTGGAATCTTTCCAGGTGTTGCGCATATTGCCCACCTTGTCGGCATGGGCTGCGGATTATTATATGGCTTGTATCTTAAAAAACAAAAAAGAGATTTTGAAGTGGAATTTAATTCTAAAACACACATGGATTCAGAAGATATCGAAGAATATCTAAAAACAGGAAGGATCTAGATATATCCCAAGATCATAGCAAGCCCTAATAATAACAAGACAATACCTGCTGCAAGATGCATGTATTTTATATTTCCCTCTTTCCAGCCGCTCACTTTTTCAACAGTAGTATAACCAAAATATACAAAAAAAGTTATGCCAATCATAGGCAGCACAAATATGATATTATATAACAGCAGCCAAGGAGCAAGTTTCATCAAATCAAAAGCAGACAGGATATTTCCAACTACTAAATAAGGTCCTATAGTGCATGGAAGCAAAAATAATGTAACAACAATTCCTATTATAAAAGCACCTCTTGGCCTTGTTATATTCTTTATCAGGCTCTTTGCTATTGGCCTCATAAACATAGGCATCTCAGTCCCTATCGTACCTGGAGTATACTTAAAGAAATCCTTCACATTCATCAGTCCAAGCAAAATAGCCAGTGATGCAAAGATGACTCTAACAACCTTGCTTATTGCAACAAAATAAACTGCAATTACTTTGAAAAATTGTATTATTACCAGTCCATAAAAGATATAAGTTACAAAAACAGCAAAAGTAAAAGCCAATCCCCCATAGATAACGCTCTTTTTCTTGCGGGGATCTCTGACAAGCAAGGCCACTAATGCCATTGTAAGGACAGCCAAAGCGCATGGATTGACAGAATCTGCAACAGCTAGTGTAATTACTGAAGCAAAAGTTAATTTCTCTTTTTGATATTCCTCTTCTTTACAATACCCTACTTTTTCTAAAGGATTGTCGCAGCAATTTCCCAGGCATAATTTGATTTTTGATTCTATCTCCCTTCCTATACTGTCGCTAAATCCCATAAACAGCTTGTCTCCAATAAAAGTGATTGGAACTCCTCTAAAGCTGTCCCCATACTCTTCTGCTAACCGAGTTGCTAATTCCCTGTTGGTTCTATTAATATAAACTTCATAACCCTGGACATTTAAATCATATTTTTCTCCCATCTCACCTAAGAAATCTTCAAGCTTTTCGCAGTGAGGACATCCTGCTCCATAAAAATAAACAACTTCAACAATTTCTCTGTGCCCTTCCTCACTATGATTGACAGATTCAGCAACAGAGATAGAACTAGAACTAAATAATAAAATTGCCAGTATTAATAAGATTAATTTCCCCCTCATAATTAAACTCAAATAACTGACCATATATAAAAGTTTTGAAATTCAAAAAAATTTAAATAAACAGCTTCTTTTTCAAAAATCATGACATCATTAATTGCTTGCCTGTCATCAGGAAAAGGAACCTGGGCTCATCTTTCAAAGGTTATAGAAGGACAGGAATGGGACAACATATTCCTTATTACAGATGATTTTGGAGTTAAAAACTTCAGTACAGAAAAAAAAGTAGAGTACATTATCATAGACTCAAATAAATTCTTGTCAGAAATCATAAAAGATATTCAAGCACAGCTTGAAAACAAGATAGCAGACACAGAAGTTGCCCTTAATCTCATCTCAGGAACAGGCAAAGAGCACATGGCTATTCTTTCAGCAGTTCTTAAACTAGGATTGGGAATAAGGCAAGTAGCATTAACACCTGATGGCGTGAAAGAAGTCTAGTTCTTATTCAACAAGATGTAGCAGTTTCTTGTATCTATTTATCATAAACGCAACTACTGTTGTTGCTAATGTTATGCCTATTATCCAATTAAGCAGTGTTCTTGCTAGCTCAGCCCATCCAAAAAAGATATACAAAGAAAGAGCAGCAATGAGTCCAATCAATAATTCAACTGTAAGAAGTTTTTTTAAAGTAATTACAAATTTTCTTAATACATTTCTTTCATGTATTTCCTTTGCCCTTTCTTTTCTTGCCGCGTGTTTTATAAGCTCAGCCCATTCGCTTCTAGTAGCCATTTTATCAGTCTACTCCATAATCTGGTACCATTGCAGTAAGAATCTATCAGTAGCTTTGACTAACTCCCATCCGTCTCCTGAAAGCTCGACACAATTGCCATCAAGCTTGACAGCTCCGGTTTCATTTGTTTGCTTAAAATAGATTACTGCTTTGTTCTTATCAGCGCAAGTCACTATTGGCCTTGATTCGCATGCCTTTGTTTCATTCTTATAACAGGCAGCCACAGGCATAAGTCCTATCCCTCTTGCTAAATTCAGGCTCAACTCAGCGCTTGACAAAGCAACAAACTTAAGGACTTCCCCAGTAGGGTCAAAAGTCAGATATATTCTTGGTTGCTGAAATCTCTCATCAACACTTCCTGTTACTAATATGTCCCCTAAATCCCTTGGTCCAAAATGAAGGGGGATATCAAGCAGCGAGTCATCATTCCTTTTTACCTGAGTATACCACAGATTATCCAAATAAACAAAAGAAAACCCATTATAGACATAATTAATCTCGCTTTCTTTGCCTTCTAGATTCTTTTTATGCAGTTCGTCTATTGTTACTGCAGCCTCTGTTGGATCATAGACAAATCTAAAAATAAAGCTCAGTGCAAATAATCCAATAATAACTGCAACTAATATCAAAAGTTTTTTTGAGTGTTTATCCATATAAATCACATATAATGTAGATTTTAAAAAGATTACTTTAAATTTTCCTCAATTGCGTTTTTTATTCCAGCTAATAATTTTGCTGTTAATCCTGACGATTCTTCTTCACTTTCTTCCTCTGTTTCCTCTTCCAGTTCTTCCTCTACTTCTTCTTCAATTTCTTCATCAATTTCTTCATCAATTTCTTCATCATCATCATTTTCTTCAATCAGTTGAGTTAAAAAACCAGTTATCTTGCCAAAAAATCCCTCGGGTTCTTCTTCAGAACTCTTTGTTTTTTTTGTTTCCTTTTCTACAGTCTCTTTTTCTTCTGCTATAGAATCCTCTGATTCCTCTGTCTGTTCTTCTACATTAATTTCATCAATATTATCAATCTTTGTTTCATCCTCTGCAGAACTTGAACCTAATCTTACAGCAATAAAAATAACCAAAAGAACTCCCAGGATTATTCCTGCAATTATTCCTATCTTTTTAAGGTCTTTATAATCAAAAGGTTTTTTTTCTGCTTCTCCTTCTGAAGCTTCTCCTTCAGGTTTTGCTTCACCTTCAATGTTTACTACAGAAACACCATCTGGATTTCCTTGGGGTCTATCATCTAATATTTTCTTTATAATATCTAATTTTACTTTATTTTCAACTGTTTTTTCATCAGGTTTGGCTTCTTCTTTTGGAGTTTCTTCTTCTTTCTCTTCTGGTTTTACCTCTCCTTCTACAGGTTTATCTTCTCCTTCTGGCTTGGCCTCTCCCTCTGGTTTAATTTCTTCCTTTTTTTCTTCTGGTTTAGCTTCTTCTGGCATATAGAATCATATTAGAACATCTTTTTTTAAAAATTTTGTTATATTGTATCATATAATTCCAAGCAAACCATACAACAACCTATCCTTTACTCTAAGAATATCAACTTCAGACTTTGCTTGTGCAATTATGCAGTTATTTTCAAGGATTATACTGGTAACATTAGCCTTCTTGAAATATAAAACAGGAATAGACTCAGTTGCATCTTCACAAGTTATTACAGGCAGATTAAACTCATTTTTACTGGTCATGCCATTTAATACATATGTATTTGACACTCTTTCTAAGACCTGCTGAAATCTATACTGTGCAAGTGCTATTATCTCTGCATGTTTATCATCTGGATCAGAAGTAAAATCAATTTCAGCTACCCCTTTAATAACATCAGAAACATCAAAATCAGTTTCTATATCATCCACATCAGCTGGGAAAAAATCAAAGCTTAATTCTTCATTGTCAGTCTTAAGAATAAATTCCTTGTTCCTTAATAAAAAAGAATGATCCCCATACTTAAACTTCTCTCCTCCTTCTTTTCCAAACATGTATCCAATTACACTGCTAACCATAATAAATACTATAAACATAGCTACCATATTCTGCTTTGAAAACAATTTCTTTTTTTCTTCTCTTCCCATAATTTCTAAAAATAGCCATTAGTTTTTAAAATTTGCGATAGTTGCGCAAAGCAGCTCAGTAATTTTGTTAAAAAATTACGATAACTTTAAATAGTACTACATACC
>JAAOYC010000048.1 GCA_018221125.1 Candidatus Woesearchaeota archaeon
AGCCTAGTTGATGCTTTTAACAAAGGATTGATAGAAGATGGACTTAACAATCCATTGTATCATAACATTAAAAGAATGAAGGAAATCGAACTGAAATAAAATGAATAAGAATCCTAAATTAAATAGTGTTTATGACATCGAAAAGGTAGCAAAGCAAATAAGGGGAAAATTAGTTGAGATGTCACACAAAGGAAAAGCAGCACATCTTGGCTCTGCTCTTTCAACTGTTGACATTCTTGGCGTGCTTTTCTGGAGAATACTTGACATGGACATTAAAAATCCTGATAGTGAAAAAAAAGACAGGTTCATACTATCAAAAGGGCATGCTGCTTCTGCAATATATGCAACATTGGCACATAAAGGATTTTTTCCAATGAAGCTTTTAGATACATACGCAAAAGAGCAAAGTTGTCTATGCGAACACCCTGCCCCATCATGTGTTCCAGGAGTGCGAGTTGCAACAGGCTCTTTAGGACATGGCCTTCCAATCGGACTTGGCATGGCACTTGCAAACAAAATGAAAGAAAATAATGCGAGAGTCTTTGTTCTTATGAGCGATGGAGAATGCAACGAGGGCTCTGTGTGGGAGGCTGCAATGTTTGCTGCCTCAAACAAACTTGATAATGTAATTGCTATTATTGACTATAACAAGTGGCAGGCAACAGGCAGAAGCAACGAAATACTCGCTTTAGCCCCATTAAAAGAAAAGTGGGAGAAGTTTGGATGGAATACTTACGAAGTAGACGGACATAACATAAACGAACTTATTCAAACTCTTGAAAACATCCCTAAAAACTCAAAAAAACCATCTATTATTGTTGCAAACACTGTCAAAGGAAAAGGTATATCCTTCATGGAAGATGACAACAACTGGCATTATAGAATTCCAACAGAAGAAGAGGTCCAAAAAGCAAAAAAGGAGCTTGGATTAATATGAGAAACGCATTTGCAGATGAACTGACAAAGATAGGAAAAGAAAATGAAAAAGTAGTTATGCTTTCAGCAGACATAGGAAACAGGCTTTTTGACAATTACAAAGAAAAAAATCCTGAAAGGTTCTATAACTGCGGAGTTGCAGAACAAAACACTATCGGACTTGCTGCAGGTCTTGCAATGTCTGGTTTTAGGCCGATTGCTTATACTATAACTCCTTTTATCACAACAAGAGTATATCAGCAAATCAGAATTGACCTTTGCTACAACAATGTTCCAGTGATTGTAGTTGGTGTGGGAAGCGGTCTTAGTTATTCAGAGCTTGGACCAACACATCATTCAACAGAGGATATCACTATTATGAGGACTCTTCCAAACATGACAGTTTTGTGCCCTGCTGATGCAAATGAAGCAAGAGGAGCACTAAGAGCTGCATTAAAGCATGACGGCCCGGTTTATTTTAGGCTTGGCAAAAAAAATGAGCCCTTATTTCATAAAGACGTTCCAAAATTTGAGATTGGAAAACCTATAGTAATGACGCAAGGCGAAGATGTATGCATATTAAGCGTTGGAAACATTTTGCCAGAAGCAATGGATGCATCAAAGCTTCTAAAAGAAAAAGGTGTATCAGCACAGGTTGTAAGCTTTCATACAGTAAAGCCGCTTAACAAGGATTTTTTGAAAAAAACTTTTTCAAAATTTAAAATAGTTGCAACATTAGAAGAGCACAACCTAAAAGGTGGTTTTGGAAGTGCTGTTGCTGAGTGGCTTATAGATGAAGAAAAAGATTACAATTCAAAACTTGTCAGGTTTGGAGTTAAAGACATGTTTTTTACAATTATCGGCAAACAACCATTTGCCAGAAAATATTTCAACATTGACAGTGTATCAATTGCTAAAAGGATTATTAAGGTACTTAAATGAATAAGACAAAAGCAGCTGTTCTAGTAGAGACTGGAAAACCGCTTGTACTAACCGAAATAGGAATCCCAGACTTAAAGGATGGACAGGTCCTTGTTGAGATTAGTTATAGTGGTGTATGCCATACCCAGATCTTAGAAGTTCGTGGTTATAGAGGCGAAGATAAATATCTTCCTCATTGTCTAGGTCATGAAGGAAGCGGAGTTGTAAAAAAGATTGGAAAAGGTGTCACAAAAGTCAAGCCTGGAGACAAAGTGATTCTTTCATGGATGAAAGGAGAAGGCAATGACGTTCCGGGAACAGTTTATGATTGGAACGGAAAAACTGTGAATTCTGGCGCTATAACAACATTTAGCAACCTATCAATTATAAGTGAAAACAGACTCACAGTTATTGATGATTCTGTTTCGACAAAGCAAGCAGCGCTTCTTGGTTGCGCTGTAGCAACAGGACTTGGCTCAGTTTTTAATGTAGCAAAACCAAAAAAAGGAAACAGCATTGCAGTCTTTGGGACTGGTGGGATAGGTCTTTTTGCAATAAACGCTGCACAAATTCAGGGATGCAGTCCAGTTATAGCAGTTGACATAAACGATGAAAAACTTGAGCTTGCAAAAAAAATGGGGGCAACTCACACTATTAATTCAAAAAACACTGATGCTGTTGAAGAAATCAAAAAGATATGTCCTGGCGGTCTTGACTATTCAATTGAATCAAGCGGGGTTCCAAAAGTAATGGTTCAAGCTATTTCATCACTTAGAAACCAAGGCGGGACTGCAGTAATCATCGGCAACGCAAAGCATGGTGAAATGATTGAATTAGACCCTAAAGAATTCAATATGGGAAAAAGAGTTCTTGGAACTTGGGGAGGTGATAATGTGCCCCAACGAGATTTCCCAAAATATATTTCGCTTCTAAAAGAAAAAAAGCTTAAGCTTGACCTTTTGATTTCCAAAGAATACTCTCTTGATGACATCAACCAGGCTATTGATGACTTGGAAAGTGGAAAAACCATTAGACCTCTTATTAAACTGAACTGAAAAATGATTATTGGAGTAGATTTTGACAATACAATTGTTACATATGATGAGTTGTTTCATAAAATTGCATTAGAGAAGGATTTGATTTCTAAAGAGCTTCCAAAAACAAAAAATCATGTCAGAGACTACATTAGAAGCATTGATAAAGAGGATGAGTGGACAAAGCTACAAGGAATTATTTATGGAAGCAGAATAATTGATGCAAGCCCATTTCCTGATGTTAAGAAGTTTTTCAAACTTTGTATTGAAAAGGGGATAAAAATATTTATTGTGAGCCACAAGACAAAATTCCCGTATCTGGGAGACAAAGTTAATCTTCATGACTCTGCAAAAGCATTTTTAAAAAATCAGGGCTTTTTTGATAAAGAAGTTATCGGATTTGAAGAAAAAAATGCTTTTTTTGAACTAACAAAAGAGGATAAGATTGAAAGGATTAGAAAGCTTGGGTGTACACATTTCATTGATGATTTGCCTGAATTTTTATCAGAGAAAAGCTTTCCTGATATAAACAAGATCTTGTTTGATCCAAATGATAATCATACTGGTGAAAAATTACAAAGAGCATCTTCTTGGGATGATTTGATTGATAAGTTCAAATTATCAAAAGTGAAAAAAGAAAAATATTTTGAGTCTAATGAATTTAAAAAAGATGTGAAAAATTTATTAGAAAAATCCATGATTAAAGAGGGTTTTAGGATAAAGCCTCTTGAAGGTGGAAAAAACAACAGAGTCTTTAAGATTGAGACAGATAATGGGAATTTTCTTCTAAAAGCTTATTTTGTGCACTCAAAAGATTTAAGAAACAGGTTGAATTCAGAGTTTTCATTACTTGATTATGCATGGGGGTTTGGATTAAGAAACATACATGAACCTGTTTCTAAAGATGAGGTTAATAATTTTGGATTATACAGTTTTATCCGAGGTGAAAAAGTAAAGGAAAAAATAAATCAAGGCATGGTTGATGCTGCTGCAAAGTTTTTTGTTGAGCTAAATAAGAATAGAAAAACAGATGAGGCCAAAGCATTGCCTGAAGCGTCTGAGTCCTGCTTTAGCATTGAAAAGCATTTGGAACTTGTTGAAAACAGAGTTATGAGATTAGACAAAATACTCTCTGACTCCAAGATAAATCAAGAAGCAATTGATTTTGTAAAACAAATTCTAATACCAAAATGGAAAGAAATCAAAGAAAAAGTTTTAGAAAATATAAAAAAGCAGGATATTAGTGTTGATGAAGTAATTCATTTTGATGAGATGGTAGTGTCTCCTTCAGACTTTGGATTTCACAACGCACTTGTTAATAATAATGGAAAAATATCCTTTCTGGATTTTGAGTATGGAGGATGGGACGACCCTGCAAAAATGGTATGCGACTTTTTTTGCCAGCCAAAAATACCTGTTCATTTAAATTATTTTACCAGTTTTTGCAACAAAGCACTAGATTTCCTAAAAGATAAGGAAAAAGCTGCAATAAAAGCAAAGATTTTGCTTCCTGTCTACAAAATAAAATGGGCATGCATAATTCTAAATGAATTTTTAATAACAGATAGTAATAGACGAGAATTTGCACTTGACAAAGAACAAAATATTGATGAAAGAAAAAGTAAACAACTAGGGAAAGCAAAGAGATACATTCAAAACATTGATGAATATCTTAATTTATCATAAGCTATAAATAATAAAGAAAATTATTGCTGAGAAAATGGGAGAACTGCTAAACATTATAACATCACTGCACACAAAGACAAGCAGAGATTATATTTCAAGAATGAACGACGATAAAGTCAAATGCATGAAAATTGCCAAAAAGTATGACAAGGATTATTGGGATGGAGACAGAAAATATGGTTATGGCGGCTATAAATATATGCCAGGAAGATGGGAGCCTGTTGCAAGAAAACTAATTGAAAGATACAAGCTCACAAATGACTCAAAGATTTTGGATGTAGGATGCGGCAAGGCCTTTTTATTGTTTGAAATTAAAAAAATTCTTCCAGAAATCAAAGTTGTTGGCTTTGACATATCAAGACGTGCTATTGATGATGCTAAAGAGGAGATAAAAAAAGATTTGTTTGTGCACAAAGCACAGGAAATATATCTTTATGAAGACAACGAGTTTGACCTTGTAATATCAATAAACACTCTTCATAATCTTAAGATATTTGACTTAAAAAAAGCACTTCAGGAAATGGAAAGGGTTGCAAAAAACAAGTATCTCGTTGTTGAAAGCTACAGAAACGAAGAAGAGTTTTTCAACCTTGAGTGCTGGGCGCTAACTGCCGAAGCGTTTTTTTCTCCAGAGGAATGGACATGGCTTTTTGACGAGTTTGGCTTTTCTGGAGACTATGAATTCATATATTTTGAGTAGATAATCTAAGTGAAATTTAT
>JAAOYC010000049.1 GCA_018221125.1 Candidatus Woesearchaeota archaeon
CATCCGTATGTAAATCCAAAAAAAGCAAACTATGGCATAAACTGCCCGTACAAAACATTCCATTGCAGTATATTGGAGTTCATATTCGGGATCATAATAGGCATGCTGATCGCGCTTGTAATCACAAGCATATTATAAAAAAGAGGTAATTAAAATGTCCAAGACAAAAGCAGAGCATTTATTTGAGGTTTCATGGGAGATTTGCAACAAAGTAGGGGGGATCTGGACAGTCATATCTTCTAAAGTAGAGCAAATAGAAAGATACTACAAAAGGAATTACACCTGTATTGGTCCTTATTTCTCAGATAAAGTAGCAGGACAGTTTGAAGAAGAGCCTGCTCCAGAAGAATGCAAAGGCATGTGCAATGAACTCGAAACCCAGGGAATACTGCTTCACTTTGGAAAATGGCTTATCAAAGGAGAGCCAAATGCCATATTGATTGATTTCACAAATTTCAGATTCAAGACAGATGAAATCAAAAAAGAATTATGGGATAATTTCAAGGTTGATTCCATGAGCTCAAACAGCATTGATTATAATGAGCCAATAGTGTGGTCTTATGCAGCAGGTATAGTGATTGAAAAGCTTGCCCAGATTTATAATAAGAAAATAGTAGCTCAATTCCATGAATGGCTTGCAGGCCCTGGTTTACTTTATCTAAAAAAGAATAATGCAAATGTTGCTACTGTCTTCACAACCCATGCAACTGTTATGGGCCGTGCATTAGCAAGTGCAAATATTGACTTATTCTGCAAACCTAAAAAAGGAAGTGACAAGTGCAATCTGCAGCTGATGGATATTGACAAGGAATCCTACAAATATCATACAGAAGGCAAGCATATGATAGAAAAAGCATCTGCTAATAATGCTGATTCATTTACAACAGTCAGCGAGATTACAGGATTAGAAGCTACTTATGTCCTAAAAAGAAAGCCAGACAAGATTCTTCCAAATGGTCTGGACAATGATAAATTCCCTACATTCGAAGAAGCTTCAATTGAGCATAGGATTCATCGAAATCAGGTAAGAGAGTTTGTCATGTATTACTTTTTTCCTTATTATCAGTTTGATATAAAGAAAACTTTATTCTTCTTTTTAGCAGGCCGCTACGAGCTAAAAAATAAAGGGATTGACATATATATCAAGGCTCTTGCAAAACTAAACGCAAGATTAAAAGCAGAAAAAAGTGAAAAAACAATCATAGCTTTCATATGGGTCCCAACAGCAGTAAGGGGGATCAAGACAGATATATTAGACAACAAAACAGCATTCCATGATATAAAAGATGAGCTTCTGGAGGAAACAAACAATATCAGCAAGAACATCCTTTATTCCATTGTCTCAAAGCAAGACCTTGCAAAAGAAACTGTATTTCCTAAAAAATTCCTGGAAGATACTAAAAGAAAAGTGCTGAAATTCAAGAAAGAAGGGATTCCTTCATTAGTTACCCATGAGCTCCAGCAATACGGAGACCCAATAATTAACCTGCTGCTTGAATCAGGGCTGGACAATAGGGAAGATGATAAAGTCAAGATGATATTTTATCCTATCTATCTGACAGGAGCAGATGGTTTGCTGGATCTAAGCTATTATGAATCAATGCAAGCGTCCCATCTTGGGGTATTTCCTTCATTCTACGAGCCTTGGGGCTACACTCCGCTGGAAGCAGCTGCTCTGGGAGTTTCATCTGTGACAACTGATCTTGCTGGCTTTGGAAAGTATATTCTAAAGAAAAAGCAAAAAAGACATCCAGGAATCTTTGTATTAAGAAGGATGGACAAGACAGATGATGAAATAGTAGAAAATCTTGCCAGATTTATGCACAGGTTTGCAAAATTCACAAAACAAGGCCGTGTCAAGAATAAGATAGAAGCAAAAAAACTTGCAGAAAGAGCTGACTGGAAAAAGCTTGTTTCCAATTATATACTGGCGCATAACAAAGCAATAGAAAAAAAATATGGAGTATAGTGCTGATGGAACTAAGAAAAGATTATATCCTGGACAGATATGTGATTGTATCTACTGCAAGAGGCAAGAGACCTCAACAATTCAAGCAGAAAGAGACTAAAGAGAATAATAAAACAAATTTCTTTGCTCCAGGAAATGAAAAACTGACTCCTCCAGAGATAGGCAGGATAGGGACAAAAAATAAATGGAAGATAAGATGGTTTCCAAACAAGTTTGCAGCAGTCAACCTGGAAGGAGACCCTATTATAAAAACAGACAACAGCTATTTCACTTTTGCATCAGCTTATGGCTATCATGAAGTCATAGTAGAGACTCCAAGAATAGACAAGCAGTTATGGGATTTGCCAGCAAAGCACATAAAAGAAATCCTTGGTGTATACTCAAACAGGATTGAAGAGCTAAGCAAGAAAGACAATATCCATTATGTCTCTGTCTTCAAAAACCATGGAAAAGCAGGCGGTACTTCTTTGATACATTCCCATTCCCAGATTATTGCCTATAATAAATGGCCTAATCTAATAAAAGACAAGATTGAAGCAATCAAGAGATATGATCATTGTCCATACTGTGATATTATCAATATTGAAAAAGGCTCTCATAGAAGATGTTTTGAAAATAAAAATTTCATAGCATTCACTCCTTATGCATCCAGGTTTCATTTTGAGATTTGGGTATTTCCAAAAGAACATATCAGGAACATAACAGAGATGGATGATAACAAATTAATGGATTTGGCAGAAATCCTGAAAAAAATACTTAAAAAACTAAAAAAACTCAATGCTCCATATAATATGGAATTATTTTATTCTCCTGACAATGAACACCTGCATTTTCATATTGAGATAAGTCCAAGGCTTGCAATCTGGGCAGGATTTGAGCTCCTGACAGATGATACAATTAATTCAGTATCACCAGAACAAGCAGCAGAATTCTATAGAGAAAAAAAATGAAAGTAACTCATAAACTGAACAATACATCAATCACGAAAAACACGCAGCAGGATGTGAATTTTCTATTAACAAATAAGATTGGAGGCTATTGTCTGTTAGGAGATTCTCCTGCAAGCAGATACCAAGGAGTGTTCTTGATGGATAACTCTAGCATGTACAAAATAATTGAAAATATTAATCTGCTAAATGCTCCCCCAATCAAGGAAATTGTAAATGAGTTTTCCTCAGTAACAAGAAAAAGAGGCGCCATTGCTGAAACTTTCTTCATGCCATACGGCTATGATGCGCTGGTTTATGAGCTTACTAAGCCAGGAGAAATTGAAATAACTCTTGATATAAGAAGTTCTTATGAAGATCCTGAATTTGGAAGAATATATAAAATTACAAAATCAAAATCCGGCATAATAATAAACTATAAGCATGAAAAAACAAATTTCTTTGTTGTAATCAAGCCAGATAGATTAGATTATAAAATAATTAAAGAATGGGAGAAAAGAATCTATGAATATGACAAAAATAGGAATTCATATCCAATTGAAAAATATGTCTTCAAAGCATTGAGACTAAAAGCGCAAAAAGTTATTTTTGTTTTCTTTAAATCAAAAAAACAGGCAATGGAAGAGGCTGAATATGTTTTCAAAAACCTGGACAGGCTAAAAGAGCATCAAAAAATATATGTCAGCAAGATAAACACAAAAAGACATCCTGATCCTGAAATAAGGATTGCCAAGAAATCTGCTATAAATTCCCTGAACAAGCTGCTTATCAATCTAAAAGACAGGCGAGGGATATTTGCAGGCTTGCCGTGGTTTTTCCAGTTCTGGACAAGGGATGAGCTGATTTCATTAAAAGCATTGCTCCTGAACAAGCAGGATAGAGAAGTTAGGGAAATCCTGCTCAAAAATCTAAAGGAATTAAAAAAAGGGCTTTTGCTGAATATAACAATGCCCTGTCCTGACAAAGAGCATCTGAAGGAATTAAAAAAAGCTTACAAAAGAATAGAAAACATTGTAGGAATCACCGCTGTAAATGCAGATGGTATTGGCTGGCTTTTCAAAAGAATCGATGATTCTTTATCTCTATTTTCTGCAAAAGAAAAAGCAGAAATATCAAAAAAATTGCAGACAGCAATAGATTTTACCAGCAATCATCTGATAAAAGATGGATTGCTTTACAATGGCCCTAAAAAAACATGGATGGACAGCGAGTGGGGCGGGGACAACAGAGAAGGATTCAGGATAGAAATCCAGACTTTGTTCCTGAACATGCTGAAACTTGCTTACAAGCTTACAAAAAACAAGAAATACTACAAGCAGGAAATTGAAATGAGAAAAACAGTAAAAGAAAAATTCTGGAACACACGTTTCCTGGCAGACGGCTTGGATGATTTCACAATCCGTCCAAATATCTTCATTGCAGCATATGTTTATCCGGAATTATTATCAAAAGCAGAATGGACTTTATGCTTTAATAACATCCTTCCAAGTCTCTGGCTTAATTGGGGTGGATTGTCTTCAATTGACAAAAAACATCCTTTATTCTGCAATGATTCTACAGGAGAAATCAGGAAAAGCTATCACAGGGGAGATTCATGGTTCTGGATTAACAACTTAGCTGCCTTAGTTATGAAACGTGTAAACAAAGCAAAATTCAAGAAACATATTGACAAAATAATCCAGGCATCAACAACAGAAATCCTGACTTCAGGAGCAATCGGCCATCATGCTGAAATCTCTTCAGCTTCTTCTTTGCAGTCTCAAGGCTGCATAGCTCAAGCATGGTCTAATGCAATGTTTGTAGAATTAATTGAAGAATCTTAGATTTCTTCGTCTAACAATAATTCAGCCATATTTTTGTACATATTAAATCTTTCACAAACTTCCTGATGACATTTTCTTGCGCCTTCTAATAGTTTATCAGGGTCTTTTCCAGGCACACCAGGAACACTTCTTTCTTCTTCTGTAAATTCAGGTTCAAAAACAGTTAATCTCAATCCTAATTTCTCAAGCGGAGGATATAATTGCCCTAGTTGTTCAAGAGTAAATTTATAATCACCAAGTATCTGCCTTAATGTCTCAGCACATGTTGCTAAATATTCTGTTGCTTTTTCAGGATTTCTTTGCTCAAAAACATCATGTTTAGCACCATATTCAATTAATTCTATCCTTCTAGCGTACATCAAATAATCTAAAACAGAAAGTGAAGCAGGATCTGTAATTGATTTCTTAGCAATATAAATATGTTCTCCATCTTTTTTAACAACATTACGTAATCCCTCAACATCAACTTTATCACCAGGTCCCAGGTCAACAAGAAAATCCTGGCTCATTGTTTCCATTCCCCTTGCCATTATCATATTTAATTCCTCTAGCATATCTGGTTCAAAGTCATCTTCTATATTCTCTAGAAGTTTATCTAATTCGCCTTCAGCAAAATCTTCTCCATCATTATTTCTATTTAATCTGTTTGTCATTTTACTCACTCATCCTCTGTCCTTGTTTGTGGGTTAGTATTTTCATTTTTTCACTTCATCAAATCCTTTTTTCTAAAAAAATCATCTGAATGAATATCATAAAGAATACCATCAAATTCATTTACTATCGCTTCAGATAACCTTTCTGCTTCATCTACTGCATCGAAATCATCTACAGGATAAGTTATCTCTAACTTAAATACTATATTATATCTGGATTTTCTCCAATCAGGACACTCACTTTCTTCTGGAATTTGAGAATCATAAAATACTTCTGGCCATCCTCTTTCTTCATGTTCATAGGTTTGAGTAGCATCATCCTTTTCTTTGTTAGGCACAGCAACATATTCTTGTTTTTCTAGAAAACCTTCTAAATTTTCTGGCTTTCTTTCAAATCCTATAATAATATCTGATTTTGTCATTTTATTCACTCATCCTCTGCCCTTGTTTGTATGTTAGTTGTTTCATTTTATCTATTCAAAATATAAGCCCCTGCTTTATTTCCTTTAAATTCAACAATTCCAGCAGCAGGTTTTAAGTTTCTTCCAACATGATCATAAACTGCGCCAGGATTAAAATCTAATTTAGTAGATAACTCTCCTTGTTTTATTGGCTGTTCATCCGGAGTTATAATGCCAGGCGCTTCATGAATATGCCCGCTAACAGCAAATCTTGAATTGATTGCTTCTCTTATTCTTTTCAAATCTGCACTGCCTACATTCATTCCATTTGTAAGTACATCCAATCCTCTTTTTGTTGAATATTTTTGAGGACCGTGTGTTGCTATCAATAGTGGTTTTTCGCTTTGATGAGTCTTAGCCAATTCACCTAATCTCTCAAAATCAGAATCACCCAGTAAATAACCTTCAGGAGTTATAAATCTTGGATTATCATACCCACCTAAAGCAACAATAGTCAAATCATCCAAGTCAGCAACAGGTACTTTCCCCATATCAACTACATTTTGATATTTTCTTGATAAAGCAGTGAGAGCTCTATCATAAGTTATTTTTTGCTCGTGATTTCCAGGGATTACTAAAACTAGTTTGCCTGTTTCTGCAACTGGTTCAACAACACTTAATATCTCATTATAATCGTCTTTTGCTCCTTCATAATCTCCAAAAGAATGTGATAAATCTCCTGCCAGAAAATAAACATCAACTCCTTCTTTATCTAATTGTTTTGTAAAATATTGAGTATTGTCTTTATGAGCATGAAGGTCAGCCATTACACCTAATTTTATTTGGCTATCTCCTTTCGTTGCTTGACTAATAACACCATCTTGTATTTGATATTCCACACCATTTACTTTGATTGTTTTAGAAGTTTCTTTTTTGCCACAACCAACTAAAGATAATCCTGATGTAGTAATAGCTAAAGCAAATGCTCCTTTTCCAAGTAATCCTAAAAATTCTCTTCTATTCATTTTATTCACTCATCCTCTCTCCTTGTTTGTGGGTTAGTTGTTTCATTTTCTTACTCCATCAACATTTGGATGATAAATAACCGAATCAAAATCATGGACAAATTGTAGCATTAAAGGGTCGTTCCACAATAAAGAGCGCAAATCATCATGTAACTGGAAATCAACTGCTACACATGAGTCATATCCTTTCGTTTTGAGGGATTCAACAAATAATGTTTCAGCAGGCCATGCTCCTGCTGATTCTTCTGATTCCTGTCTCATTAATCGCACTTGTGAATCTCCCCTTTTCCATTGTAGTTTAGAACCAATCTCAGCAACATGAAGTTGTCCGCAATAAAAGATTCCCTTGCCTTCTACAGGAATTACCATTTCCATATATCTGTCTCTTTCAAGTGCTGTGTAATTAGCAGTGCCATTTGAGTCTCCGCCTTTGGATAAACGCATGGCAATTACCCTAATCCCTAATTTTCTTGCTTCCCTTAAAATGTCAAAATAATCACCGTCAATCCTGCCTTGCATAGGACTCCCTGTCTTAACTCGCTCTACTGCACGGTCAATAACCCTTTGAAGATATTTTTCATCTCCGCTCTTTAGATAACTGTCAATATCTAGCTGGAGAAAACTTTCTAATTCCAAACCAATGTAATCTAATCCCACTGATTCCTGCAATGGGGAAATAATGCTTTTTGCAAACCTGTGATTTGAAGCTAAATCATGATTTTCTCCCAAACCAACAACTGATGTTCCATTTTGGTATAATCTTATTAGTAACTCTACAGGATTCTCTTTATACCTATCAAACAATTCTGCTATTTTTTCGGATATTGGGTTTTTATCTTTCATTTGGTTCCATTCTTTCTTCTAGATTTTGTTGTTTTTGAAAAACAGGATAGTTCGCTAACCCTTCATATTGTTTAAAGCCAGATTCTAAAAAAGGCTTGGCACATTTCTCATCAAACTTTAAATCAAAAGGATAATAGGTTCCTCCTGGAATTAATATTCTGTGCATTTCATTTGCATAATCTGGAAGTGATAATGTTCTAGACATTGTTCCATTTGCATAATCAATTATTGCAGTAGAAGTTGCGATAGAGACAGAGGAAGGAGGTAATTTTGTATCCATTATGTTCCCTCTCTGGAAAGTTATTTCTGGATGTTCTTTTGCTGCAGATTCAATAACTCCACCATAACTGTCTATTCCTAAAAAACGTGCTTGTGGAAAATATTCTCTAAGTTTTGCTAAAAAAGTGCCTTCACCACAGCCCATGTCAACAATAAGTCCCCCTTCTGTCAAATGTGTAAGGTCGTGTTTTTCTAGGAAGTCTTTTAATACCTCTGCAAAAGATTCTGCATTATGTTCAGCCATATAGATATCCATTTTCACATTCCTATCCTCGCAACTAAAAACAAAGCCTGAGCCCATCCTAATGGACTGTTTTCATTATACTCTTCAGAATCTGCAAAATAAAGTTCAGGCATTTCATCCTTATCATTCATAACTTCAACAGACTTTCTCATGTAATGAGCATATTTATCAGGTCTATTAAGCTGCTTGTAAATAATAGCCAGCCATGGAAATCCAAAACACCATTCAGCTTCTCCATTTTTATGGTAATACTGGTCTCCAATATATCTTATAACTCCTTTTTCTCTAACAAGCTGTTCTTCAATATTTGCAAGAATCTCTAATTTCTGTTTTTTATTAACAACATTATAAGGATATATCAAGCTTAGCAAAGCCAAATCAACTTCTTTTGTAGCTGATTCCATCGGCAGCAATTTATTCAAGGTTTCTTGGCCTTTCTTAATCAATTCTTTGTCAACATCAACTATTTTTGATATTTTCTTCAGTCCAGCAACACAAGCTCCAACACTTGAAGCATGAACTTCTTCATTTTCTTCCCAAACTCCATTATCTTCATCATGCCAATATTCAATTGATTCAAGATACCAGACTAACTTCTGCAGTATTCTCAAATCATGCCTATTCTTAATTATCTTTATTCCTTTTTCTTCAAGCTCCCCAATCTTAAACAAGATTGCTCCAATCGCATCATTCTGCTTGTTTCCCCACTCCTCCCAGATTTCTTCAAGAGTAAATGGATCATATCTTGCATGAATATATTTGAATCTAGCATCAGGCTTTTCCTTAATAGCCCAATCTATCTTATCTTCATGCTTCAAAAGAATATCAAGTAAAGCTCTGTAAATCTTAACAACTGCCCTATGATTCTTAACAGCTTCAAATCCAAGTGCTTCATAAACATTATCTCTAAGCCATGCTCTGTTATAACCAGTTGTAACACTAGCTTGACTTGCCATCAATAAACCACTTGGCGTTTGCAATTTCCTCAATATTTGAATTGATTTGGTTATCATTCCATTAACCTCTCTATAAATTTGTAAACAATATCTCTTTGTTTTTCGTCTCTTCTACTTGTTCTAAATCTTAAGCACATATGTGAATAATCTACACTAAAGTCAACTCCTGGTTTAGAAGGAGGTATTTTCATTCCTCTTATCATTATATTATCATGGGGCCAATAAGAATGATTTTGTCCTGTTTCTAAATTATAATGTTCTTGAAATGCTTCTAACCAATCTGTAATATTTTCTACTCCAAATATTAAGTCTCTAGTACAATCAACTTCAATAAGATGTTTTGTTTTTTCTTCTATACTAATGATTGCTTTATCTAATCCATCTTCTTTTGGTAGTTTTTCTAGCGCTGTCATTTTTTTCTTAAAATCTGAACTGATTTATCTATCATTGCAAAAAAAGCCTCCCAATTCTATCCCAAAAAACTGGATCATCAAATTTAGTTAAAAAAATATAAGATGCCGCTGCAGTCCAAATAGATGTAGCAGCTAAAGCTATTTTTTCAAGTCTTCTTCCTCTTAATTCTTCTTGAAATTGTTTATATCTTTCTTCATGAGCTGCGTCTAAAACGCCTTTCATCCAACCAACAACAGCACCATTTTCAATGTCATAATCAAATGAACCAATTATTAAATCTCCTCTCCTTCTAAATCGGATATTATCTAATTTGCCAACAATTCCTTCTGTTTTGGTAATTGGTTTTCTTGACTTTTTCTTTTGTTCATGTTCTACAAATTGACCAAGTTCATCTTTACTTTTTCCAAAATGATGGCACCCATAAGCAATTACTAATTGAGAAATAAAATTATAAGCATCCATAGAAGGTAAATGAAAAGACCCATCATACTGCTTAAAAGGGTGTTTAATATCTAATACGCCAGTAATAGAGTTATCTTCTATTTCAGCTACTCTTATAATTAAGTTCTGTTGCTTGTATCCTTTCCTAAGATATTCAGATGAATTCTGTTCTGTTAGTTTTTTTGGTTCTTTCATTTTTTCTCCATTGATTTGGTTATCATTTTATCAAACTAATTATTGATGTTTTTAGATTCACAGAATTTAAGCAGCATTATACTCAGCATACTCGTCCCATTTAAGCAAGGTTCTTATTGCTTTTTCCTTTTCTTCTGTATAATTCTTTACATCAGAGGGTATAGCTTTAGCTTTAAATCTCTCACCTTCTTTCATAATATCGCTAAGAGGCTTCTCATAATAAGCAATTAATTCTTTTGCAGAATATTTTCTTCCATGTCCAACTATTAAATTAGGTAAAAAAGGAACATGCCCTCTAATATTAAATGATTCCAGAGCTTTTATACAGTCAGCCAAATTTTTTGGTTTCCTTTGTGGCTCTTCCATATTAATCCTCTCCATTTAATTTTTCTAGTAAAGCAGTCTCAACAAAATGACTTTGATTTCTAATATTAGAATTAATTCTAACTGCTTCTTTTAGTTTTAATACGGTAACTTCATCTAATGTTATGCTTATTCTGTGTTTCATACTGTAATATAGATAATATTACTCCTTTATAAATCTTTCGGTTTTGTAACTACTATTAAGTTATAACAAAGAGAAAGATTTAAATATCTAAGCATACAATAATAATTTAAAATGCCTAAACCCAGTATAAATTTTTGGAAAGAACCTTTAAGATATGTATGCAATGAAGCATTCTATGCAGTTAAAAGCGTATTGCCTAGAAGTGTATATAATTCTGAAAAATATGACCCTCCATTGGCATTTGGATTAGGTGCAACAGCAGGAATAGCTGCTGCTGAACTTGGAAAACATGTTATTTTTCCAGAAGTTATTCAAGCTATAAGTAAATCAGTAACATTAGAAGAAATAATTACTGTAGGAGTTATATCAACAGTATCTTTAGCAGTAGGTTCAATGATAATAGCCCCTAAACAAGTTAGAGAATGGGCATCAAGATATGGAACTTATGCATCAGGTGTGACAGGAGTCATGGCAGGAGCAGTAGGAACAGGTTTATATGAATTAATGCAGAATTTCTAAGAACTCATCTTATCAATACTTTGTCTTAATTTAACCTTAATCTTCTCTTTTAACTCATTATCTACATCTAATTTATCAACTTCTTTATCCCAATCAACAGAAGGCAATTTAGTCAAACTTCCAACAAATTTCCTGCCAGCTTCCATAGCTTGCTTTTCCACAGATTTAGCTTTTTCTGAGCCAAATAATCGAATTGCAGGAAATTTAGTAAGAGTATCAGCCCCTGCCTCTAGAACTGGATTTACATAATCAATCTTTTTCGGAGTCAATCCAGCAACTATCTCCAGATCAGGGAATTTTTCTCTTGTTTCTTTTATCCACCATGAATAATAATCACAGCTAGGAGACTTCACATCTTCAAAAGCAGTTCCTTTAACTGGTTTAAGAGCATAAAAAGTAATCCTGTCAATTTTATGTTTATCGATAAAATCAAATAAAAGTTTAATATCTTCTTTCTTCTCTCCTAATCCAATCACAATTGTTATGCTTGTCTTGAATCCCTTTTTCCTTGCTAATTTCAACATTCTAGAATAAGGTTCAATCTTTTTATCAGGACATAATTCATCATGCAGCTTTTCTTCAACTGTTTCTATTGAAGCGCAAATTCCTTCCACATAAGGGCTTAATTTATCCATTGCATCTTCATCCAAGACCCCTAAATTAACCCAAATCTTTTTTTTGTAAACTTTAGAGATATTTTTTGCAATTTCTACAATATCTCCTATTGACCGGTTAGCATATCCTCCAGTAAGATACTCAAATTTCCATCCAAGATTCTTGCCGATGATTGCATCAGAGATCATAGAAGCCATTGAACGCTTTGATTCAGCAGCATGCTTTTTTTTATGGCTGGTAGTGGATCTGTAACAGAACTTGCAGCTGCCTCTTTCGCAGTACCATCCTATAAATACACATCTTCCAAAAAAAGTTTCTTTCATAGAAATACACCTATTTCAAATTACTAAGAATCTCTTCCTTTGTCTTGAACTTTTTCTGGCACTCAAAGCAGACAGTCCTTTTCTTGCCTTTCTCATCTTTGATATAAGTGCCTATTATTTTTCGTAAAAACGTTTCTCCTAACTTTTTTCCGCAAATTTCGCATTTTGCCATTTTTCTAACTTAATTTCTTATTGATCAAAAATTGCAAAGCTTGGGATTGCGTTAGCAATTCCATTGTTTTGCCATATCTCCTGCTAAAAAGCTAAACTATATAAAACTTAGTGAATTAATCAAAATAATCTTCATAACAGAAATTCCCAGTCTTTATCTCATATGTACAGTTTCCTTTCTCATCAATAAGATTTCCATCTAAAAAATCCTTATATTTATTTATCAAAGAATTGCAGTCACTGCATCTCCTAAAATCAGTGCCAACCTCTATTTCAAACTCTTTTTCACTAATTTTCTTTATTTTAACTGGAACAGAGCATTTCTCTTTAAAAAAATTATAAATATTCTCAATAAATCTGTTATCAGAGATTGCTTCTGAAAGAGTTATATTAAGAACACACTTTTTCGGAGAGTCGAAATTTACAATTTCCCTTTTTACTCTTATACATCTCTGATTCTTTAATCTTCTCTCGTTCTCTTCTTTTCTTTTGGCAAATAATTCAGGTAGTTTAATGCTTCCATCCGGATTAAATTCAACCATAAAAAAAGAATCTGAAGATGGTTTAAATTGTTTTTGTTTTGATGATTTTTAGGCTCTGTCCCAAGTCGCCAGTAATGGCCAGTGAGCGCTTCAAAGGATTGTAAAACTGCTCAGCTATAGAGCAATATCAGTTTGCAGCTGTTTGCTCGTAGCGAACGAGACTTGGGACAGACCCTGATTTTTACAAAACTTTAAAAACCCTTTATTACACATAATCAAATATGGCAAAGAGATTAGCAGTAGTTGAAAAGGAAAAATGTAATTCAAGTGGCTGTGGAGACTGGCTTTGTATTAGGCTTTGCCCTATAAATAGGATGGGTGAAGAGTGTATTGTAAAAGGAGAAGACAACAAAGCAAAAATCAATGAAGAATTATGCACTGGCTGTGGAATTTGCCAAAACAGGTGTCCATTTGAAGCAATCCATATAATCAACCTGCCAGAAGAGCTTGAACAAGAGCCTATTCATAGATACGGAAAAAACGAATTTGAGCTTTTCAGCCTGCCAACACCAATCTTTGGAAAAGTTGTTGGAGTTCTGGGTATAAATGGAATTGGAAAATCCACTGCAATAAAAGTTTTAGCAGGAGTTCTAAAACCAAACCTAGGAAAAACAAAACCAGCATCTTATGATGAATTAATAGGTTATTTCAAAGGAACAGAATCACAATTATTCTTTGAAAAAATAAAAGCAGGAGAGATAAAAGTATCTTACAAACTTCAGCAAGTTGACTTGATTCCAAAAACACAAAAAGGAAAAGTTCAGACATTATTAAAAAAAGTTGATGAAAAAGGAGAATTAGAAAAAATAGCAAAAGAATTAGGAATTGAAAATATTTTGGATCATGATATAACAAAGATATCCGGAGGAGAGCTTCAGCGTGTAGCAATCGCTGCTACTGTCTTAAAAAAAGCAAATTTGTATATCTTTGATGAGCCAACTTCTTATTTAGATATAAAACAACGTATCAAAGTCTCAAAATTCATAAAATCATTGGCAGATGAAAACACTGCTGTCTTAGTTGTAGAGCACGATTTGATTATCTTAGATTACATGGCAGATCTTGTTCACATAATGTATGGTAAAGAAAGCTGTTATGGCGTTGTTGCCCATCCAAGAGCAACAAGAACAGCAATAAATACTTACTTAAGCGGTTATCTAAAAGAAGAAAATATGCGTTTTAGAGACCACCCAATAAAATTCGAATCTCATCCGCCAATAAAAAAGAAAACAGAAGAAAATATCATGACATCCTGGAAAAAAATAAAGAAAAAATTAGGCGCATTTAGTTTAGAGGCAGAAAAAGGGGAGATAGACAAAAAAATAGTAACAGGAATTCTGGGAGAAAATGGAATTGGCAAAACCTCTTTTGTTAAGATATTGGCTGAAGAGATTAAGCCTGATAAAGGGCAAATATTGGAAAAAGTTAAAGTAAGCTATAAGCCTCAATATCTAAAAGCTGATTCAGATGAGGTGGTTATGAATATTCTAAAAGAGGCAATAAAAAAACACACAAAGGATATCATCAATCCTCTAAACATAAAACCATTATACAACAAAAAACTAAATGAATTATCAGGAGGGGAGCTCCAAAGAGTTTCTATAGCCCTTTGTCTTTCAAAAGAAGCTAACCTCTATCTTCTAGACGAGCCATCTGCATATTTAGATGTAGAGCAAAGATTGATTGTTTCAAAAATAATAAGGGATATGATGGAGCATAAAGGGACATCAGCATTGATTGTAGACCATGATTTGCTTTTCCTGGATTATATCTCGCAAAGATTATTAGTATTCGAGGGAGAGCCTGCAATAGAAGGTCATGCAAAAGGCCCTTTCCCAATGGAAGATGGGATGAACTTATTCCTGAAAGATTTAGCAATAACCTTTAGAAGAGATCCAGAGACAAACAGGCCAAGAGCAAACAAAGAAGATTCTGTAAAAGACCGGGAACAGAAAGCAAAAAATAAATATTATTACTCATAAATGCTGTATATAGTAACACTTATAAATCACTAAATCTTATATATTAGGGAGGGATAAATATGAAATACAGAAAAGTAGGAATACTGGAATCTAACAAAATAGCCAAAATTCTAGTTAAATGTTTTAATATTCAATCAGTTAAAGAAGCAAAAGAGATATTCTTAAGAGAAAGAAAACAGGACAATTTCATAATAGCAGAAGAAAAAAGAAAATTATATGGGCTTATTAGCTGGGATATGCATGGAACCCCTAAACATCAATTAGTAAGGATTGAAAGGATATGTGTATTGGCAGGATCAAAAAGAGGAGAAGTTGCAGAAGGTTTGTTAAGGGCTGCTACACAGGATGCTGACAAATTCTTTAAGAAGATGAAATTAAAAGTAAGGAAAATGTATACTATGATCCATTCTACAAACAAAAAGCTTCAGAATTTCTATAAAAAAATGGGTTTTGTAGAAGAAGCAAAACTTAAAGACCATTATTACAAAGGTCAGGATGAAATTATATTAAGTATGTTTTTTGAATAGCTACTCTAAAAACTCAACTTCATCTACAACACCATCAGAATCTAGATCAACACCTTCAACTACTTTTGCAAAAATCTTATTATTAAACTTGTTTCCTTTTGCAATCTCATTAAAATGCTTCAAAAAAGCAATTATTGCAGCCTTTGTTCCTGAATACCTTTTTCCAGCTATTAACAACAAAGACTTTCTTGGATTAACTGGATTCTTCATCTTTATTATTACCCCTGCTTCATCTGAATTATAAGTCTTATTGGATATTGTTGAAACAACTGCCCAATTATTTTTCTTGTCAAATTTTATAGGCAGCTTGGCATTAAACCTTTCAGTTATTGTATTGACCACAGGACCTCCAACAATTATGAGATTGCCTTCCAGGTCCTCTGTCCTGACTTCAGTGTCTAATTTTACACTTGATTTAGGAGAATAGTTCAGGAATGTTCCAAAAAACAAAGCCAGGTCTATTGCATAATAACCGTCCCTGCTTCTTGCTTTTGCAGGACCATGAGGATCCGGGCTTCCGATTATGATTGTAGCATTAAAATTCCCGTCCTCAATAAAAGGATTCAAGAATTTCCCCTGGGTCTTCTCCAGTTCAGAGATCTTTCTTGCTTTTTCAAACTCTTTGAACTTAATAACAAACGCAGGCTGCTTCAATGCATAAAAATTTGCAAAACTTCCCTGAATCATCTCTCTTTTTACAACCTCAATAATCCCTGCTTTTTCCAAATTCCTTATATGATAATAAATAAGCTGCTCGTTAATCTTTAACTTCTTTGCAATCGCTCTTGGATAAGCTGCCTCCTTTACCAGCTCTCTGAGTATATCTCTAGCTACCTTGCTTCCAAAAGCCTTTATCTTGCTTGGCTTGATCTCCTTTGCAGGCAATGAAGATATCTCGGTTTTTGATTTCTCAATAACATACATTTTCCCTAACCTTTATAAATTAATTTTTAATACTATTATAAATATTTTAATAATACTTATATATAAGCTTTTTTGTTTTTAAATAGATGACACAAGCAGCTATAGAAGATATAACTTTAGAAAAGATATTAGATGGAACAGTAAAAATAGAAGATATCCCTGAAGAAGTGCTTAATGGCTGCTGGTACAACAGAGAATATTGCACAGAAGAATTATGTGAGTATGATAAAAAAACACCAGGCCGTATGGATGGATCATCTTCAGTAAGAGAGATGTTAATGAAGTTAGTTGAAAAAAAACAGAGATACGAAGAAAAGACATGTGGACGTTTTTTTGAAGAATGTGAGAGCATAGGAAAATGTGATTCACATGATAAAGAATGCCCTGATTTTGAGTCAATCAAAGATATGACAAGGAAGTATGGAATGAAAAATTATTATACAAAAAAGTTCATAAATTCATTAAAAAAATGTTAACAGAATCATTTTCAGGGATAAGAGGACTGTTTACTAAAGATTTGACTAGAGATGTTATTGAAGGGTATGCATTAAGCTTCTCTAACTTCTTAAAAAAATCAAATCCAAAACCATTAATAATTCTTGGGATGGACACTAGACCTTCTTCTCCAATCATCAAAGAAGATATGAAAAGAATCTTTCTTGAACAAGGATTAGACGTCTATGATGTGGGATTTAGCCCAACTCCAGCAATACAGCATGGAGTAAGGCATTACAAAGCTGATGGTGGAATCATAATCTCTGCTTCTCATAACGAGCCAATGTGGAATGGATGGAAATTCCTGAGAAAAACAGGCTCTGTTTTAAAGCCAGAAGAGATTCAGGAAGTTATTGACAATTCAAAATCCCTGGAAAAAGCAAAAACAGAAGAAAGAGGAAAGTCAGAAGATAGAGGAGCTGAATTAAGAAAAAGTTATATTGACTTTGTATTAAGCATGATTGGAGAAAAAGGCATGATTGAAATCCAAAATGCTAATTTCAAAGTTGTTGTTGACCCAAATGGAGGAGCAGCTGCAACAGTGATAAGAGATCTTCTGAAAAAACTGAATGTCAAAGTAATAGAAAAAAATATGGAATTAGGTGCATTCAACAGATTGATTGAACCAAATGAAAAATCTCTTGCTTATCTTGCTTACTATGTAGAAGATTTGAAAGCAGATATTGGAGCAGGCTGGGATTGTGACGGCGACAGAGTAGAACTAGTGATTCCTAATAGCTCAAACTTTTCCAAAGAAATGGGAAGAATGCTCTCAGGCCAATACATCCTAGCATTGATTGTAGAAGCAGTATTATCAGAACATGAAGGAGACAATAAATATGTTGTAGTAAATGATGCGACTTCTAACTTGATAACAGAACTTGCAAAAAAACATGGAGCAGAAACAGTTGAAGTAGAAGTTGGAGAGATTAATGTTGTAGATAAGATGGATGAACTAGAAGCTCCTGTTGGAGGAGAAGGTTCGAGCTCAGGAGGGATCTGTCCTCCTTCAAAATGCCGTGATGGAATTCTATCCTTAGTCCAGATACTGCATCTGATGGCAAAAAGAAAAAAGAAAGTAACAGAAATCCTTGAAGAATTTCCAGCTTATTATAACACAAGAGTCAATATCAAATGCGACCCAGATGTAGCATCAAAGATGCGTGCAAAACTAGAAGAATATTGGGGCAATCAAGAGCATATCAAAGAGATTAGAAAGACAGGAGACGAGACAGGAGGATTAAAGATAATAAGAGAGCTTGAAAAGCATGGTCCTGGCTGGATTTGGTATAGGGCTTCAAAAACAGAAAAAGGCGTCTTCAGGATTATAACAGATGCAAAAGAAAGAGCATATGCTGACAAGCTTTTAGGGATGGGAGAAAAAGCATTTAATGACTGTGCAACTGAGATTGAACTGGAATCAGGAGATACAGGAGAGAAAATAGAAGAAGAGGATAATATAGAATGACAAAAGCAGTGATAATGGCAGCAGGAAAAGGAACAAGAATGCTTCCTTTAACAGAAAACACTCCAAAAGTTTTGATTGAAATAAATGGCAAGCCATTTCTTTATTATGTTATTGAAAATCTTAAAAAAGCAGGTTTTGATGAATTTGGGATCATAGCAGGCTATCTCAAAGAAAAGATTGAAGATTTCATAAAAACAAATAATATTAATGCTAAAATCATAGAGCAAAAAGAACAGCTTGGAACAGGACATGCTGTAATGCAGGCAAAAGACTTCTGCAAAGATGAAAACTTCATTGTTCTTGGTGGAGATAACTTATTTTCAGTAGAAGACCTAAAAGCAATAAACAACCAGGATGAATTCTGCTATGCTGTTGGAAAAGAAATGCCTGGAGATATAAGCAAATACGGAGTTTTCAGAATACAAGGAGATAAATTACTGGAAATTGCAGAAAAACCAGAAATTCCTCCAAGCAATATAATTAACATTGGCCTGTATAAATTCACTCCAGAAATCTGGCAAGCATTAGACAAAATAGAACTTTCTCCAAGGGGAGAATATGAAGTAACAGATGCTATAACTCTTTTAGGTAAACAAGGAAAAGTAAAAGCATTAAAACTGAAAAACTATTGGCTTGATTTAGGTTCAAAAGAAGATATTCCTAAAGTTGAAGAAGAAATAAGAAAATTAGAATTCTAATCTTTCTTTCTTCCATAAAAATAACAGCCAATAAGAATTATAATAAATTCAATAAAAGCAAGTCCATTCATTATAAGAATAGGAAAGTTCATTATTTCTATTCCATATAAAATCCAGATAAAAGATCCTATAGTCAAGGCAATATATGTTACAACAGATATATCATAAGCGCTTTTTCTTTTGAATATCTTATAGATTTGTGGAAAGTTTGCGAGTCCATTAACAACTCCAAAAATAGTTGCAAGTATTGAAAGTATTGTCATAAACAGAAAATAAAATTAAAACTATAAAAACTTAACTCAAACTCTCCTGACAAAACTCAAAAACGCTGTATGCCCAATACCTTCGCTTCTAGGCCTTGCAATCCTGCCATCTATTTTCCAGCTTCTTTCCATCAGCTCAATTGTCTTTTCGTAAATGAAATTCTTATTGCTTTTGATGGCATTGACAAAATCAGTTGTCTGTGTTATCTGCGGGCTGTAGATGACAACATATCCTCCAACTCGTAAACTTTTCTCAACAGATTTTATTGCATTCCAGGGAGCAGCCAAATCAAGAACAATCAAGTCAACATCTTTCTCATCAATTCCAGCAAAAACACTTTTTTCCTTGATTTTAACATTTTTCAAACCTAATTTCTTGATATTTTCTTTTGCAACCTTGACATTTTCAGGATTTATATCATAACTCACAACTTCTTTGCATAGATGCGCAAGATAGATTGCATTCCCTCCGCATCCAGTTCCAGCATCAACTATTTTGCTGTTCTTATTAACTCCAGTCTGCGCAATTATATATCCTATATCTTTCAAAGTCATTATCTGAGAAGTCCTTTTTATCCGTTTATACTCATCAAGAAAATCAGCATTCATAACAATAAACTCTTTTCCCATACTGCTTTTGACAACACTCCCGGATTTCTTTTTCAGATCTGCTTTAGTTACAACACCATATTGTGTAGAAAAATCCTTTGTCAAATCATCAACATAAAACTTCTTCATCTTGATAAGAGAAATCTCTTTATTCAACTCTTTTACAAATTCTTTTTTCGGCTTTAATATTAGAAGTTTCATAGTTAAAAAAGCGGAGGATGGGACTCGAACCCATGAATAAACGGGATCTACTATTGTAGTTGCAGCCGTTCGCCTTAGCCGCTTGGCCACCTCCGCAACGGCCCTGACGAGATTCGAACTCGTGATCTATAGCTCTCTTAACATATAGTTTAGAAGGCTATCGCCTTATCCAGACTAGGCTACAGGGCCATAAAGAAAAAGATGAAGAAGGTATTTATAAATGTTACTTATTAAATTCCTTAGAAAGAAACGTTTATATAGCCTTTCCTTATCTACATATACATGAAAAGTATACTTGTATTCGGAGATAGTATTGTTTTTGGTAGAGGGGAGTTTCCTAATATCGGCTGGGTTGGAAGATTAAAAAAAGATTTTGAAAAGAAATTCCATGATTGTGTTTTTAATCTTGGAATTCCAGGAGAAACTTCAACAACTTTATTGAAAAGATTTGAAACAGAAGCCAAAGCTAGAATCAAATACAAATATCCAGGAGATAAATTTACAATTATGATTGTAGTTGGAATAAATGATTCAAGAGCAGTTAAATATCCTAATAAATTGCAAACAAAACAGATTAGTTTTAGAAAAAACATCTTAAAACTAATTCAAATTTCTAAGAAATATACAAAACATATCATTTTAGTAGGGATAACTCCTGTAAATGAAAAACTAACAAATCCATTTGAAGATACTTACTTTACTAATTCAAGAATAAAAGAATATAATGAAATTATCAAAAAAATATCTAAAGTTAAAAAAGTAAAATTCATAGAGTTATTCAGTAAGTTTGATAATAAATTACTAGTAGATGGAGTCCATCCTAATAAAAAAGGATATGAATTAATGTATAAGATAATTAAGAAATCAATTTAATTCTATTGCTTGTCAGAATGCATAGTACAATTCTTTTTTAATTCCCAAAAATAGAAACAGCCTTTTCCATGCTGCTCCCATACTTTGCATCCATTACAACTTTTAGGTATTTCTTCTGCCATTTAAGGTAACCAGGATTTAGGGTTTTTTAATTTTTTCGGTAAATAATCACTTATAACAAAATTCAATCCATGCTTAGCAAGTGCCTGCTGTTCTGCTCTAACTTTCATGCCAACTTGCTTTTTGATTGCTCTTTGCCATTCCCTATGATGCTGTACAAAAGGATCATTCTTTAGAGCATCTTTAGCTCTTTTGATATCAACATCTTTTAAAGGATGTGTTGGAAGTTTATAATCCTCAATATCCTGTGGAGTTATTCCGATAAATTTTGCCCGGGGAACACAGAAAAATTCATTGATATGTGCAGCATTTCCGCTTCCAACTTTCAATGTTCTGTAGATATTAAAATACCCGTAAGGGTCTCCGTCAGTAAAAACATAGACAGGCAGTTTCTTAGCATCAGAAAGCCTTCTGATAAAACGACGGCAAGCTCTTGTAGGAACTCCTCCCATTGAAACCAATATACAGTTGGCTTTTTTCCAGTATTTATGCTTAACCAATCTCTGGAACATACCTGCTGTCTCGATTGCCAAAATAAACTTAGCATTTGTCTCAAACTTCAGATGCTCAACAGAGATAGGAATACTATATGCTCCTGAACCAAACTTAGTGCAGTCTATTCTCAACAATTTTTCCGTCTCAGTATCCTTATCAATAACAACTAATTTTCCGGCAATCTCTCCGCCTTTTTCCTCTGGAATAAATCCTAACTGCTCTCTATTTACCATAAGCATCGCTTCAATATCATCCATAACAGAGTCAGATTCAGGCTGCTCATTGAATCTAGCCTCAGCCCAGTTCTTAGAAATATAATAAGCCTCTCTTTTTGATGCAATATCATCTTTCTCGATTAATTCTTTGCTCAAAGTCATCATACGAAGAGTCTGGGCAAATGATTTAACAGTTGCTGCTGTCAGGCTCCTTATCTTTTTCTTTCCCAATAATTCAAAATAACCATCTTTTTCATCATATTTTACATTGCTCAGGCTTCTAAGAGGAGATGATAACTCAGGACTTTTTTTCTTCAATATCTTGCTATAAATTCCCTTGGCAATATCTTGTATCAAAGGCAAAACATTTGTTTTGTTTTTCTTAGTCGCCACTTTTTTCCTCCAAAGCTAGATCTTTATCAAACTCAGATTCATCAATCTTAATCTCATCTAATTTTCCTCTTTGCTTCTCCAGCAATTGCTTTAGCATTTTTTCAATCTTTTTTTCATCCTTCTCTTTAAGCTTCAACAATTCTCTCAAAGCATCAGCAACATGAGGGATATAAGTTTCAATATAGTCTCTCTTCTGCCCTTCTGCTACAATCCTTCTTTTTTTCTTGACATACATTGCCAGCTTTCTTCCAGCTTCTTGCACTGCTAATTTAATTTCTTTTATGATTTCAGGATAATGAGCAATCGCCTCCTTGCTTTCAGAAGTAAACGGAACCCACACTGAAGCAATATGCACAATAATTGTACAAGGACCTATAGGCAATGCTCCTTTTGATTGTGATAAACCATAATTTCTCCAGTTTGTCTGGATAACAGATTTATTGATAGCACAAGCTCCTGGCTGATAAAGCAAAGGGACTCTGTTTGCAAATCTTAACAATCTTATCTGCCCTTCTTCCTCTTGTTCTCCACCATAAGCAATTCCAGCTTCAACAATAAATGGATTTCCTCTATAGACTGCAGGTGGTCTTGTAGCAGCAGCATAAAACTCTGCTTTTATCTCTTTTCGCAAACCTTTTTCCAAAGCTTCAGCCCCAATCGGACTGATACAGTTTGTAGGAGGATTCATTATCTTTGTTTTCTTTATTCCCCCAATTAATCTTTCAGCCATCTCCCTTGTCATTCTTTTAGGCTTAGTATCAGGAAGTATAGAAGCAGCCTGGCATATGTTTTTGGCAGTCCCGCTTCCAACTCTGGAAAAATCTCTTTGCAAAAATCCAGATATATTTCTGGCTTTAGTAGTCTGCATCATCTTGATTAATCTTCCAAGTTCAACACCATAAGGATGAGGTTTTATCTCTTTTGGCTCTGCAGGCATCTCTTCTACAGCTCTTGGAAATATAACTTGTTTTGCCAAAGGACTTGCATAGATTATAGTAACATGTGGATTTACAATAGCAGTCTGCTTCAGATATTTATCAACACTTTGTCCGCCTGATTGATAAGTTCCTTCTAGATCAATCTCAACTTTTGTTCCATGCTCTTTGTTCCATTCAACTTCTTTTTCTGTAATAATTTGAGGTTCGTTATTCTGAGTATTGATTTTTAATTCATAATAATGGGCAGGACTTTTTGGACTAATTTTAGAAATGATCTTGACTGGTTTTCCTGTTGTTAACTGTCCGTATAAAGCTGCAGCTGATATTCCAATTCCCTGCTGTCCTCTTGATTGTTTTAAAGTATGGAACTTGCTTCCATAAAGAAGTCTTGCAAAGATATTAGGAATCTGTTTCTTGACAACTCCTGGCCCATTATCTTCAATGATGATTCTATACCTGTCTGTAATCTTAGGCTGCTCATGCACTTCTTCTGTAACCAGAATGGTCTGTCCTTCTTCAATTTCTTTCTTAATATCTGGCTTAGTAGCCATATCTATTATC
>JAAOYC010000050.1 GCA_018221125.1 Candidatus Woesearchaeota archaeon
CTCCTGGAACTCATTGTGGATAAGAGATCTCTTGTTAACATCAGGCAAATTAGGATATTGCTGATTAACCTGACTTTCAACTTGCTTCTTATAAAAATTATAGACACTACTCTCAGCCCAGTCATCAGTTATAGGCAAAGAAGCAGGATACATCCTGAAAAATGTAGAGAAAAATATTGCAATTAATATCAATAAAACAGGCAGAGCATATTTGTTTTTCTTAAAAAAATCAACAACATCTTTAGTTCCTCCTTTCAAATCAACAGAGGCCTCTTTTCCTTCTACTTTTTTCTTTTTCCCCCATTTAAATAAATTCTTTATCTTCTTTAAGTCAATTACTTCATCTTTTTCTTCTTCAGATTCTTCTTCAAGCTCTTTTACCTCTTCTTTAATATCTTCAAATTTTTCCTTTTCTTTATCTAGAATTTCTTTCTCCTTTTCAACCTCTTCCTCAATCTCTTTTTTCTCTTCTTCTAAAACCTCTATTTTTTCTTTCTCCCCTTCAATCATATCATGGACATCATCAAATTTTTCTTTTTCTTGTTTTAGTTTTTCAACTTTCCCCTCTTCCTCAATCTCTTCTCTTTTCAATTCCTTTATCTTTATTTCTTCCTCTTTTATATCCTTATCAATCTCTTTTCCAAACTCCTTGAACTCAGAAATATCATTATCTTCCTTTGATTCCTTTTTTCCCTTTTTTCCGAATATCTTGCCAATCTTGCTAAGGTCAATTGTTACTTCATCATCATCTTGTTCCATATTCAGTCCCCCACTTTCGAATAAAAAATGAACTTACTTTATAAAGTTTTTTATATACCATAAAAAAGAAGGTTTTGATAATACCGCCTTAAAAACAAGTTTTTTTACATCATCTCTGCTGTATTTCTTGAATAATTCCTTTATCTTCTTGTTTTGCATCTTTTTCAGCAGTTTATTATAATCCTTGTCAGAAAATTTGTCAAGCATCTGCCTTATTTTCAGATGCATCCACAGCTTTCTATTCAATCTCTTTAGTTCTTTGCTGTAATCCAGGCCATAAAGAATACAGTTAGCAAGCTTTTTTGCTGCTTTTAACCCGTATACCAAGCCTCCGCCAGTAGTTGCCTTGACCTGCCCAGCAGCATCTCCTACAAGAAAAACATTTCCTTTCTGAACAACACTTTTCTTATAAATTGGAATCAATCCAGCCTGGGAATCTATTATATCATTGTCTTTAATCCCTTTAATGCTCAGGAATTTCTTGAAAATCTCTTTTGTATTGCCTTTAGCAGCAACACCTATCCTGGCTATTTTCTTAGATTCAGGCAAAATCCAGGCAAAAAATCCAGGGCAGATACTCCCAAAATAAACATCATAACAAGAAGCATCAAACTTACCCTTTATTCTAGCCTGCATGCCAAAATAAAACTTCTTTTTGCCATGCATATTATTGGATTTAGCCACATCAGACAAAGGCCCGTCAGCTCCAACAATATAATCAGCTTCAACAGCCTTGATCTTGTTCTTTTTATCTGCAAATACAGCTTTATTTTCCCTTATTCCAATAAATTTATGATTAAGATATATCTTTGCCCCATTCTTTTTGGCTTTATTAGCAAGATATTTGTCAAACTTCTCTCTATTCAGCACAATATCATCAATAGGCACTTCTATCTTCTTATTTTTAGAATATACCCTCACTTTTTCTACTCTGTTCACAATAAATCTCTTATCCAGCTTTATGATCTTTTCAATCTCTTTAGTCACAATGCCAGTGCACTGCACAGGCTTTCCTATACAGCTGTGTTCTTCATATATAGAAACATCTTCTCCATTACTCGCTAAAATACCCCCTAAAAAACAGCCAATAGGTCCTGCTCCGATTATTATCATCATCATGTATCCCATTCTCCTCATAAAACAAAAAATCCTTATCTCTACAAGTGAGAGATAATCAATGATAAAAAATTAAGAAAAAAAATAAAAGAAAAAAAACAAAAAAAACTTACTTAATAGTAAGTTTCTTCTTTAGCGTCTTCGTCTTCATCGCCTTTTAGTCTGTTGAATCCGATTATTAATCCGATTACAACTAAAAGAACAACTAAAACAACTAATGCAACTTCTAGACCTTTCTTAACTTTGTCCCATCCACTTGAAGCTTCAACATTAACCTTCAGTGATAGTTCTTTCAAAGTTTCGTCGCCACTTTTGATAGTAACTCCGAAAGTCTGTTCGCCTGCACTCGCATCTTCATTAGCTGATGCATAGACATAAACAACCTTTGTTTCACCTGCGCTTAGAACAGCTACATTAGGGCTGATTTTAACATCTAGTCCTTCACTAGCTTCTGAGCTAACAGTGTATGTCTTTGCTGAGCTACCTGTGTTGCTGATTGATATTGGATAAACAGCTCCGCTCTTACCTGCTTTAACAGTTTGAGCTTCTGTGCTAACAGCAATAACTGTTTTTTCTGCACCTAAGCCACATGTTTCTCCTTCAACAACATCGATTAAGAAGCTTTCACTAACTTCTTCATCGCCGTCATCATACTCAACAGTAACTGTAACAGCATACTGTCCAGTTTCAGCACATTCTGGTATTCTCATGTACAGTTCTTCGCTTGTAACTGAGTCTTCAGATTCAAGTTCGTCGATGTAGTCAGAAGCGCTAATTCCTAATTCAGGTATGCTAACCTTGATCTTAACATCTTCTTCTTCATCTTCGCCCATGTTCTTAACTCTTACACTTGTAAGCAAAGCTCTGCCAGCTTTAACCTGATTTTCAGGGCTAAAGATAACGTCTTTTATGATAACTTTGTGTCTGTCTGATTCAACTTCAAGAACAGCGTTGTAAACAACTTCATCGTCTTTTCTGTTTGATACTTCAATTCTCAAAGCATACTCTTCAACATCCATTCTCTCTGGTAATTCAAGAGTTAATGTTTTGTAGTATGTCTTGCCAGTCTTCACTGTAAATGTACTTGTCTTATCTGTTGCTTTCTCGCTGTCGTGGTCAAGTCCTTCAACAGTAACTTCAACAACAACATTGTTGTCATCATCTGTAGCATCTAACTTAACCAAGATATCAACTGTGTCTCCTCTAACGATTCCACCTCTGACTTCTCCGTCAGCTAATGGAAGCCCGCTAATGAAAACGCTGCTGATTGAAACAGGCACGCTATCCGCATTTGCTATTCCAGAAATAGCGAACAAGCCTATTAGCATTAGTGCTAATACACTAAATAGTCTCAATTTTGTATTCATTTTTGTCTAACCTCCGTATATACGGTTTGTTTTTTATTTGTTCATTAGGAAGAGTTCTCTCCCTGTTCCCCTTTGTTATTGTCATAAGTGAATAATTACTCCTTTATAAAGCTTTCGCTTTTTAGTATATAAGAGTAACTACACTCTAAGACTATTATAGAGTAGTAATACTACTCAGTGATTTTATATGATTCTGACATCTCTGTGAATAATCCTTCTCAGATAGTCATTGCTGATAGTAATTCTGATATCATAATATCCAGGAGCAGCCCATTCTGGAATTTCCATGTAAATCTCTTTAGATAGCTCTTCTCTTCCATCAAGGTCAAATGTCTCGCTAGCAGCTCTTATACCTAAATCCTGTATAACTGCTGTAACTCTTAAATCTTCTAAATCTTCATAAGTATTGCTTTCCAATCCAATATTCATTGCCAGCATGCTTCCTGGGCTCATGTAATCAGTATGTCTGATTCTTGCAATCATTATGTCATCATTTTCAGGTTTCGGTATATCAATATAGACAATGCAAACATCAGTGTCACTCAATCCGCTTGGGTCAGTTACAGTAAAAGTAAGCCTTTCTTCTCCAAACCAATGTCTTTCTCCTGTAAATGTAACAATATGTTTTATTGGGTCAAATTCAACATTGACATTGTCATTTCCAGTCCAAGTCCAGGTCAATTCATCATTTGTGTTGTCAGGATCATGTGTATAGTGGTCAAGATCTAAGCTGATTTCCCCATTGATTTCAAATCTTACATTAGGGATATTGCTGATTATAGGATAATCATTTACTCTGTTAACATTGATTCTAAATGTATCCCTATCCCATAAGCCACCATCTGTCACTTCAATTGTAACATCTGTATAGCCATATGTATTATATCTAGGAGTATTGCAATTAACATACCTGTCTCCTGTTATTTGGCACCAGATTAAGCTGGAATCACTTTGGCTTACTATATTAAACTGTAAATCTCTGTCAGCTGTCTGTCCATCAGAAGCATATTGCCATAAATCAATCCAGTTTCCCGGTGGTGCTTGATTTTCATCCAGATATTGGTCAGGAATTCCTGCTAAAGTAGGAGCATCATTAGGCATATTCTGAACATGAACTCCAATTCTTTCTGTTTCATCCAGATTTTCAATCCGGTTTGTGCATAAAACATCATTTGCAACAGCATGCATAACTATGTCATACCATCCAACAACATCAGGTATTGTCCAGTCAAAGCTTATTCCCTGAACATCTACTGTATTTGCATTTGCTCCAATTGTTACAGACTGGCTTAAAACTTCTGCGCCAGTAGCTCTGTCTGTTATTGTCAATTCAATATCAGTTGGAATTGACTCTAAATCATAGATTTCGTCAGCATAATTGCTGATTTTATTTGCTGTTATTGTGATTGTTTCACCAGGTGTTGGGAATTGGTTTGAAACAGCCAAGTCATTCAATAATGTATAGCACATATTAATAGGGTCTTCTTCAATAACACTAAACCAGCTTGTTGCAGCCTGTTCTTGGCTTGACAAGCATTTCTCGTCAATAACATAAGTTGTTACAGTAGCTTTGTAATCTCCTTCTACTTCAGGAATCCATGTAAATTCAGTTCTTTCAGAGCCGCTGAAAGGAATATAGATTACTCTTGTTTCCTTCATAACTCTTTCATTTGCCTTTGTTATTTCCAGGTCTACTCTTGTTGCAACAGAATAATAATCTCTTGATAATGCTCCAGGTACATATTTTAATGGTCCAGCATGATGCAGAGCAGCATAAATTGTTGCATCCAGACTAGTTTCAATATCAATAACAACAGGAACATTTGGTTGAACATCATTTAATATAGTAAAAGTATCAACAGGTGCATTGCAGCTTTCAGCTTTTCCTACATATATATCATAAGGTCCTTGAGGATCATTTCCAGAAGTTCCCCACCAAGTTGGATTAGCTTCCCAGGTTATATACCCTGGTTTGTAATAATAAATACCATATCCATCTAAGCTTTGCAAAGCAGTTGGGTAAACCAATTGCATTGTGCTTAATGCTCCGGAATTCTGAACAGCTCCACCCCATAAAGTTCCGCTAACACTTTCGCAATTCCTGTCAGAACAGACAAATCCAATTGCACTGACATCTGTTACAGGTGTATTCGAATAGCTGATAACTCCTTGGCTTGAGATTGTCGCTTCTCTAAACTGATAATTAACTGTTCTTGCAGCAGTTACAGCACTAGCTAGAATAATCAAGAATATACACATTATTAGTAAAAATTTTTTTAGTTTCATCATCTCTCAACTCCCCCTAAGCTCTTCTGTGATTATGATACTTTGCAGCCAAAAGCTCTCTATTCATGAAAGGCTTTTGATGCTTTGGACTCAAATATGTTTGGGGACCAATTCCTGAACCACCTAATCCACCAGGACCTTGTCCTGGATTAGGTACACTGCTTGGATTTGGAATAGGATCAGGTTTTAATAACAGATGAATTAAATATGCTTTAAGTGCTGCTGTGCCTGCATGTCCCCAGCCAGCCCCCATAATTGCTCTTTTATTTCCAACAACATGGTCTCCATTTGTTGCGCCTAAATTTACAAGCCAGATGTATTTTCCAGTATCTAACCATGCATTATCTGCATCGAATTTTCCTGCAGCAGTATCTGGTGCACCTGCATGTGAAAAATTTTCAATCGCTTTATAGATATTAAAACCTGGCAATGCAAATCCTCCAAGACCTTTAAGGAATTTTATTCCACGGCCTTCAGGGTCTGTTTCTGCAGCTTCAGCAATCTTACAATCAGTATAAGCTATACCAGCCAATAATGCTTTACCACTCATTTTTCCTGCCACATATTTATCCCACATTGGCTCAACTATCTTCCATCTATGTCTTCTTACAATATAATCAAGATCAACTGCAGAATCTCTTTTAAAGTGGCTCTCAATCTTTTTCATCTTGTCTTTAAATGAAGCACTGCCGTAGCATTCTTCTACTATATCCTCTCCAGTTTCTAGCAAATCAACACCTGTTAAGAGCTTTTCAAGGCGGCTTTCATCCTCTTTATTCTTAGACATGCTTGTTTTATATCTTCCTTCAGACACATTAAGAGCATCTATAACTGATTTTCTTATCATCAATGCTCTTGAATAAGCTTCGAATTTTCCAATCAGGTCTTCAGTTGCTTTTATCAATTCTGCATTTCCTGATTTTTCTGCATATTCTCTTAAATCTTTTTTTGTAAAATAATTAAATGGTTCTGTGCTGTTTGCTTTAGAATGATTTTTAATATATACAAAGAAATTAGTCATGTCACTAAGTACATTATCATATGCTGTTTGGTGTTTAGCACTTAATGTATCATAAAAATCCTTTACTAATTCTTGTTTTTCTTCAACTCCTCTTGCTCTTCTAACATCTGCTGTTAATCCATTCAGACGAGTATAATGTGCTATAATAGGTGCATCAGCTCCCTTGCATGCTCTTGCAGCAAGAGCTGTAAGTTCTTCCAAATGTTTTACTGTTTTTAAGCCATCGTCTCCTAAAACATCTTGATGCTTGCTAAAATCATAATTTATTTCCTTATTTTTTGCTTCTTTATTAATCTTGAATTTATCTTCAACTAATTCATCTAAATTTCTAATAACTTGAGGTATAAATTTACTAGCTGGCTGATTTCCATAATTATCTAAATTATGCTCCATAAAAATTTCGCATCTATCTCTGTCTTCTTTAGATTCAGGAAAATGAATTGTTCTGCATGCAGGCAAAGTAGTTCCTGCCATAGCTGCAGCTAATAGATATGATAATGTTCTTGATCCATTACTCATTTTATTCCTCATCTTCTACCACCCGGTGTTGAATATAATTTATTTTGAGCCTCATTTTCTGCTTTGATTCTTTCAAATGCCTTTAACCAGCCCTCATACAATTGAATAGCTCTTTGTGTTCTTACTTCTTCAGGCAATTTGGAATTTAATACTCCATCAATCTCTTCTCTATATCTTCTAAGAATAAATCTTCCAGCTCCTTTAAATCCTTCTTCAGTATTAGCTAATTCATTTAATATACTAGGTAAATCCTTTTCAGCTGGTTTTTCAGCTGGTTTCTCAGCAGGCTTTTCAGCTGGTTTCTCTGCTGGTTTCTCAGCTGGTTTCTCTGCTGGTTTTTCCGCAGGCTTTTCAACAGGCTTCTCTGCAGGTTTTTCAGCTGGTTTTGCTGCTAATTTTCCTTCCAATTCAGTCATTCTTTTATTTGTAGCATCATAATTACTTTCTACTTTGCCTAATCTTGTTTCTACTTTACCTATCTTTGAGTCTACTATACCCACCTTTGAATCTACTTCACCTATTTTTGAGTTTGTTGTACCTACTTGTAATAATATATTGTCTAATTTCTTCTGAGATTCTTCATCATATTTATGTTCAACAACAACAGGCCCTGATTCAATAGGATTTATTGGCTTTTCCCTAAAAAGATAACCACTACCTACTGTTAGTGCACTACCTAGCACAACTGCAGCAGCTATTTTTGCCCATTCAGGCATTCTAAACTTATAAGGCTCTACATAACAGACTTCTCTGGTCTTTAGTCCATCCATTCTTTCTATCCTAACATCAATTATCTCTCCGTCTTTATCTCTTCTAGTTGCTTCAACTTCAAACATGGGCATTTTGCCTGGAATCTTTCTTAATACTTTTTTCTCTGTTGTACTCCAATTATGAACAATATCTTTTTTCTTAATACTTTCCCAGTTTGTTAGAGTATAACCTGTGCCCTCTTTTAGTGCATTTTTCTTCTTTTGCTTCATATGTGATATACTATTATAACGCTCAAATACTTTATCATGCAAATTAGAAATTTCAGGATTTTTCATATGGTCAAGTGTTTTTTTGATAAGAGTATCTAAACCATCTAATTGCCCTTCAATATCTTCTTCAACACAAATCTCTTCAAACTCTTCCCTATACATATCATACAATGGATTTTTTGGAGTATTACTTTTAATTTCATGAGGCTCTGGTCCAAATACTTTTACTGGTTCAGGAGCCTTTGGTTCTGCAACTAATGGTGCAGCTGGCTCTTCTACTAGAGGCACAGTTGGTTCTTCATAAGCAGGGGTTTCAGGCGGTGGTTCTGGAACAGATTCATCTGCAGCCACTTTATCTTCAAGAGGAATATTTTTAGGTCCCATATCACTTGTTTGTTCAAAATCCCCTGCTCCATCAACATCAACTACTACTTCTGGTTCTTCTATTTCAGCAGGAACTTCTACAGCTATTTTCTCACAGCTTTGGCTAGATAAATAAAGCTCTGCTTCTCTTGTATTAAAACTTCCATCTTCTTTTAGAAAATCTCTCCCTTCATTTTCTTTAGCATGATTAATCCAACCAAGAGCATTTACTGGACTAGGATATTGTTGTACAAGATTTGCAATAGCTTCTTCTGCAGCATCCGGAGTTTCTACGATTTCTTCTAACTGTGCCTGAGCTTCTTGCTTAGGTTCTCCTTCAAAAGGCTGTTCAGGAACTATTCCTTCTTTTCCAGTATCTTTAGAAGCAAGATATGCAACAATTTCTTCTTCATTTCTTAATTCAACTTCTGGCCTTCCTTTTAAATACTTAAGTATTGCATCTTCTTTATACCCATCTTTCCATATTCCTGTTTTTTGAACCAATGCAGAATACGCAAGTGTTGAGTTTTTACAATGTATATCAATAAATTCTTTTAACTTATCTCCTATCCTTATTCCTCTTCCTTTTGTCACATCATCATCTTCAGAAATTTTGAAAGGATCTGGTTTTCCTGCTCCATCACTAGAGCCCACTTCTTGATTTATTCCTTCTAACATATCACTAAATTCATTTTCTCCATCACCAGCAGAATCATCTCCATCTTGATTATAAACTATAAAGTCTGAAACACCTATAGTAGAATCATCACCAACAGCTTTAGCAACATCTCTTCTGTATATCCTGCCAACAACCCTTCCTTTTTTCTGTTCTTTTATTCTGTCAACATCATATCCTTTTCTATACATCTCTTTTAATACATCATTAATTTTGTCTGGAGAACTTGACCATTTTTCAGCAAGTGCTTCTATAGAATACTTTAGATTCCCATCTTGGTCTCTTACATTAGAGTCTTCTGCCAAGAATCTTTTTTCGAGCTCATATTTAAAATCAGGTATTTTTTCCATAATTTCGACCATAAAACATTTATGTTACTACGGAGTAGTCATAGTTATATATAAACCTTATGCTTTTTTTAGTATTTTTAAATGGTAAACCTATATATAGGAGAAAAAGGGCATTGTTTTTTAAATTTTATTAAAAATGGGGACGGAGGGACTTTCAATGGCCAAGGTCATTGACCTTTAACCAATTTGAACCCCCATCCGAGGCTTTCTTCAAAGAGTTTTTTCATCGCCAATAAGGCTCATCTCTCCAATTACTGGAGGCCCCTATTCTAGCCAGATTATACTACGTCCCCGTTCGTGGGACTTCAAAGCTTTGCTTTGAATGTCGCACATTGCGTGTCAACTGAGCGTAACCAGTTGGACTGGTTATACTATATCCTAATAGACTAAGGTATTTACAATAACAAATTTATTATAGTATATAAAAATATTCCTTTTGTATGCTTAAGATAGATGGAAGCTATGGAGAAGGAGGTGGCCAGATAGCAAGAACTGCTTTAGCTCTTTCTACTATAACAGGCAAAGCATTTGAAGCAAACAATATCAGGCAGGGAAGAAAAGTTTCTGGATTAAAAGCACAGCATGTTAAGTGCACAAAAGCACTTGAAAAGCTAGCCAATGCAAAATCACAATATGCAGTGATAGGCTCTGAAATTCTCAAGTATGAGCCGGGAAAATTAAGGCCTCAAACACTGTCTATCGATATAGGGACAGCTGGCTCAATCTCCTTATTATTGCAGGCAATATTACTTCCAACTTTCTTTGTAGACGGCAAAATACATCTAAAAATAACAGGCGGGACTTCAGGAAAATGGGCAATGCCTTTTGATTTTTTAATGAACATTTTTCTTCCTCAAATAAAAAAATTTACAAAATCAATTGATGTAAAGATAGAAAAACGAGGTTATTATCCAAAAGGAGGCGGAAAAATAGAATTAAAAATCAAACCTTTGGAAGACAAAACAGCCTTTCCAAAATTTAACTCAATAGAACAAGGAAATTTAATTCAGATAAAAGGAATCTCCCATGCTTCAAAACATCTTGAAAAAGCAGAAGTTGCTGAAAGACAGGCAAAGGCAGCAAAACTATCTCTAAGCAACCTGGATGTGCCTATTAATATACAGACAGAATATGCAGATACACTAAGCCCTGGCTCTGGAATTACACTGTGGGCAATCTTCTCAAAAGACCCTGATGAGATAGATGTAAACAACCCTATATTAATAGGAGCAGATGCTTTAGGAGAAAGAGGAAAAAAATCAGAAGATGTTGGCAGAGAAGCAGCAGAATCATTGCTCAAAGAAATTGAATCTAAATCTCCAGTTGATTCTCACACAGCAGACAACCTGATTCCTTTCCTTTCAATGTTTGGAGGAAAAATCAAAGTCTCAAAAATCACAAAACACACAAAAACAAATATATGGGTCTGCGAGCAGTTTATAGAAAACAAATTTGAGATAGATGAAGAGAACAATATTATTTCTGTTTAAAACAGTAACATTTTTAAACCTCTTACTAACATTACCCTCTAATATGGAACAGCTATTATGCACAGCATGCAAAAAAAGGATAACAAATGAAACAGGAAGCACTAGATTTAAGTGCCCAAAGTGCAGCAAAACAGAAATAATTAGATGCAAGCACTGCAGGGAAATAGTTGCAAAATATAAATGCCCAGAATGTGGCTTTACAGGTCCCAATTAAAACCAAATTAATTGGTGCCGGATTTACGAAGTAAAAAATAAATAATGAGGAAAACCGAGCATGGCACAAGTTGTTGTAACACTAAATATAATGCCTAAATCTCCAGAAGTAGATCTGCATGCTATAGAAGCAGATGCAAAAAAGAAAATCATAGATTTTGCAGGCCCAGGAGACACAAAAATAGAGCAAGTCCCAATCGCATTTGGATTAAAAGCACTAAAGATAATATTCATCATGGATGAATCAAAAGGCTCAACAGAGAAACTAGAAGACGACATCTCTGATATCAAAGGAGTCCAGTCAGTTGAAGTCACTGATGTAAGAAGAGCTGTCGGCTAAATTCTAAAACAACTTTATCATTTTCTTCAAATCTATATCACTTCTTAAAGAATTACAAGCAAAATGCGTCTCAGCAACCTTATAATGTTTTTTCTTAATCTTATTAATAATGTCTTTCTGCTTCAATTGCTTTAATTTATACTTTTTTACTAACCAGGGGATGTTATAGAATCCAACAGCATCAATCTTTGCTTCCCTATCTATAGTATGTAAGAACTTGTCATCACTCAGCTTTGCAATTCCAGCAGCAACTTTCTTATCCCATAACTCTCCAAGCCACAAAGGCCCGGCTTTTCCAAGCATCCCATGTTTCTTAAGCAGCACATCAACTTTCTGCTTTCCTTTCTCACATCTAAAAAATATCCTAAAATAATGATCTTTGAAATAAGAATAAATAGGAATAAGCGCTTTGCTGTGGTCAGCTCCAATCAACTGCACCTTCCTAATCAATATACGAAGTCCATTCTCATGCATATTCTCATTTTTCACAGGATTGCTCCAATACTTTCTTTTGCAAGCTTTTACATAGCTTCCAGCCAAACACCCTGTATCAGTAGCAGTTACAGCTAACACTCCGCCTCTGCCAATCCTTTTCACAGCTGAATCCAAAAATATATTCGGCGAACCAAAAGGGTCAATATCAATATAATCAAAACCACTGCTTTCCAGCAAAAACATATTTGCATCTTTATTAACTACTTTAGCTTTGACTTTATTCAATCTCAAATTTTCTTTAATTATCTTAACAGCCTCTTTATTGATATCATTAATCCATACTTCTTTTATCTTTGATTTTGGCAATTCTTTCAAAAAACGAACAGCCCTAACACCGCTTCCACCTAAAGGCAGCCCAATCTTCATCTTCTTTCCAATAACTTTCAACAGCAAAACAGAAACAGTTCTATTAAATTCCATAACAGGATTATAAAAAACAGGAAGCTCTTTGCTTATCTTATATGCTTTTGGAACTTTTATCTTTGCCTTTCCTTCTTGAATTATTTTATACATAACAAGATGAATCAAACAATAGGATATAAAAGTTACGAAAAATCTATAGAATTTTCTTCAAAGGCTCTATAGCTATCTTAGCCCATTCTTCAAAATCATACTCAGGAGAAGAATTCATTTCAATCAAATCCTCTATACTCTTCAGCTCACCTGTAGCAATCTCGGGGTCATTTGGTTTGATAACTCTAGAGTTAGTTTCAACAAGATAAAGAACACCAAAATGAACTTTTTGAACTTTTTCTTCTTCATAATTAATATAACCTAAAGTTACAATTTGATTTATTTTGCCGTCCATATAAACTTCTTCTTTTAATTCTCTAAGCAGACTAGCTTTTATAGGGTCTCTTTCTTCTTCAATATCACTTTTTTCAATATGTCCTCCAACACCTATGCTCCATTTTCCCTGCAGTCCTTTTTCTCTGTAATCTTCGTCTTTAGTAGCTCTTTGATAAACAAACACTCTTCTAGTTTCAGGATTCACAATAAGTGCAAATCCAATTGGCTGCTTATAATGGGGATTACTTTCAGCAACCTTCCTTATCATATAAATATGATTCTTACAGATTATAGATTCATAATCAAATTTATCTTTTGAAAGAAATCCTACAAAATGGCTGCTACTAAAAAGATCATCCTTTCTAACAACCATTATCTCTGAATTATAGTCCCCCATATCAATCTGTAATCCATATTAAATATAAAAATTTATTCAAATTTATAGCAAACATTTTTAAAGCCTATTTCTCTCCTTTTTTCTGTGAAATACTATGCCTCTAAGAAGTCCAATCTGTACAATAGAAGGTCATGTAGACCATGGAAAAACATCAATTCTAGATAATATTAGAGGAACGTCTATTGCAAAATCAGAAGCAGGAGCAATCACACAGGCAATCGGAGCTTCTATTATTCCATTAAAGACAATAAAGAAAGCAACAGGAACTCTCTTAGAAACTCTAAAGATGGAGATTACTGTTCCAGGACTCTTATTCATAGACACTCCAGGACACGCAGCATTCACCTCTTTAAGAAAGCGTGGCGGAAACTTAGCAGACATTGCAATTGTTGTGATTGACATAAACGAAGGCATAATGCCTCAGACACAGGAAGCAATTGAAATCCTAAAAGCATACAAAACACCTTTTATAATTGCATTGAATAAAATAGATTTAATCAAAGGATATAAAGAATCCAAATCTTTCCTAATACAAAACTTAAATGCACAGGATGAACGTGTTCAAAAAGAGCTTGAAACAAAACTATATGAAATTGTTGGAAAGCTCCACGAACTTGGCTTTGAATCAGAACGTTTTGATAGAGTCCAGGATTACACAAAAACAATTGCTTTAGTCCCGACTTCTGCAGAAACAGGAGACGGAATTCCAGAATTATTAATGGTAATGACAGGCCTTGCTCAAAAATACCTGGGAGACAAGCTGGAATGTGACAGAAAAGCAACAGCAAAAGGAATCATTCTTGAAATAAAAGAATCAAAAGGTCTTGGAAAGACTCTGGATGTAATAATCTATAATGGATGCTTGAAAGTAAATGATACTATAGTCATTGGCTCTTTAGGAGAACCAATAATCACAAAAGTAAAAACATTATTCCAGCCAGCACCATTAGCAGAGATGCGTGATAAAAAAGCAAAATTCACTGCAGTAAAAGAAGTTACAGCAGCTACTGGGGTAAAAATCGCAGCAAAAGAAATTGACGAAGCAGTTGCAGGCATGCCTCTGCATTCAGCAACAGATGCTAATCTAGAGCAAACAAAAGAGCAAGTTCAAAAAGAAGTCCAGGAAGTCTTGATTGAAACAGAAGCAGATGGAGTAATAGTAAAAGCAGACACTCTTGGAAGTCTAGAAGCAATGGACAATCTCTTGAAAGAAAAAGGCATTCCAATCAGAAAAGCAACTATAGGGGATATCTCTAAAAAAGACCTGACAGAAGCAGAGTCAATGTATGAAAAAGATCCATTGCAGGCAGTTGTCTTGGGATTTACTGTCAAGATTGCTCCAGATGTTGATGTAAAATCCTCAAAAGCAAAAGTAATCACAAATGATGTTATCTATAAAATCATAGAAGACTTGGAAAAATGGCAGGAAGAAGAAACAAAACGTCAGGAAGCAAAAGAGCTTGAAACAATTACAAAGCCATGCAAACTAAAGATGCTGGGCAAAGGTTATATCTTCAGGCAGAATAATCCGGCTGTCTTTGGTGTTGAAGTTCTTGCAGGAGAACTAAAAGCTAACACACCTGTAATGAAACAAGACGGTTCAAAACTAAACATAGTGAAATCAATCCAGGCAGAGCAGGAAACAGTGCAAAAAGTAGAAAAAGGAAAACAGGCTGCAATATCTGTTGATGGAATTACTATTGGAAGACAATTAGGAGAAACAGAAATCCTTTTCTCAGATATATCAGAAAATGATTTCAGAAAAGCAAAAGAGCTGAAGAAACATCTGTCAGAGGAAGAAAAACAAGTTCTAAAAGAGATTGCTGTAATCAAAAGAAAAGAAAATCCTGTTTGGGGAATTTA
>JAAOYC010000051.1 GCA_018221125.1 Candidatus Woesearchaeota archaeon
ATAGCATCTCTTAAAGTTCCTTTAGCTGTTCCTACTCTTAGCTCTTCTAATAATGTTCTAACAATATACTTTGCTTCTTTTGGCTTTGCTGAAGTTAAAAGCTCTGCGATTAATCCTACTTTTTTATTAACAGTTCCAGCGCCTTCTAATGTGGCTAATTTTTGTATATTATCAAATACTTTTTTTACAGTTAGACTGGATGAAAATAAAGTTGCTTGTTTTTTTTCTTTGATAAATTCAACTGCAACATCTCCTAAATCCCCTATTTTTGCCCAATGTGTTTCTATTTTATCTGAAGAGATGCCTGTTGCCTGGCTAATAGCTTTTAGGACTAGTCTTGAAGCAACACCAATTTTTCTTTCGTCCCATTGTGGAAAAACACGTCCTTGTAATAATAGGATTGTTTCTTTTAATGCTGTTTCAGATAATGTTTTTAAGAATTCTGAGATTATAGATGTTTTTTCCAGCCTTTTAGTAGTTTTTTCTAATTCTTCATATATTTTTACTAAGTCTGAGTATTTCATTATTATTGGTTAATAATCAAGAGGTTATAAACTTTTTGAAAAAAAAAGATTTATATAGGAGGAAATTAATTTCCTTCTTATTAACTTAAATGAGGTTGGATAATATGGTAAATAAAAAAATGTTTATGATTCTATTGAGTTTAGTTCTTGTTTCTGCAATAGCTTTTAGTACTGAAGCAGGAGGTTGCTGCTGTGAAGATAATAGTCATTCAATAATCCCTACTGATGCATATGGCTGTTATGGTTGGTGTGCTGGTGTTGGAGGTCAACCAGTAATGAGGTGGTATACAGATGATATATCTGGAGATAAAGCTATGTGCGATTCTGGTGAATATCCTGCAGGAGCAGTAAGAGGAGATAATAATTGTGAAATGTTTTTACCAAATCAATGCAGTAGTGGAATATGTCTTATAGGTACTTGTCAGTCTTATCCTGCTAGCAGTCCTACTGAATGCAAATGTATCGAGTGTACTACTGATGCAGATTGTGATGATGGTGTTTTATGTACAAGTGACGAATGTATAAGTGATGTATGTGAAAATGAATATGATCCTACAATACCTGGGTGTTCAGATGTATTTGAAACAGACTGTACAGATCCTTTAGAGAGTAACGATTACTTTGTTTGTGAAGAAGATAATTATGAAGACTCAGTTATTGATGATGAAATCATAGGAGATGATTACCCTGGAATGCTTGATTTTTATGTTAGGTGGCTAATGGATGGTTTTTTTGATGAGGAAGACCGTGATGACTATACTGAATCTGATATTCAATCTGATATTGCTTCTACAACTATTAGTGGTTATGAAAGTTGTAGTGGGGATGCTGATTGTGAATATGATCAAGCAAAAGATAATAGTGATATGGACAAGCTGATTAGTATACAAATGAAATGTTTAATGGGCACACTTCCACTAGATCAGCCACCATGTACTAATGATATTCCAAAAGATATGGCATCAGTTGCTTATTCTTTATGGGATCAAGCTTGGCAGAATTGTGATCTTGACGCAATGAGAGATATACTTATGATGCATATGGGTGGTTGGCTTGGAACAGGAACAGCAAATCCAACAACAATTATGGATTCTAAAGCAGAGGATTTGATGAATGAATATAATCAGGCATTAGCTGAATGGGAATGTGGACCTATGGGTCTTACAAGAGAATGTACTCCTCCTTTGTTTGGACAAGAAGTCTGTGATACAGAGTGCAAATGGTCTGGAAACTGTAATGTAGCAGGATGTACACAAGATGCTGACTGTGATGATAATAATCTTTGTACGATAGATACCTGCGATGTGCCAACTGGAAACTGCAATTTTGCTAATAAAAATTGTGATGATCTTGATAAATGTACTACGGATTTATGCGATCCACTAACAGGTAATTGTGTGAATAATCCACTTGATTGTGATGATAACTTTTTTTGCACTACTCCAGATGAATGTGTTCAAGCAACAGGACAATGTAATAATCCTAATAGAGATTGCAGTGATATAGATACTTGCACTACAGATTCTTGCAATGAGAATACAGCCTCATGTGAACATCTTTTGGTGCAACCTAATGAATGCAGTACAGATGATGATTGCAGTGTTGAGGAAACATGTATTAATTGTCTTTGTGAAGGTGGTGGAGATCCTCCAGATCCAATCCCAGAGTTCTCAACAATAGGCATTATACTAGCAATTGTAGTTGCAGGAATAGCCGGATTATATATTTACAAGAAAAAGAAAGAATAAATTTTTTTAAAGTTGGGCAAAGCCCAACAGACTTTGAGAAAATCTCAAAGTTTTCTTTTTTTATTTATTCTTAAAATAGCAATATTTATTAAGGACTATTTCTAAATATATGATATGGATGTATTTAAGTGCATTAAGACAAGGAGAAGTGTAAGGAAATATCTTGATAAGGAATTGCCTTGGGATTTGGTTTCTAAGGTTATTGATGCTGGAAGATTGGCGCCTAGTGCTGGTAATCTGCAGAATTGGAAGTTTATTGCTGTTCTTGATAAAGCAAGGAGAATAAAGGTTGCTGAGGCTTGCCTGCAGCAGACTTGGATGAGTAAGGCTCCTGTTCATATTGTTGTTGTTTCTGAGCCAAAGGTTTCTGAAAGATATTATGGCACAAGAGGAGACAGGCTTTATTCTGTACAGAACTGTGCAGTTGCTGCCCAGAATATGCTTTTGAGGGCTCATGATTTGGGATTAGGAGCTTGCTGGGTTGGAGCATTTGATGAAAGAATGCTGGGAAAAGCAGTCAGGCTGCCAGAAGGTGTTAGGGCTCAGATTGTAATCACTCTTGGTTTTCCAGCTGAAAAGGTTGCAGAGCCTGCAAAGTATCCTCTTGAAAATGTAACTTATTTCAATGGATGGAGAGGAAAGATAAGAGATGTTCCTCATTATATGGGTTATCATTCTATTAAGGTGCAGCATGGACTGCATAAAGGCAAGGCTGCAATAAAAAAACAAAGCAAGAAGCTGGCAAAGAAGACAAAAGAAGTTGCAGAGAAAATCAAAGAGAGCATAAAAGAGAAAAATAAGAAGAGGCAAGACCTGAAAAAGTTTAAGAAAATTCATGGTCTGAAAAAATAAAATGCAAGAATTTAATCAAATGCTCGAGAACATGGAAGAAGAGAAAGAAGAAGAAGAAAAAGAAGAAGCAAAAGAAGAGCTAGAAAAAGCAAAAGAGAAAGCAGCAGAAAAAGGAAAAGTGCCTCAGGAAGATGATTCAGAAGAAGATGAAGATTCTGAAGAGGAAACAG
>JAAOYC010000052.1 GCA_018221125.1 Candidatus Woesearchaeota archaeon
CCAAATAAATTGCTTCTAAAACATACTAAAACCAAGATTATGCAGACAAAAGGAACAAGAAGGATAATAACTGCTTTGAATTGCATCATAATTTTATCAAAATCCAAGTTTTTTGCATAATTAAGCAATACAAGAAATCCTATCAGAGTTAACACTACCCAATTAGAGGTATCAGTCTCAGGCTTACTTCTCTCTCTTTGCCTCTTGCTTCTCTTATATCTTTGTTTAGTCTGGCGATAATAGTCTTTTACCATTTTTTATTCCTATGCCTAGCCAAATGAACTGGCTGTCCTTTTTATTTATTGGACAGCCCAAATCTATTCAGGCATAATATCAAAAAAATTTAGTTGCTTTACTTCTCAGGCGTAAGATTAAGCCCTCTTTTTATTGCCTTCTTTTTCTTTCTTGGAATCTTTCAATATCTTCTGCAATATCTTTATCCATTCAGGAATCTCCAATTCCAAATTTGGTTCTTTCATTTTAAACCTCTGTTTTATCTTTCAACTTTAACTCGCCCATCATTGAATCAAGGAAATTAACAAATTTCTTGTTGTTCATCAGTATTCTCATAGCTGTATAGAATTTATCCTTCTTTTCAAATTTCTCGTCAATTTCAAATGAAGTCTTCAAATCAAGTGGTGCAGTGCATACATAACAAAGTTTAATGCCTGGATTGTTCTTTGCTCTGCATCTTGGACAAATCTTTGGCGTAAGAACACTCTTTTTGACTTCTTTCTTGGGTTCTATACCATTCATGGCCATTACTGCAGAATCAAGGTCTTTTCCTGACATATGCACATAAGTGCTTGCCATATCGCTTCCTTGCTTCCATCCAAAGTATTGGTTCATCTGGAACTCAGTCAGATGTCCAGCCATGAATGTAGCCCTGGAATGCCTGAACATATGCGGATTGCATCTTTTTTTAATTCCTGCTCTCAAGAACACTTTCTTGAGTATAAACCTTATATTATCATATCTTAATGGATTGTAATGGCCTTTGCTCCCAACATTAATCCACAATGGAGCTTTAGGATCATCCTTCATTGGATGCACTTCTATCCAGTTCATCAGACACTTGCTAGAAAAATATACTTTTATGATTCTAGGTCCTGTCTTTCCATTAAGATTTACTTTAACTCCTTGCTCGTCAAATTTTATATTCTCTAATTGCAATGAAGCTAACTCTCCAACTCTTGCTCCTGATTCATAAAGCAAAGCAACAAAAGCCCTGTCCCTTGGATGCTCTGCGATATCAATCAGCTTCTTGACCTCTTCTTCTGTTATTAGCTCTGAACTTGATATTTGCTTCATCTCTGTCAATTTAACTCTTGTCTTCATCCATTTGACTTCTTCTGGATACTCGTCTTCTGTCTTTTTGACCCATTTATAGAATCTCCTCAGCATTATCTTGTATGTTGATTTTGTCCATGGGCTATAATCTTTTTCCTGCACTACAAGAACTGCTTTCATTATATCTTCTTTTGTGGCCTTGTCAAAGTCCTTATTCAGAATCTTTGCCCAGTCCTTTAATATCCCAAGATACCTTATTATCCTAGGCAGGCTAAGATTATTAAGGCTGCAATAATCTTTGAATTCAAATATCATTGCTTTGTTCTTGTTTGATATTGGGGCCTTTTCAACCTGTCTTATAACCATTTCTAACTTCTTTGGGTACTCGTGTATATCAATTTCTTTTTTCATCTTATATCCTCCAAAGAAACAGAATTATAAAAGCCGCATGGCCATTTTAAGGGAAAATTAAGGCCATGTAGGCACACGAATCGTATTTGTATGCCCCTACGGAGAGTCGAACTCCGATCTCAACCTTTTTGTGTTTATACTCCGCAAGGTTGAATGATATCCGTTACACTATAGGGGCTTAGAAATAGTTTAATTCTCCAGTTATTTAAAGGTTATTGAGAAATTAATCAAATTCTATTGTTTGGTCTCTTCCTTTGCCAACTCCAACTCTTTTAACTGGGGTATCAAGATAAGTTTCTATGCGTTCTATATATCTCCTGGCGTTTTTTGGCAAATCACTTGGTTTTCTTGCCTTTGTTGTGTCCACTTTCCAGCCAAGCATTTCATCATATATAGGTTCACATTTGCCCATTTGGAATCTTGGGAAATAATCTACTTGTTTTCCATCTAGTTCATATCCAACACCAAATCTAATAGTACCTTCATCGTCAAGAACATCTAGTTTTGTCAAAGAAATTTCTGTAACACCATTAACTTCACAAGCATATTTACCTGCAAATAAATCAAGCCAGCCGCATCTTCTTGGTCTGCCAGTAGTTGTTCCGAATTCTTTCCCCCTTTCTCTTAATCTTTCCCCAGTATCATTTTCTTGTTCTGTTGCGAAAGGTCCATTACCAACTCTCGTTTGATAAGCTTTAAGGATTCCAATTACTCTTTGTAATTCCAGGGAGACTCCTGTACCTGTATAAACTCCCCCTTTTGTTGGATTTGAAGATGTAACAAATGGCCATGTGCCTAGGTCAATATCCAATAAAGTTCCCTGTGCTCCTTCAAACAAAACACTTCCATCGTATTTTAGCAATATTTCTCTAGTGTCAGGCCTGATGAATGGAATCAGCTGTTCTCTTATTTTAGACAAGTCATCGAATACTTGATTATGGCTTAACTGTTCTACATCTGGACCATGCCATCTTAGTTTATGATTGTAGTAATCTGTATTCTGTTTTATCATAGCTTCCAAGTTAGAAGGATCGAATAATTCAAAAGCCCTTATTCCAGTCCTTCCTCTTGAGTCCTCATATGTTTGTCCAATTCCTCTTCCTGTTGTGCCTACTTTTCCACCTTCTACAGCATCTAATGCCTGTTGATAAGGCAGTGTTAAATGAGAACCATCTGATATAATAAGATTTTTTCCAGGTTCAATATGAATTCCCAGTTCTTCCAAAGCTGCAACTTCTTCCAAAAAAGCTTGCGGACGCCATACAACATTATCTCCAATTATATTTATTTTACCATCTCTTAATATTCCAGAAGGCACTAAATGAAGTTTATAGACTTTGCCATCAATTACAACAGTATGGCCTGCATTGCCTCCTCCCTGATATCTTACAATAACCTCGTGTTTTTCTGATAAAATATCAACATCTTTTCCTTTTCCCTCATCTCCCCATTGCAATCCTACTAGGTGTGTGTTTGTCATTTTTTATTTTCCTCCATTATTTTAATCCATGAATTCCACTTTCTCTTTGTCCTTCTGATGTTATTCTTTTAAATTTTTCATAGAAATTATCAAGTCTTCTTAACTCTTCAATTGTTCTGTTTCCTGCAAGACCCATACCATGTTTTAATCCTTGGACACATTCATTGATTATCCTAAATACATATCCTTTATATTCTACAGTTGTAGAGATGCCCTGTTCTAGTGGCAGGTCAGTTACATCTTCATCCCTTAAATCAAGGTCTTCTATTAATTCTGATTCTTCATATCTATCAGCTGAGCCTTCTAACATTGCATCCAAGGAACCCATTCCTCTATAATCTTTAACCCTCTTTCCATCTTTTTCCCGTTTTACTCTTCCAGGAGATTCATATGTTCCTGCAAGCACTGATCCAAGCATCACAGCCCAAGCTCCTGCGGCTATTGATTTTGATATATGGCCTGGATATTCCAATCCACCATCAGTAGTCACAGGAACCCCATATTGTGCAGCCACTAATGCTACATTTCTTGTAGCAGTGATTTGAGGAATACCTGCTCCTGTCTGCCTTCTTGTTGTGCAGATTGAACCAGGGCCTATTCCTACCTTTATTCCATCTGCTCCGTATCTTAGAAGCTCAGCTGCTCCAGAACCGTTACAGACATTACCTGCTATTATGTCTACACTATCTCCTAGAATTTCTTTAAGTGCTTTTAATGTATCAATAACTCCTTGGCTGTATCCATGAGAAGAATCTATAACAAGATAATCAACTTTACCATCCTGAACTAATGCTTCTGCTCTTTGAATATCATTATCCTTGCCTCTTAATGCACATCCAACAGCTGCTCCTACGACAAGCCTCTCATCCCTTAAACAAGCATCTTTGTATGTTCTTCTTTTTCTAACATCTTCGTGAGTTATTAACCCTTTTAATATGAATCTTTCACCCTCTCTTATAACAACCGGAAGGTGGTCTATCTTGCACTTTTGGAATATCTTTGCAGCACGCCTAAAATACTCCTGTTGTGAAAAATCTTTGTTATAGCGAACATAGCGAAGTCTTTTATCTGCTGGCGTCATTACATCCTTTACTCTTGCATCAAGATTGGGTTCATATTTCAAATCTTTTCTTGTTATTATCCCAATCATTACATGCTTGCCTCTGACAACAGGAAGTCCTCCAAATTTGGTTTCATTCATAATTCGTTTAACATCTCTTACTGTATAATTTGAACGAACTGTCAATGGTTCTTCTACAACTAGGTTCCATGCTTTTTTAACTTTTTTAACTTTTTCAACTTGTCTTTCTGTAGGCATGTTTCTATGGATAACTCCGCTGCCTCCTAATTGAGCCATTTCTTTTGCCATCTCGCTTTCTGTTACTGTGTCCATAGCTGCGCTTATTATTGGAATATTATGTTCGATATTTCTGCTGATTCTTGTTCTTACATCAGCATCTTGTGGAAGAAAATCACTATAATCTTGTTCTAATGTAACATCATCAAAACTTAAAGCTACTTTTAGTTCACCAGGTCCTTCTTTAGAAAGAAGAAATTCAGCTGCTTCATCAAATGTTTGAAAGCCGCATTTTTTTTGAACTTGTTTAATACGTTCTACTAGTTTTTCTACTGGTTCGTCCCCCATACTTTAATCAAGATTTAATTCTTTTATATATTTTTCTACTGTTTTATCGTCGTGAGTTGGTGACGAAAGCGGATTTCCAGCAGATTTATATAGTTCTAAAACAATATATTCTCATAGGAGGGGTCTATTTATTATGTCATTAAATTTTTTAAACCAGTTAGAGCTATCTACCGAAAGAAGGAATGAGCTAGAGCCAAGAGTACAATCTTTAGTTGATTTAGTTCAAAAAGAAGGACTAGTTCCTAAAATTGAGCAGCGAGCAGAGATGCTTGCAGAAATTTTAGGAGAGCCTCACGAAAGATTATCTAATCTATTCAACTCTTTGTCAAGGTTTTTTCCAGATTTGCCTGAGGAACAAGGAGAACACTGTAAGTTAATGTATGTTTTGACTTCTGTAATTGGCACAAAGTTAGATCTTTTGAAAAGGAAAGGCAGTAGCTCTAGTTTTGGTGAAGACTTAAAAAGAATAGGTTATGCTGGTTTTTTACACGACATAGGAAAGTCAGCGCTTTCTTCTAGACTTATCCAACGGATAGATGAAGGAGTATATCTTGATAGAGAATATTTTGAGCTTATGAAATTACATATTATTACAGGTTATATGGTACTATCTGAAGCAGCTGATTTATTAGATAAAGGAAAAGAAGAATCTGGATCTTATTTGAAAAAAATTGCTGTTGCAGTTGCATGCCATCATGAAGAGATGGGTGGTTTTGGATATGTTGGATTAAAAGGAGAAGAGATACCTTTAGTCAGCAGAGCTACCGCTCTTGTTGATTCTTTATTAGCTATGGCACGTAGGAGAGGATATGACCCAGCCATACCTCCAGAAGAGGCGTATCAGGAATTATACAGATGTTCTGGTTTACCTTTTGACAAAGACTTACTTGGAGAATGCAATAAAAGAAAATTAGCTGCTTTTGAAAAACAATCAGACTACAGAGAAAGATTGGTAAGTATGATCCAAAGAAATACAAAATATGGCCAGATATATCCGAGAGATTTAGATATATCTTATACTGATATATCTTTACTTGATATGCCTGCACTTGAAGAAGTTTATCTCGCTATTCGTTTAAGATCTGAAAAACAGTTTGATCCTAACATTGTACAGGCTTTTAGAGATTATGTTTCAAAGAATCCCGGAAGAATTAAAAAATTAGTACAGAAAAAGGTTATAGAATTAATATAGCTAAAATTTTTCAATAGAAGTCTGGCCTTTTCTTCTTCCTTTTGGAATCTCTTTTATTTTCTGGCCAACCTGTTCTTTTATGCTTAGTGCGGTCTTTTTTCCTACTAATTGAGCCAAGACAGCAGGATTTGCTTTCTTGATGTCTTTTATATCTTTGATACTGGCCTTAAATAATTTCCTTGCTCTGACTCTTCCAATGTGTTTTAGTTTTAATAATGGAAGCAGTTCTTCTTTTGCACCATGCTTTAATCTTAATCTTAGTTTTATTATCTCTTTTATCAGTTCTTTGTGTTCAAGCATCCTTGTGAATTCTTCTGTGCAGTATAGGAGCCAGTCTGCTAAATTAAGCTTGACTTTAATCTCTCCTGGCCTTGTGTTATAGGTTTCTAGAAGATATTCTTCATCTTTTTCATTAATCCATTCTTTGAAGAACATTGCTGTTTTTATTGAATTTAGATAATCATCATAATCTTGCTCATAGATATTTGGCTCATTTTCCAGCAAATAATCTGATTGCTTTAAGGTTTCTTCTTGGATCAGATCATATTCTTTTACTCTTACTCTTAATAAAGGCCTCATCTCCAAAGTATGAGAAACTGCCTGCAGGAAAGAGAACTCATTAATAGACTTCTTTGTTGCTTTATTTATGGATTCTATCAAGAAATGTGCTGTTAATGGGTCAATATAGAGTTCTGCAACTCTTTTTCCAATCAAAGTTGGCTTGTATCTGTAGTTGTACATCTCTGCTGCTGACTGGAACTCTTCCTGGTCCTGGTTTGAGATGATAAATTTGTATTCTTCCAACAAGCCAAGCATTCTTTTTACTATGCTACTCAGTTTTGTCATATCCTGATATTGGAATGCCCAGAATGTTTTTGAAAAGAATTTAATCATATCTCTTTCTGTTTTTACAAATCCTGTTGCGATCAAACTTAGGACATACGTTCTTAAAACAGGCTCAACAGCTAGTTTTGAAAAGATTTCTTCAGGTTCTCCTTTTATGTATCTTTCTGTAATCTCTGCTTTTGCTTCTTTTGTGTTTGCAATTGCAATAGCTTCTCCATATTTGTCAAATTTTGGACGTCCGGCACGTCCTGCCATCTGCAGATATTCTAAAGTTGGAATCCAATGCAAGCCCCGATGTCCATACCTTCTTAGATCTTTCATAACTGCTCTGAAAGCTGGAAGATCCAGGCCAAAAGCTAATGTTGGAGTGCATGCAATTATCTTAATCAAACCTATTTTAAAGTTATCTTCAATCAATTCTTTTTGTTTATGAGTCAGGCCAGCATGGTGGAATGCAATCCCTTTTTTTATGCAAAGAGATAGACGTTTGCACTGCTTTGTAGGATGAGCCAATACTTTTAGAATCTTTTCTGAGAGTTTTTCTAATTCTTCACTGGATGTTTTTATCTCTTTGCTGATATCTTCTGCTGTTTTCTCTGCAGAGCGTTTAGTGTTTGCAAAGATCAATGCTTGTTTTTTTATTTTTAATGTATCTAATGCTAGATTGATTGTAGAATCTCCTGTTTTATGTTCAATCAGAATATCCTGGGGCATAATAAATAAAAATAAAGAATTACTTTATAAGTTTTTACCTAAACAATAGTCAACTTATAAACTGTGTCATCACGTTTGATAAGCTTCTCATTAGCTCCTATCTCTTCTCCTTTGTATTGAGCTAAAGCGTATGTTTTCCCGCCATATTCAATGAGTTTTTCTGCAGTTTTAGCAGGTGTTAATCTTTCTACAACTTCTATTTTCCATTTCTTTGTTATCTTTGAGTATCCATCGCTAACAATAAGTTTTACTTTTTTGTTTCCAACAGATGGAAATGTTCTTTTTAATCCTGGTGTGTTTGTAACTATCTTATCAAATAATCCAAATTTCCATGTGTAAGTTATGGCATCTCCATCAAGATCTTCTGCAGATCCTTGGAATACTACTGTTTTTCCTCTGCTGACTTTTATTGAACTTGCAGGAGATGTTTCAGAAAATACAGGAACTCTGTTTGAATCTTTTACAGTTATTATTACATCCTGTGTTGCTGTTTCTTCTCCATCAGTTGCTATGAATGTGATTTTGTAAGAGCCTATTCCATTCCTGTAATCTATAAGGTCATAATTAGGAGTCCATGTAAATACTCCATTAGCAAGTTCTGCTCCCATAGGCATTGCTTCAATGGATAATTCTATTTCATCTCCATCAGGGTCGATTGCAATAGGGGTTATTGTTGCTGTTTCTCCTTCATCTATCTCGATATCTTTAATCTTCTTGATTGTTGGAGCTCTGTTTACATCCTTGACAGTAACTGTCATTTCTTTGCTGTCTGATGTTTTCCCATCAGAAGCCATTACTGTGATTGGATAAGTCCCAGCATCCTCAAATCCTGTTTTCCATTTTCCATCATTTCCTATTGGGTCTGACAATCTGAATTTAACCCTGTCATTATCCACTTCTGTTGCTTTTGGGACAAGAGTGATTGTTTCGCCTTCATTTACTGTGACATCCTTCATATCTAATAAAACAGGAGCTCTATTTATGTTATGGACAGTGATTTTGACTTTCTGTTCTGTTGATTTCTCTTTTCCAGAAGCTATGAATTTTATTTTGAAGTTCTTTTTATTTCGATAAATGAGATTATCTATATGAAGGAATTTAAACACAGATGTTGTCCAGCGTTTTGGCTTATAAACTGTTGTATAATCTGTGCTGAATTTGAATTTATTATCTTTTAATGTTGCTCCTGGAGGAAGATTTTCAGCTGAGAATTCTACTTCATCCCCATCAGCATCTGTTGCTTCTAACTCAATATCTACTTGTTCTAATTCTGAAAGCTCGACATTTTCTATTTCAGTAAATTCAGGAGCCCTGTCAACATCTTTTACAATTATATTAAAATCCTGGCTAACTTCTTCTTCACCATCTGATATGACTAATTCTATCTCATGTGTTCCAGCATCATCATATGTTGTCTGCCATTCTTTATCATCTCCAACTGGGTCAGACAAGCTGTATCTTATATCATCTCCATCAGGGTCTGTTGCTGTGAATTCAATGACAACTAAGTTGCCTTCATCAACAATAATATCATCTATTTCTTCAAGAACAGGAATTCTGTTGACATCAATGACCTCAACATTCCATTTAACACCCATCAATACACTGCCATCAGAGACTGTTCCTTGTACAGAATGTTCTCCTGCTGATTCAAAGTCAGGAGCATAAGTGAATGTCTCAGAAGTTGAAACTTCCTCATCATCTAATTCCCAATTATAAGTTAATTCATCTTCTATATCATGTTCTTCTACAGACAAGCTGAATTCCTTTTCCTGGCCTTCTTTTATTTCAACATCTTCTTCTTTAGGTGAGAATTTTTTTACTTCAGGGTCTCTGTTGACATGTTCTACAACAACAAGGAATTCCTGTGAAACAGGATCATGCTTTCCATCTGTTGCAGTTACTATTATGTTATAATCTCCTGAATCTTCATAGGTTGTTTCCCAAACACCATCATCTCCAATTGGAGAGGATATAGTAATTTTTATCTCATCATCTTCTTCATCTTCAACTTTTGGGACAATAGTGATAGTCTCGCCTTCATTAAGAACAATATCTTCTATTTCTTCAAGAACAGGAGGCCAATTTGCTTTATTTACTTTTATCAGGACTGATTTGATTGTATCTGCTACACCATCAGATACTGTGATATCTACTTCATATTCCCCATAATCTCCATAAGTTGTCTGCCATTGGCCGTCTTCATCTAATGGAAGATCATATGTATAATAAAGAACATCTTCATCAGCGTCACTTGCACTAACTTTTAGGTTGACCAGTTCTCCTTCTTCTACTTCAATGACAGTTATATCAGCAGAACTAATTAGACTAAATAAGATTATACTTATGGATAATATCAGTAGCTTGCTTTGTATTTTCATTGTAACTCCCTATACCTCCTTTTAAATGAGGCGCCCCCTTACTGTTTTAAAAAAGAAAAAATAAATTCAACGAAAATAAGTTGAACTCATCTTCTGGATTAAAAATCATTTGATGATTTTTAACTATCCTTGGACAATGTCTTCAATCACTGGCGCTACATTCACATCATTTACTGTGACTGTAACTTCTTTAGTTGTTGTAACTGTTCCATCAGATGCACTTACTACAATGATATATTCTCCGTGGTCTGTGTATCCTGTTTCCCACAAGCCATTGTCTCCAACAGGTTCTGAGATTGTAACTTCTACATCATCTCCATTAAGGTCTGTTACAACTGGAGATAGAACAATTATGTCTCCTTCATCGATTTCTATCTCTTCTTCAACATTCTCAATTACAGGAGCTACATTTTTCTTATTAACAGTGATTAATATTGTCATAACTGTCTCTAATTCACCATCTGTTGCAGTTATATCAACAGTATATTCTCCAGCTTCCTGATATCCTATAACCCATTCCCCATCTTCTCCAACAGGTTCTGAGATTGTCAGTTCAATATCATCTCCATTTGGGTCAGTTACTTCTGGTGATAGAATAAGGATATCTCCTTCATCAATCACAATTTCATCAGAAACTTCTGTTATTATAGGAGCAACATTAAATCTCTCAACAACAAGAAGTACTTGCCTTGAAGTTTCCAGTTCTCCATCTGAAGCTGTTACAGTGATAAGATATTCTCCAGCATCTGAATAATCTGTTTCCCATCTCCCATTTTCATCTAATGGTTCGCTGAAAGTGTATGTGATTTCATCTTCATCAGCATCTTTTGCTTTTGGTTTTAGATTAACTACTTCATTTTCATTGATTGTAATTACAATAGCATCACTTTCTGTTTCTTCTTCCTCAATTTCTTCAATAATATCTTCAATTTCTTCAATAATATCTTCATCTGCTTCTTCTTCTGTTAACAAAGAGTATGATTCATCTTCTTCAACCCCTGTTATATAATCAGAAATAGCACACCCGCTTATCAAAAACATTACTATCAACAAACTTCCTATTAATATTTTTTTCATTTATTTGCACCCCCCATTTAAAAGGTTAATTTTATTGTTATTTACAGTGAATAATACTAGCTTATTTAAAAAGTTTACTATTTTAAAATGATAAAAAAACAATACGATTTGTAACCAATAAGATACGAATCTATCGTCTTATTATTAATATAAAAAGAGCAGTTGCCTGACCTAGGAACCCAGACTCATACACTGAGAATTTTAGTTCTCAACGCATCATCCTCCGAAGAGCATGTAAGAGTTTGAATTTGTCCTTCAGGCAACTCTAAGCTTATGATATTTCATAGTATATAAATTTTTTTAGAAATATAGATAAAATGGCCCGGCCGTGATTTGAACACGGAACCACTCGATTTCCTCACTTCGTTCGTGCAATTTCGCGAACGAAATTTATCAGTCGAGCACTCTATTGTCCACGAAGCCAGCAAAGCTGACTCGTACCAGACTGAGCCACCGGGCCAGTAAAAAAGGCGCCTTCGGGCAGACTCGAACTGCCGACCTTGCGGTTTCAATAGACAATTTAACAGCCGCACGCTCCACCTGCTAAGCTACGAAGGCATAGGATATAGGGATTCTGAATAATTTATAAAACTTTTCCTTTATAGTAGGTTAATTTATATATCTTCTTTGTCAATTAAGATATATGGAAACAAAAGAGG
>JAAOYC010000053.1 GCA_018221125.1 Candidatus Woesearchaeota archaeon
ACCAACAGCAGTTGTTGCAATTATATGAGTACACTTTTCATCTTTCAAAGCCTGTATATTAGCTCTAAAATTAACCTGTGTTGGTGGAATAGTATGCTCTCTGCCATGCCTAGCCAAAAGAACAACATCAATACCTTTAATCTTTCCAATCTTTAAACTAGAACTTGGTTTGCCATAAGGAGTATCAGTAACTCTCTCAACAACATCCTCTAGAATATCAGGATTATCCAGTCCACTTCCCCCAATTATACCTATCTTTACCATATTTACCCCCTACTAAACTTAAACTATAAATCCTATTTAAAGGTTATGAAACACATAAGCTTTAAAAAACACATTCAGTTAGTAAAACACAGGGAGTATTATGCTAGAAAAAAGTCTAACTCATTATGTAAACACTCTTGAAAGAGTTGTAAAAAGTTCAAAAATACCTTCTGTTAATAGTGATTCTAGGATAGATTATTCTGATTTTCTGACTGCCTTTGCAATTGTCAGGGGAATTATGGAAGGAAAAAATCCTAAAGAAGCTGGTTATGACCTTTTGATGCAGGAATTAGAGCTTAGTGCAGACTCAGTAGAAAGGATAACTGATAACTTAAGGCAAAAATCTTTTAACAAGGAATCTGTTTTAAACCATTACACAAAAACAAGGATAAAAAGATTAAAAAAATTCTCCTCACAACCTCAGACTTATCCAACTCTCTATCCAGAGCACAGCTTAAAAGGCTCTATTGTCAAGGTATTATCAGATCTTGTTTCTGAAGAAGATTATCTCCTTTCCCTGACTAAGATTGGAAACCAAATAAAAAAACAGCTCTATGCACAACAGGAAGAATATTCTGAAGAGGACAGGGTAAGTCCTAATTATATGGCAGAGATAAATATAATCTACAGCACATTCAATTATAAAGACAAATGACAAGAAAAAAACACAATCATGAAACTGTAATCCACAAATCAATAGATGATTTGTTCTTTGACATGATTCCAAAAGACTATGAAAGATTCATAAAAGAAGTAAAGCTTGCCACAACACCAAGGCAGAATGAATTATTGGCAGCCCAGTCCTGCCACGGGCATGCTATGAATGGAGACAAGGAATTTGCAGTTTTAGATACAGGAGGAATGATTCATCATAAATATCTTAACTCAACAATCTCTGATGTTTATGAAGCAATCATAAGAGCTTTCCCTAAATATGCTCCTGATTTAAGGTCAGTAAAAAAAGAAAGGCATCTTTTGATAAAAGAATTAAAGCAATGGATACATGAATCAACTGACAATCTAATAAAAAATAAAGAATATAAAAAATATTCTCCTAGACGGCTGCTTGACAGTCATGGAGAACCTTTGATGGGAATAGAACTCTTCAGGCATACATCTATAGGAGACCCAAGAAGTGTTTTGACTGGAATCTACTTGGGAAGCTATATGGACAGTGAATACTGGAGAGAGCAGACAGAAGACTATTTCAAGAATATCCATGGAATAGATCTGAACATGCACAGAGGATTATGCACAGCAGGCCACTTAGACCATATAGTAGAATCTGGAATGACTCTTTCAGATCTTACTCATCTTGCTGAAGACACAAGACATCCTGAAAGAAACCAGAAAAAATACACTCTAGAATCTCTAAAAGAAAAATATTTGATTATTGACTTTGAAAAAGTATCTTCAGATGAAAAGAAAAGAGGAGTTGAAAACAAAAAACCTTATGTTCAAGTCTATGTCGAGTTAAACAAAGGTTATGGCTCAAGCGATGATGCTGCATTTAATTTTACAAGCTTGATGTATGGGATGGAAGCAGGATTTGGATTGATACTGATAGATGCAGTGGACACTGCTGACAAATGCTCTTTATTTATCAGGGAAAAAGGGGAAGATGAATTATTAGGAGATTTCATTGCCAAACAGCTTGGGGGAAAAGGAGGAGTAGAATCACATTTAGGAATAACAGATCAGGATATATTGAATCTTATTTTTGCCGCTGCAATTGATTCAGAGCATCCAAATGTATGGCCTTCCTGCTCGCAGAGAAGGTTCCTTGAATATTCTCCTACAGGAAATTATGCTTTGCTGAATCATATGGACAACATAAAGCATATCTGTGAAAACGGACCATTTCCAGAAGATATTAGATTAAGCATCAAACAGATTCCAAGCAATAAGTTCTACAATGCATTTGGAGAAAGAATAACTGAAATGCTTGAAGACGAATTGATAGATATAGAAAAAGCTCATTATCCTGAGAATCTTAAATATTTCTTAAGAAAAAAATAATTATTTTAATTTACTTTTTACAGCTTTGTCAGAAATAATAGCACTATTTCCCGTAGGGTCTTCAATTATAATCTTCAGTTTATCTTTTCCCCACATTACTCTTCCCAATTTCTTCAATAAATTCTTGGCCTTTTTCTTTGCATCAGCATCTTCCTCATTATCTCTTGCAGCCTCAATCCGATGCTTTACCCTGTTCAATATCCCCTCGACATTTGTAACATAGCCGCTTGCTGCTGGTCCTGGCTCGATTGTAACAACATGGGGAATTTTTACAGTTGCCCCGGAACTTTTCACAATCCTTACTTTCATGTCCTCATCGCTGCTGATATCTATTGTATACTTGCATGGCTCTCTTTGCTCAGCAGCCTCGATATCTGCCTTGTGATATTTGCAGTTAGAGCAGCTCATGGAAAAAACATAGACCTTCCCAAAATAAGGAACTTCTCTTTCGTCTTCAATCAGCGTCAATGTTTTTTTCATGCACATAGGGCATGGCTGGTTTTCTAGCTTTTCCATAGAAATACAGTTTATTTAATGGTTTAAAAATATTTTGGTGATAGAAAAAATAGAATAAAAAAGAAGATTTTATTCTTCTTTTACTTCTTCTGTTTGCTTGCTTCTGTAGACAGAAGCAAAACTAGGAGTTGCTATGATATAGTCTTCTCCAAATCCAGCTATATCGCCGTCAATTGCATCAGTTGTTTTCTTCAGCTTGTTGATTGCTCTTTTCAGTTCAATCAAGTCCTTTTCTTTCAAAGGTTTTATGTTAATCAATGCAATTGTATAGCCTTCTCTTAAAGCATCAAGAATATTTTTGATATCATCAAAATCTTCTACAACAAAAGGTCTTACAACAATCTTTGCCTTTCCTTCTTCTAATTCAGCAGTTTCTTGGCCAAGCTCAACATATTCCTCAGCCTCTTTTTCTTCTCCTTCATCTCCTGTCATTTTTTCAGACAGTTTTTCTTTAATCCGTAAAAATATATCTTTCATGTTTTATCCCCTCAATCCCTGATTATTAATCATAGATAAAATCTAATTTTAGATTTGTTATTGTCTTATTTAAATCTTTTGTTTTTAGCATGATTTATTGCTGTTCAAGAGTAAAGACAAATCCAGTGCCTTTAAAAAGAAAGGTTTTTATATACTCTCAAATTCCTTTTTAAATGAGGGTGAACAATATATGGCTAAAAGAATAGGAACTACTAGGAGAAAAACTAGGCACAAGCTAAGCAAAAAGGCAAACAGAAAGGGGAAGATATCCTTGACAGCCTATTTCCAAAAGTTCAAAAAAGGAGATAAAGTAGTGCTGAAAGCAGAGCCAGCAGTGCAGAAAGGAATGTATCATCCAAATTATTATGGAAAATCAGGCATCATCAAAGGGATGAAAGGAAGATGCTATGAAATATCAATAAAAGATCAAAACAAGCAAAAGACTTTAATAGTACATCCTGTTCATTTAAAGAAGACCTAAAAAATAGCAAAGGAAGATAAAAATGGCAAAACCAGAAATAATCAAAGAACACCCAATTAATATGGTTGAACTGAAAGAGGAGCTTGAATTAATCAAGAAGAGAGACAAGGAACTAGGGGTTATCTCAGCAAAAACAGATGAATACCTTCACCAGTTTGTATCACTTTCATTAAAACAGGCTCAAGAACTTGAAAAAAAGCTTAGAGACTTGAAGATATCAAGATTAAAAGACGAATTTATAATCAAAATTATTGACACTATGCCAGCAACAGTTGATGGATTAAAGACACTTCTGCAGGGTTACGTTGTGAGCATTAACCAGGATGATATGAAAAAAGTCGTAGGCATTGTCAATGAATTTGCATCGGCAAAGAAATAAGCCGGCTATTTTTTAAAACCGAAAAAAAACAATTATTAGAAAACCCACTACATGGGTGCCAAATTTACGAACAAAGTGAGGAAATTTAAGCATGCAAGAAGAAATACAGCATCCAAGGAGGAACAGGGAAGAGACAGCGATTGTACTAGATTTCCTTCCAAACGGCTATACTTCTGACACAAGGCCAATGCACATGAAAACACCTATAGCCCAGGCTTTAGGAAAAGATCATTTCACTCTATTGGAATTAGTCCCAAAAAAAGGCATTTTCCTCCAGCCTTATGAAGAGGTTTACATCGGAGAGGGCAAAAGAGAGAAAATACATCATATTACAGGAAAGCTTCATGTTGACAAATTAACAACAACAGCAAACTCAGAATTAAAGTTTATAGTTAAGTCCCTTATAGAGAAAAACGAGAAAAAATTTGTTGCGTTCTTCAACAATGCACAGCCATTAACTACAAGAATGCATCAGTTAGAATTACTGCCTGGCTTGGGCAAGAAGCACATGTGGGAGATAATTGAAGAGAGAAAAGAAAAGCCATTTGAATCCTTTGCAGACATAAAGAAAAGGGTAAAATTGATGCCAGACCCTGAGAAAGCGATAACCAAGAGAATAATCTCAGAACTGCTGGGAAAAGAAAAACATCTGATATTTATAGAGCATTAAGATGAATCCTGAAGAAAAAAAAGAAATTGATAAAATAACAAAAGTCTTCTCTAGAATCAAAAAAGATAATAGATTATCCAAAGCAGAAGTAGATGATTTCATGTCTGACATCACTAAGCTAATAGGCATCTATGCAGTTGACAGGTCAAGCCAGATAGCTGCTTTGCTCGAAGAGATGCTTTCCTTTGGAGACAAGAACAATTTAGCTGTCCAGGGTTCTAGACTAGAGTTTGAAAATATCAAGAAAGGAAAATTCAAGCCAAAACTCTAATTCGCATGCTTTAGGAATTCTTCTTCGCTTCCATAGAAAGGGATAAGCTCTTCAAGTCTGAATTTCTTGTAATGTCTTTCGCAAGTTTCTGATAGATTAAAGCATGCCAGCCTATATCCATATCCTTTGCAGGCATCCCATGTAAGCATAAACTCTCCATATGTTGCTGAATTCACTCTGCTAAGTGCTTTAACATC
>JAAOYC010000054.1 GCA_018221125.1 Candidatus Woesearchaeota archaeon
CATTGTTGTATTTGCATTCATTGCATTGATGGAATTTTGATTTGCCTTGTTTTATTCTTATTTCTTTATAATCTTCTACAAAACTATCAGCGTCCATAATTTCTGTTTCTGGGATGTATTTCTCGCTGATGTAGTCTTCATAGCCCTGCATTAGGCAGTAAGGCATTGCTTCTGCCATTACTTTGATTCCAGCATCTATTCCAATCTGCAGTCCTTTTTTGATGTAAGGGGCTGCTTTGCTTATTTCAGGAACAACTTGATTGTAGTTTTTTTCAGCATTGCCTATAGGGTGGACAAATGCAAACTGGAATTGATCTACTTTTAAGCTTACTAGAAGTTTTGCAATTTCTGGAAGGAATTTGTAGTTTTGCTTTACTACAACTGTGTTTGTTATTATTTTTTGATTGAGTTGTTTGAGATTTTGGATTGCTTTTATTGTTTGATTAAAACTGCCTTTTGTTTGGGTTAAAGAATCGTGAAGTTCTGCTGTGTGGCCATGTATTGCTGGGGAAAATTCATTTGCTCCTGCTTTGATTACTTTTTTACAGAAATCCATATAAGAAAGCATTCTTGCATTTGTCTGGAGCTGGATTAGAGTGTAGCCGAGATGTTTTGCATATTCTATTAGCTTAATAATGTCTTTTCTTAGAGTAAATTCTCCTCCTGTGAAGACTAGCCCATTGCATCTTTTCCTGGATTCTTCTAGATCTTTCTTGATTTGCTCTGTTGTTCTGTTGCCGAGATGTTTCTTATGAGCCTGGACGCAGAACAAGCAGTTGTTGTTGCAGATGAATCCTGTTTTAATATCTACTCTTTTGCCCCCCATATTGAAATAAGTGGTTGATGTAATTATAAATTTTTCTGTAATACAGAAGAAATAGCTTTTAGAGTCTTTTCATCTCTTAACTCAAATGGTTGTTTTGCAAAAGAGGCCAGAATAGTATTTACTTTATACTTTTTGCAGAATTTTAGATTTTGAATTATACGCCCAAGAATGATTATCCTTCTTTTTTTAGATGCATTGAGGATTTCTGAGAATGAAAAAGCTACTGTGATGTTGTTTTGAGCTGCAAGATTACATAAGACCTGATTAAGTCCTGATATTCTGTAATGGGATTTGTCTTTTTTTTCTGATTTTTCAAAGTTGAAGATTAATTTGGGTCTTAGTTTTTCCAGAGTATGCTGATCTTTTTGAGATGATTCTGTTATTACAAAATCGCAGAGCTTTTTTGCTCTTGGTATCTCAGAAGGAGAAGTAAGAATTCCTAGTTTTAATTTTGTTTTTGTTGTTTTCTGAAGTTCCTGAAGCTTGTGTTTTAGCTTTGCAATGTCTTTTTGATAATTGTAGATAAAATAAAGTTCTTTAGTATGCAGTCTTTTTGCTATCTTGATGAATTTTTCCTCGTTTTTGTTTGGAAAGGATATATCTGTCATTTTGGATAGTAGAAGTCAGAGAGTTATTTAATCTTTGCTAATATCTGGCAAGTCATGCAGACGCCTTTTTTAGCTGGTTCATTACAGTTCTTGCAGTAGTTTTGCTGTTTGCTTGATTTGAATTTTGTTTTTAGTTTTGGAGATACTGATAAAAACCATTTGATTATATTCTTACTTGTTTCTGGAGATAATTTTTCATGTTTTGTTAATTGTTCATTGATCATGCATCTATAAACCCCTACTCTGCATGGACATGGAATATAGCTGACTGGGAATTTCTTTGCTTTTGAGTATTGGATAACTTCTTGTTCTGTTATAAAGTACAATGGTTTGACTCTTTGAACAAATTTTTTGTCCTTTGAAATTCCTGTTATTGGGCCTTGTCTTGCTAGAAGCTCTAGGTTGTTTTTTAGAAGATTCATTACAACTGATTGAGCTTCATCATCCAGGTTATGGCCTGTTACGAGCTTGTCTGCTTTTAGTTTTCTTGCATATTTATTTAATAAATATCTCCTAAGAACTCCGCAGATTGTACATGATGTTAAATGGATTTTGTTTTGTTTTAACAAAGATTTTAGATAGCAAAGAGAGTATCCAAATTCTTCTCTAAATGATATTACTTTAAGTGGGATTTTATTTTGCTTGCAAAATGTTTTGATGTTTTTTAAGTTCTGCTTTGTATAGTTTCCTATTGCTGCGTCTACTGTTATTGCATGTGGAGAATATCCTAGTTTATTAAGTATGTATAATGCTGCTGTAGAATCCTTGCCTCCTGAGCAAGCTACAAGAATCTTTTCCTGCTTTCTAAGAAGCTTAAATTTCCTTATAGTATTAGATACATTATTCTCTACTTTCCTCAAGATGTGGGCTTTATTGCTTGTTTTAGGCATTTTTTAGTGTTTTATTTTGTATTATTTTAAGCTTTTGGTATGTACTTATATTCGTACTTATTATAATCCTTATATTTTCTTATTTATACTTATTTATTTGCTTATATTTGTACTTATGTTTCCTATAGAGCAATAAAATTAAATATAAAATGTACTTTTTCCATAGGAAACAAAGGGGGCATATCTTGTTTAAAACATATTTTGTTTTTAAATCATTTAAAAAGACATATCTTTAAATATAACTTATTGTTTATAAACTAAATTAGGGGGATTAATTTAAGGAGGAATGAAAAATGGCTAAAAAAACATCTTCAAAAAAAGAAATAAAGGTTGTTAATATTGTTGTAAGCACTTCTTTGGAACATGATATTCCACTGGAGAAGATGGCTGCGACTTTGTCTAACACAGAGTATAATCCAGAACAGTTTCCTGGATTGGTTATAAGGATTAAAGAGCCTAAGACAAGTGCTTTGATATTCAGCTCTGGAAAGGTTGTTTGCACTGGAGCAAGAAGCATGGACAAGGTTGAAGAAAGCATCAAGAAGATCATCAAGAGCCTTGAAAAGATTGGAATCAAGATTACAATAAAGCCAGAGATAAAAATTCAGAATATAGTTGCTTCTGGTGCTGTTGGGATGGATTTGAACTTGAATGTCCTGGCTATGAAGCTGCAAAATACTGAATACGAACCAGAACAATTTCCTGGGCTTGTTTACAAATTAGATGTGGATTCAAAGACTGAAGGAAAATTTAAATCAACATTCTTATTGTTTTCAAATGGAAAGATTGTCTGCACTGGAACTAAAAGTGAAAAACAGGTTCATGAAGCACTTGATCTGCTTATTATAAATCTGAAAAAGATCGTTAAGCCGAAGAAAAAGTAACTAATTTTTATTTTTGCGAAAAGACAGGGCATTTGTCCTGGTTCACTGGACAAGACAATAGTGAGTCTAGGCAACCCATTGAGCACTGGTCACTGGACATCTAGCCGCAGAATATTTAAGGTAGGGGGCCTTAATATATAACTGATAGACTATGGAAGCTGCTGAAACAATCAAAAAAACAGGGGAGTTTTTAGAGAAATATTATGAAGCTAAACTGAAAGCGAGCATTAGAAAAGGAGATAATTTTCTTAATATTGATTTCTCAGACCTTCTGAATTTTGACCCTGGTTTATCTGATGAGCTGCTAGATTCTCCAGAAGATATTATAAGGGCTTTTGAAGAAGCTGTTCTTAATTTGACTGATAACAAGATAAAGAAATTTAATATAAGATTTACAAATCTTCCAGAAAGCCAGGAGATATTAATCAGGAATATAAGGAGCAAGCATATTGGTGTGCTTTTGGTCATGGATGGTGTTGTCAGGCAGAAGTCTGATGTCAGGCCTCAAGTAACATCTGCTAAGTTTGAATGCCCTAGCTGCGGAAATGTGATAAATGTCCTGCAGCTTGACAGCAGTTTTAAAGAGCCAAACAGGTGCGGCTGCGGAAGAAAAGGAAAGTTCAGGATATTAAAGAAAGAACTTATTGATGCACAGGGGATTGTTCTTGAGGAAGATCCTGAACAGCTTGATGGTGGAGAGCAGCCAAAAAGGATGAATGTTCTTCTGCAGGATGATTTGGTCAGCCCTTTAAGCGAGAGAAAAACCAATCCTGGAAGCAAGATAAAAGTTGCAGGGGTTGTGAAAGAAATCCCTATTTTTTCCAGAAGCGGAAGCCAGACAACAAGATTTGATTTATTGATAGAAGCCAACAATGTTGAATCTGTTGAAGAGAATTTCTATGATATTCAAGTAAATAAAGAAGAGGAGAAAGAAATTAAAGAATTAGCCAATGATCCTAAGGTTTACAAGAAGCTGATTGATTCTATTGCTCCTTCTATCTATGGGCATGAAAGAGTCAAGGAGGCCCTTATACTTCAATTGATGGGAGGGGTGCATAAACAAAGAACAGATGGTGTGGTTACAAGAGGAGACATGCATATACTGCTGATTGGAGATCCAGGAAGCGGGAAATCCCAGCTGTTGAAGAGGGTTAATATTGTTGCTCCAAAAGGAAGATATGTTAGTGGAAAAGGAGTTAGTGGAGCTGGATTAACTGCTTCTGTTGTTAAAGATGAATTTTTGAAAGGCTGGAGCTTAGAGGCTGGAGCTTTGGTATTGGCAAACAAAGGTATATGCATGATAGATGAGATGGATAAGATGACGCCTGAAGACAGGGATGCTATGCATGAGGCTCTTGAGCAGCAGACTGTAAGCATTTCAAAAGCAAATATCCAGGCAACTCTTAGATGCGAGACAACTGTGCTGGCAGCAGCAAACCCTAAGTTTGGGAGATTTGACCCTTATGATATTTTAGCAAAACAGATTGACCTGCCTGCTTCTTTGATAAACAGATTTGACCTGATATTCCCTATAAAAGACCTGCCTGATAAAGTCAAGGATGAAAAAATGGCCCATCATATCCTTGACTTGCATCAAAACCCTGATGTGGAGGAGCCTGAAATACCTACAAAATTATTGAGAAAATATTTTGCTTATGCTAAGCAGCGTATAAAGCCTAAGTTAACAAGCGGTGCTTTTGAAGAGATCAAAGAATATTATGTTACGATACGTAATAGTGAAAGCAATGATGAAGCCGGAGTTAAGGCAATACCTATCTCTCCCAGACAGCTTGAAGCTTTAGTTAGGCTGGCTGAAGCTTCTGCAAAGACAAGACTGGCTGACAAGGTTACAAGAAAAGATGCAAAGAGGGCGATTGATATACTGCATTACTGCTTGAGTGAGATTGGAGTTGACCCTGAAACAGGAAAGATTGACATTGACAGAATTACAACTGGAATTAGTGCAAGCCAGAGAAATAAAGTGCATATTGTAAAAGAGATTATTGACGAGCTTGAGAATAAGATTGGAAAAACCATTCCTCTTGATGACTTGATCAAAGAAGCCGGATCTCAAGGAGTAAGTGATGTTGATGAGATAATTGAGAAGTTGAAGAGATCTGGCGACATATTTGAACCTAAAAGGGGATTTATACAAAAGATTTGAAAATCCTATGGAAAAAGAGGTGTGAAATTTCCGGAGGGGATTTAGAATGGCAGGAGAAGGAGAGAGTCAAAAAAGACAGATTGCATGCAAAGTAAGGATAAAAAAGATTTTAAGTGGAAAGTATATCAAAGAGGAAGGATGGACTCCAAATTATGTTGAAACAGATTCTGGAAAAAAGATTTCTAGAGTAAATATTATCGGAATAGTTGTTTCTAATCAAGAAGACAGTGAGATTGGATATAATTCAATTGTCATTGATGACGGGACTGGAAAGATTTCTATAAGAGTGTTTGAAGATGAAGCTGATAAATTAAAGGGTATTGAAATAGGAGATGTTGTTTTAATCATAGGAAGGCCGAGGGAGTATGGGACTGAAAGATACCTGCTGCTTGAAATCATAAAAAAGATTGAAGACAAGAGATGGATTGAGATTAGGAAGAAAGAACTGGGAAAAGAAGATGAAGTTGTTGGGGAAGAAAAAATAGAAGAGGCAGGAATTGTACAGAAAGAAGAAAATATAAAAGAAACAGTTGAAGAGAGTGTTGTTGAAGAGGCCAGTATTGGAGATAAGATTATTGATTATATAAGAGAAAATGATGATGGAGCAGGAGTAGATATTGAAGAGATTATCAAGAAGTATAATGATGAGAATGCAGTCAAAGAGCTGCTGAGTGAAGGAGAGTTGTTTGAAGTCAGGCCTGGAAGAGTAAAAGTCCTGGAATAGATTTGTATTCCTAGCTGTCAAATTATAAATAATTTGAAGTTCTAGAATAAAATTGGTGTTATGTATACTTCTATTAAAGCTGCCAAGATAAGAAAGAGGACTGCGAGCAAAATCAAATCTGATGAATCAAGAACTATCTTTTCAAATCTTTTTGTTCCAAATTTTTCATTTATTACTGCAACAGAGATTATCCCTCCTGCCAGCCCCCCTATAAAATATGCCAGGATTTCCGGGATTCCATGAGTCATGTATCTTATGAGGGCTAATGAGACTATCTGGAAGTAGGAAGCTACTTTGTAGACTCCTGTTTTAGCTGTTATTGCTGCTAGATTGGTTCTGATGAAGTTTCCTGTTGCTGCTGCTATTACTGAGGCATTCCAGGTCAGGATGAATATTGCTCCTGCTCCATAAAGGAAAGAAAATAGGATGCAGAAGATTAATACTTTTAGATTATTTAACATTATGTTGGTTAAAGTCCTGATTTGGATTACATTTCCTGCAATCCTTACGTTAATTGACTGTATTGTCAGTGTCTGGGATTTGAATGAGTTTTGCACAAAACCCGATGGAAGGACAACATACCACAGGACATAAGAGAACATTATTCCTAAAAATAAAAACATCAGGAAAAGGATTGCTTTGCTGTGTTCTCTTAGCAGATTTTTTTCTCCTTCTATTGCAGTATCTTTTTTTTCCTCTAATCTCATTGTGTTGTACAGCAATGGGATACAGGCCATTGTTGTAAGGAAAACCATGATTAAACTGGCATATTCCTTGAATATCCAGTTTCCTAGAAAAAGCCCTGCGCTTGAATATAAGGCACCTATGAAAAACATATTCCATGGAGCTTTCTCTGCTTTTAAAGGATTGAAAATAGATTCTAAGACCATGATTCTAAAATTAGATAGAATATATATAAATTTTTGGATTCTTTAAAATAAACATTAACTTTAAATAGGTTGTGTTGTTGCTTTTTTGTATGGATAATTATGAAAAATTACTGGACAAAGCAAGGAAAGAGCTTCCTGATTCTGTTCTAAAGGTTGAAAGATTTGAAATTCCAAAGGTTCGAGGGCATATCCAGGGCAACAGGACAGTTATCAATAATTTTCACCAGATTGCTGCTGTTCTCCATAGAAAGGTTGAACATTTATTGAAGTTTGTCTTGAAAGAGCTTGCAGCTCCTGGAGAGCTTAAGACAAGTGCTTTGATTATAGGTGCAAAGATTCCTGCTGCAAGGATTAATGACAAAATCCAGAAATATGCAGTAGAATTTGTGATTTGCCCTGAATGCAAAAAGCCTGACACTAAATTAGTCAAGGAAGGCAATGTTACATTTATCAAATGTTTGGCTTGCGGTGCAAGACATCCTGTTAAGGCAAAGATGCAATGATACTTGTTGAGCGAAACAAGTCCATAATTTTGGTGAAAAATTATGATAGGAAGAATCCATAAAACACATGAAGGAAGGGTAGTTCTTGCTGTCTGTGATTCTGATATAGCTGGAAAATGTTTTGAAGAGGGTGATTTACAGCTGGATTTGAACTCTAATTTCTACAAAGGAGAGGAGATGAGTGAGGAAAGGATTCTGGAATTGTTCAAGGTTGTCCATATTGTTAATCTAGCTGGAAAGAAAGCTGTTGAGCTGGGAAAGAAAGCTGGGATTGTTGAGAAAGTTATTGAGATTGAAGGAGTTCCTCATGCGCAGGCGGTTGTTGTGAGGGAAGATTAAAATGAATATTTTATATGGTGTTGCTGGTGACGGGTTTGGTCATAGTTCTAGAGCATTAATTGTTGCTGAATTTTTAGAAAAAAAAGGACATAATGTTGTGATTTTGACTTATGGCAGAGCTGTTGATGTTCTTAAAAAAAGATTTAAAGTTTTTAGAGTTAGTGGGTTATTTGTTGTATTTGTTAAAGGCGCATTGAAAAAAAGAAAAACAATAAAATATAATGTAAAGAGTATTTCTAAGAATATTAGCGGATGGAAAAAATTCCATAAGCTTATGAAAGAGTTTAAACCAGATTTATGTATTTCAGATATGGAGCCTATTGTTCCTATCTTATCTAACTGGTATAAAAAACCATTAATAAGTTTTGATAATCAACATAGATTAACTAATCTAGATGTAGCTGTTCCAAAAAAGTATTACAAAGATTATCTTATTGCAAAAACTGTTGTAAATAGTTTTGTATCCAGGGCTGAACATTTTATTGTTACTTCTTTTTCAAGTGCAAAATTAAAAAAGAAGAGAACAACTGTTGTAAGTCCAATCATAAGAAAAGATGTTAGAAACTTAAAACCTAAGTATGGGAAGAAGATTTTAGTATATTTGACTAGAAAAAATCCCAAAGTGATTAAGATTTTAGAGGAGATTAATGAAAAATTTATAGTTTATGGATATAATATTAAGAAAAGAAAGAATAATCTGGAATTTAAGAAAAAAGATAATTTTTTAGATGATCTGAAAGACTGTAAAGCAATTATTGCAACAGCTGGATTTACTTTAATGTCTGAAGCAATATATTTGAAAAAGCCATATCTTGCTCTTCCGCTGAAAGGCCAGTTTGAGCAAGTGCTTAATGCTTTGTTCTTGAAAAAAGCTGGATTTGGAGAGTATGCTGATGAGTTGGAAGAAAAAGATCTTATATATTTCTTATATAATCTTGAAAAGTACAAGAAAAATCTGAAAAATTATAAATTTGATTTTGAGAAGTTGTTTAAAACATTTGAGAAATTGTTGAAAAGGTTTGAGAAATAAATAATTAACCAAACCAACACCCTAATCCAGTTTGTTTTTCTTTTTCTTTTCCAAAAACATCTTCTATTCTTCTTTTCAGAAGCTCAAGAGATTGCTTTAGATAAGTTGGAACATTATATTTGTTTGCAAGGGAGATAGATGGTTCTAGGTACTTTACAACAGAGCCTTCTGATATTGTGAAGATGATTTTTCCTCCGCAGGCTGTGCATTTGCCTGATAATGGCGGGCGGCGGAACTTTTCATTACAGGCAACGCATCTGAACTGCTGCATTGAGAATTTTCTTAAGTTTCCTTTTGTATCTCGGATAAAATGCTTTTCTATGACTAATCTTGCAACATCTGATGTCTGGACTGCTCTTAGTTTTTCAGCAATATCCATCTGACCTTTTAGTTTTTCTTCCATTGATGGAAGAGTCTTGTAGGCAGAGCATCTTACTCCATTGTTTATGCTTGTTGTATCATGAGTAAAACCCATTCCTTCATACTGCTTTGGGGTGTTTAGATAATCTCCAAATTTAGTTACTTGAACATCCCATGGATTTTTGTATTCTTCGCAGGCTTTGTAAAATTCAAGAGGGTAACGCCATGCAATATCCATGTCAAATATCATATCATCAACTTCTGAGGGAGACAAGCGGGAGGTCATTACTAGTGGAGCATCTTGTTTTGCACCTCTGTGTGCTGGAAGGTATTGACGTGAGAAGTTAAGCAGAGAATCCATCATAAGCATTACACAGGCTTCATCTCCATCACAGTCTCTTCTTGTAGCAGCATGCAAAACAGGGTGTGCTAAGAATCCCTGAGTATTTGAAAAACCAATAATACGGCCAACGATTGCTGCTGAAGTGTGAGGAGCTAAGGCTAAAACAAGATGTCCTACCAACTCCTGCTCTGATTTTAGATTATAAAATGGTTCAAGCCCATACATCTGAGTTAATAGTTCATCGCAGACTTTTGAAACATCGAATAAAACTTTGTCTGCTCCTTCATCTGGAGATTCCTGGCAAGCTGGAAGTATTATATCCTGAGGTTTTATTTCAAGGATTTGATTTTTGTCTTCTAAAGGCTTGTTTTTTATGTCTTTTGTATATCCAAGCTCTTTTAATTTTTCAAGAGATGTTCTTATTTCCTTTGGCTTGAAGTGAGTTATTGGAAGCTGAGTCATGTCATATCTTGTTGTTCCGTCTTTATTGACATAGACACTATGTTTTGCTCTTAATATCCCTTTGATGAGATGTTCAGGAGTATGGTCTTTGTTTGAAGTTCCCCTTACACCTTTGATCAAGTCAGGATATGTTCGTGTTTTTAGTTTTTTGAGTAGCTTGTCAAAATAATATTTTATATCTATGTCTCTAGATTTATAGGAATTTGTTTCTCCATGAGGTTTTCCGAGATGATCTGTTTTGTTACATTCTTTTTCTTTTGTGAGTGCCATACATTTCCTGCAATATCTTAATTTTTCGGTTTTATTTTCGCAAACCTCACAGATACTGAATATTGTTTCTTTGCTGCATTTTTTACAATAGTATATTGGGAAGTCGGAGTGTATTTTTCCTTTTTCTATTGCAGACTGGAAGCATCTAAGTCTATCTCCTTCTTTTCCAACTGGGAATAGAACATGAGGAGAGCCTGTTAATTTTCTCATTTTTGCTTTTTCAGGCCTGCCCATCCTTGCCCCTATGAATACTCCTGATTTGTCTCTTATTTTTACAGAAGATGTCTCCTGGATTATTTCAAGAGGGTTTTTTTTGATTGAAGAAATTTTAGAAATATCCAATTGAGCGTCTAGAGCTCTTGCATGGTCTTTTTCTATTACAATAAACTCTTTGTTTACAACAAGATGAGGAAGACCAATTAATTCAAAAGCTCTTTTTGAGGTTTCTTCGATTGGTATGATTATTTTCTGGATTGAATCGTTTTCTTTTTTGATGTTTGCTTTTTTCATTACTTTGACTATTGAACTAAGCTGTTCTGGTTCAAGAACTTTCCAATGATAAGTAAATCTTGGATGGAGCGGGATATTTAATTTTTTTGAGATGTTTAAAGCATGTTTTGCTGTTATTTTTGTTTTTAGAGGTTTTTTGATTAATTCATTTAGAACAGTTTCAGGAACTTCTGTAAATTCTGATAGTTTATAGACATCAAGAGTTCCAAAATTGTTTACTATTGCTTTTTCTAATTCCTGAATCCACCATTCTTCACAATATCCTGGAGGTACTAGAACATGAGCTCTGTTTAAGAAATCTCCATAACTAATAAGAATATCCCCCATGAAAAGTATTTCTTTTATATTTTCTAGATGTTCTTTTAATTCTTTTTCTGAATTTACCAGAATGACTGAATCGTCTTCTAGTTTTAAAATAGGTCCTTCGATTGCATCACAGACAGTAACTGTACATCCTTTTCCAGGACGTTCCATTTTTAATTGTGTTCCTGTTGCAATATATTCATTCAGGACTTTCATTGTTACAGGATGTATTGATGTTGCTGAATATCCAGAAGTACGAGATCTTCCATATCTTAGTCTGAAACCTCCTGCTGCTAAGGGGTGTGTTAAGACAGGACGTCCTGCAACTAAATCTTTGATAAAAGTAAAATCTGGCTTTATTTTTTGCGTGTCTTGCTGTTCGTTGTCAGTTGTTTGCTCTTTTGCTTTCATGGATTTTTGTAAAGCTATGAAATCTTTGATAAAGTCCCATTGTTCTAGGTCAAACTCATGCCCCCATTTTGACAACTGCTTCCAGAGTTTTGGAGCTTTTTGTGCAATTCCTTCCCCTATAGTAAGACAGACTCCATTTCTGATTGTGTTTGTTTCGACTCTCTCTAGATCCTTGTAATTAGAAACTTCTATTTTTTCAGAAGGGTCTCCTGCTATCTGGACAGGGATATGTTTTGCTAAAAATTCAATTTCTTCTGGAGATGGAAGATATTGAAGATTAGTTATACGCTCATGATAATCATAAAGTTCTGTTACATATCTTTTTATTTCCCGTTCTGTTGGGTCATAAGGAGCATAGCCCATTTTTTTTCTTATATAATCTGCAATTAAGACTGAAACAGAAGCCCCTGTTCCTCCTGCGCTTCTTATTGGTCCTGAAAAATATAATTTGAAATATTCTTTTCCATCTTTTGTTTTTTCTATGGTTAGTCTGCTAAATCCTTCAAGAGGGGATGCTACAGTTCCTAAAGTATGGTAAGCAAAACCAACTCTTATGCCTACTTCCATTGCTTCTAATTTATCCTTGAACTTGCAGTATTTTTGGTTGGCTATCTCCTCTGCAATAATTAGAGATATTCTCCAGTCAAGAACACCATATTTTTTCTCCAGCTCAGTCAATCTTTTTGAAACACCTGAGTTTATGATTTGAGGAGCTACTGCTGAAATCAGACCCGTTACCCGCTCAGCCATGTTTCTTGCAAGAGGAATATCTACTTTTTCTTCTGGATCATATCCTAATTTTCTTGCCTTTGTTGCCAAAGCATAAGCTAGATTTACTTTTTCATCTATTTCTTTGAAATATGATTCCATTTCTTCAGATGCTTGTTTTTCTTCTGACATTTTTTTATTTTCCGAATTTTAAAAGCTTGAAGTCTCTTGTCTGCAGGTTTAATACAGGAACTCTTGCAGGTTCTGGATTATGGCCTACCTTTTCCTGAAAAGGTGTTTTTGACTGCCAGCATGAGCCGCAGACTAAGGTTATATTTCTGAAATTTTTGATGGCGCATTTGTGGATATGTCCTGTCAGGAATATATCTGGAATCTTTTCTATGACCAGATGGTCTTGTTTTACATCAGGGATGTAAAGAGTAGATGTATGGGTTGGAGCTAGATGCCTTCTCTGTAAGAGGAACTGCATAATCAGGTCTGCCCGGTCATAACCTCCACTGTTTCTTATAGAGTCTACATTCGCTACAAAATGATCAAACGAATATCCATGATAGATTAAAATATCAAATCCTGGAAAATCTTCTGATGCATCAATATTGATTATAGAGGGGTTACTTACAAGGGTTACATTCGGCAGATCCCATATTTTTTCTGCAAAGTCTTTGTATAATTCTGGCTGCGGCTCTGCTATACGCATTGCATCGTGGTTTCCAGGAGAGATTATTATTTGAATATGAGGGGGTATTTTTTTCAATAATTTTGCTGATTCTGTGTACTGCTCTTTTATATCTTTTATGATTAGTTCATCTTCCTGACCTGGATAGATTCCCAGACCATCTACTAGATCTCCTGCTATGAAAAGATATTTGACATTTTTGGCAATCTCTTTTTGCTCGTCACTTCCAACGTTTCCATTAATCCATTCCAGGAATTGATTGAACTCATCTGGAAGAAAATGATCTGAACCAACATGGATATCTGACAAGAAAACTGCATATCCTTCATCAGGAGATTTTTTGAATTCTTTTGTTAGGGGAATATCTGGCCATAGAATATTATTTGCAAAAACTATCTTATCTCCGCTTACCCCCACTACTCCCACTACTTCATCCATCACTATATCCCTGGCTGGATTGAAGAGTTCTGGCTTATTATTATTTACATATACTTTAATTAAGCCGGTTGGATCTTCTAAAGTCAGCATAAGCCCCCCTTTAGAAGTTGTTTTCTTGTTCTGGACCATGCCTATGATGGATATATTTTCCTTGTCTCTTTTGTTTTTCAGCCTTCCGATAGAGGTCAGATTTTGAAGTTCTGGGCGGTTTCTTAATATTTTTTCCAGGGCTTTATATCTTGCATTGAAATAAGCAACAAAGTCCTGGATATTTCTTTTTTTGCTTTCTTCTTTATAGGAAAAAACTACATTTATAGGAAATTTTGAAGAATCTCTTATCTCTTCTCCTCTTAGGAATTCTATGAATTTGAAATAAGGGTTTTTGTTTTCTCCTTTTTCAAAAAGAACTCTTGCTTTATCAAAATCCATCCAGTTAATATCTGCATTATTTTCTTTGTTGATTATACTGACTGAATCTTCTGTCAAGACCAGGAAGAGATTTGATTTTGTATTGTTTGAAATTTTTTCGTTTAGTGATTCTATATTAAAATCTTCTGTCAGGGAGTCTAAGAAGTCTTTTGACAATAATATATCTCTTTTCAAAAAATAATTTACAGTTTCCTTTAACTTTTCTTTTTCCATTTTCTGATAAGAAGGATTTGTCTTGATAGTTTGTTCAAGATAAGTTTAATCCTTCCTCTAGTGCAATCTTTATTTTTTCTTCAGAGGATTTTGGGATGGACAGGGTGATGTCCCTAGTTCTTCCATACCTTCCTTTTGAAATAACCTGTGCATTGATTATTCCTAACATATCTAATTCTGCAATCACATCTGACACTCTTCTTTGGGTTAAAGGCCGCATGCTTGTTTTGATACAAATATCTTTGTATACTTCATAGACCTCACCTGTGAATATCTGGCTGTGTTTCCTGGAGCAGAGCGATAATATAGAATAAAGAACAGCCTGATGCTGTTTTGGCTGTGTTTTTGTTATATCTAAAAGCCTGTCTTTTTCTATTTTCTCTTCTGCTTCATCAATCTCTTTCAACTCTATTTTTTCTTGGTTCCTTCTTTCTGCCAGTTCTCCTGCCACTCTTAATAATTCTAATGCTCTCCTTGCGTCTCCATGTTCTCTTGCAGCATATGCTGCACATTTTTCAATCACTCCATGGTTTATTGTCTCTTTTTCAAATGATTTTGCTGCTCTTTGTTTTAAAATATCCTGGAGCTGCAGAGCATTATATGGTGGGAAGATTATATCCTCTTCTGATAGGGAAGATTTTACTCTTGGATCTAAATTATCCCTGAATATTAGGTCATTTGATATTCCTATTATTGATATTTGTGAGTTCTTTAGTTCTGAATTTATTCTTGTCAGGTTGTAAAGAATTTCATCTCCTGTCTTTTTGATTAATTGATCTATCTCATCTAGAATGATAAGGATAAGACTTTTTTCTTTTTCGATTGTATTAAAAGCTATTTTATAGACTTCTTCTGTTGGAAGCCCTGTTGAGGGAATTTCCTGGTGTAATTCTTTTGATATTTGAGCTATTAACCTGTATTCAGTGTCTGCTATTTTCTTTAATTTGCAGTTTAGATATATTATTTTCAAAGGTATGCTTCTTTTTTCCGCTACTTCTAATAATTTATTTGCTGTGTGTTTTATTGATAATGTTTTTCCTGTTCCTGTCTTTCCATATATGAAGAGATTAGATGGTTTTTCTAATTTGAGAGAAGGCGCAAGAATCTCTTTTATCTGCTGAATCTGTTTATCTCTATGGGGGATGTTTTCTGGGGTGAAATTAGATTGTAGTGCTTTCTTATCTCTGAATAGAGATTTTTTATCTAGAAAATCTTCAAAAAAAGTATCTATTTCTTTTTGTGCCATCTAAAACCCCCAATTTTCCAGATGAAATATACTATAAATATTTTTTGTTTATTAGCCCTGACCCCTTTATTTCATATGGAGATCTGTTAGGTAATTTTTGTTGTTTAAATTTATTTCAGTTTTTTTGTATATATAATATAATAATTATATTTTAAAATATATTTTTTATTATATACTTTGGTTCTCGTCCTTTTTTCTTTTTTTTCTATATTGAAAATAAATATATAATAATATAATATATAATATAAATA
>JAAOYC010000055.1 GCA_018221125.1 Candidatus Woesearchaeota archaeon
AGATTCCTGCTATTGCATTTTTAGCAGAAACATACGGCCATCCAATGTATCTGGGTGTCAAAGGAGCAAGAGAAATCTTGAAAGTATTGAATAAGAAGATAGATATCAATATTAAACTGGAAGATCTGGATAAAGAAATCAAACATTTAGAAAAAGAGATGATGAAGAGAACAGAAGATTTAAGTGAAGTAAGCAGAAGCACAGCAATAAAGAAGTTGAAAGGGAAATTAGGGGAAGAGACTAGTTATATAGGGTAATTGCCTTCGGCAATTCGGGACCTCCCCATTACCACACAACTCAATTATGTGCCCGCCCCGACACTAATATTGTTTCTACACAACTTAAGAAAAGTTTAAATAGATTTGTTCTTATTTTTAGTAGAAGATGGTATTAGAGCAGATTTATTCATCTAAATGGATAGAGAAAAAATCAAGATATGCTTTCCTGATGGGTTTGAGCTATAGCATTATAGGAATTTTTTCTGCAATGTTTTTGTTTCCTGCTGATCCTGGGCTGGCTGCAATTGCATTTACTTCTTTATTGATTTTACCAAGCCTGAACAAATTATTATCAATAGAGGAAAACCAGGCTGCCAGGAAAAAGAAGTTTGATCTGATTGGATTGTTTAAAGACCATAATGATATCTTTAGGGTATATGTATTTTTATTCCTGGGAATCTTATTGTCATTTGCATTTTTTTCTCTTGTATGGCCTGTCATTGCAACAAGCAAGATATTTGCACAGCAGGTCAATGTTTTAGGATGGGCAACAGGACAGGCATATACATCTGGAAGTTTATTTGGAAGTTTGCTTTCAAACAATCTGAAGGTTTTGGTGTTTTGTTTACTGGCTTCATTTATCTATGGTTCTGGCGCAATTTTCATAATAACATGGAATGCTTCTGTATGGGGTACAATATTTGGGATAATTGCAAGGGAGAGTGCTGCTGCAACAGGGCAAAATCCTTTTGTTTATTTTGCATTGACTTTGCTGGTGGTATTCCCACATATGATACTAGAAGCTAGTTCGTATTTTATTGCAGCGATTTCTGGAGGCATTGTAAGCAAAGCAGTCTTAAGGGAAAAGCCATTTTCAAAGAGATTTACACAGATTATTGAGGATGGGCTGATCATGTTTATCATTGCAGTCATTGTACTGATTATCTCTGTCTATGTTGAAGCTAATATAACTGGTTCTTTAGTTAGTTTTTTTAATTTATAATTGTTTTTAGAAAGATTTATATAGATTCTACGTTCTTATATTACTGAATTTCAGGAATTTGGATAATTTATTTATTATCTTTTCTGATATTCTTATTTTCAGAAGATGAAAGATCCAAAAGTAGTGCAGGCAGACAAGAGAGGACAGATAGTCATCCCTAAATCCATAAGAAAAGAACTAGGAATAGAGGAAGGGGCTGCTTTCTGGATGTACAAGACAGAGGAAGGTATATTCCTGAAGAGGATAGAGGCTCCCTCTGAAAAGGCTGTGAAAAAAGCAGTGAAAAAAGCAAGATGAAGAACATAAAAGTAGATACAGCAGTAATTGTGTGTGTAATATATCTGTTGTTAGCAGCAGCTGTGCTTGTCTTTGGAATGGGTGTTGATGTGTCTCCTGTTGGATGCTCTACAAGCATCTTTTCCAGCAATGAGCAAGCAGATATAGAGGGAAGTGATAATGTTCAACCAGATAATCCTGTTCAGCCAATCAATAATATAAATAATCATAATTTAAATTAAAAAGGTGGTAAATATGAAAACCCAACAAAAAAATACAAAGCAACAGGTGAAAAGCTTCTTTTTGGTAATAATCTTTGCTGTAAGTATTTTGGTATTATCTGTCAGCATGATAAACGTATCAAAACAAAATATAGCTGGAAAAGCTTTTTACAGGCCTGTTCAGATATACGGAGAGGTGTATCCTGATCTGCCTGACGGGACTGAAATTAGTTTTAAGGTTGGGAGAATAGTGGTTGCTTTGGCAACTATTGAAGATAATAAATATGGAGATGAGCCTAAGATATATTTCAAGATGGATGATCCATTGACTCCTAAGGTAGAAGGGTATTCAAAAGGAGATATTGTCAAAGTTCATATTGAAGGAGTAGAGATTATGGAATTTTCTTATTTTGAACCATGGGCTACCCAAAAGATCATCAATATACCTGCAAGCAAAAGAGCAGAGGTCTCTGAAAGAGCAGCAAAAGCTGATATAGAAAGAAGATGCATGCCAAATTGGGTGTGTGATGTATGGAGTGACTGCATTGAGGGGCTGCAAGGCAGGATATGCAGGGATATTGCTGAATGCGGAACTGACAAAGACATGCCTGCTGTAACAAGAAGCTGCACAATGGCGCCTGAAGTTGAGCAGCCAATACAGCCTGAGGAAACAGATGTTTCAATCAAGATTGTAATCTTTGCAATCATGATCCTGATATTAGCAGGGTATTTTGCGCTTCAGCAAAGAATGCCAAAAAGGAAGAAGGCAAAAAAGAAAAGATGATCAGGAAAATAAGAGCAAGAGAGATCCTGGATTCAAGAGGCAATCCTACAGTAGAGGTTGAGATTATAACTGACTCTGCTTTTACAAGGGCTGCTGTCCCTTCTGGAGCATCCACTGGAAAGCATGAAGCTATTGAATTAAGAGATGGTGGGAAAAGATATAATGGAAAAGGAGTGCTAAAAGCTGTCAAGAATGTGAATAAAAGGATTGCTCCAAGACTAGAAGGGCTGGATGTAAAAGACCAGGCCAGGATTGACAAGATTATGCTCAAGCTGGATGGAACTCCTAACAAGAGCAAACTAGGAGCAAATGCAATCTTAGGGGTTTCAATGGCTGTGTGCAAGGCAAGGGCTTTAGAAAGAGGAATGCCTTTGAATGAATATATTGCAGAACTTGCTGGAATCAAAGAAGCTGTTATACCTGTTCCCAGCTTTAATGTGATTAACGGAGGAAGGCATGCTGGAAACAAGCTGGATATCCAGGAATATATGATCTTACCTGTTGACGCAAAGAATTTTAAAGAGGCAATGCAGATCGGAGCTGAGGTTTATCATGCTTTGAAAGAGATAATCAAGAAAAAGTATGGTGTTAATGCAGTGAATGTCGGAGATGAAGGCGGGTTTGCTCCTCCTTTAAAGAAAGTTGAAGAGCCTTTAAAATTACTGCAGTCAGCTATTAAAAAAGCCGGTTATACAAGCAAAGTGATGATAGGTATTGATGCAGCTGCTTCTGAGTTTTACAGCAAAAGGAAATATAATGTTGAAGGAAAGAAATTAATAGGGGATAAGTTGGTTGGAGTTTATAAAAAATTAATTAAGAAATATCCAATTGCAAGCATAGAAGACCCTTTTGCTCAGGATGATTTTAAACCATGGACTAAACTAACTAAAAGCGCAGGAAAAGAGGTGCAAATAGTTGGAGATGATTTGCTCTGTACAAATATAAAAAGGATTGAAAAAGCTATTGCAGGAAAATGCTGCAATGCTTTGCTGCTGAAAGTCAACCAGATTGGGACTGTTTCTGAGGCAATTGAAGCAGCAAAAAAAGCGCAGGAAAAAGGGTGGGGAGTTATGGTAAGCCATAGAAGCGGAGAGACATGCGATGATTTTATTGCTGATCTGGCTGTTGGACTGAATGCTGGACAGATCAAATCAGGAGCGCCATGCAGAGGAGAAAGGCTTGCCAAATATAACCAATTATTGAGGATTGAAGAAGATTTAGGCACTATCTGCAGGTATGCTGGAAAGGATTTTAGGAGGCCTTAAGATGAGTCTAGCAAAGCTTAGAAAGGAAATTAAAGCTATTAATTCTCAAGTATTAAAATTGCTTGCAAAAAGAGCAAAGATTTCAAAAAAGATTGGATTACATAAGAAGAAACATAAATTAAAGATAACTGATAAAAAGCAGGAAAAAGAGGTTTTTGCAAAATTAAGAAAACAATCCAGAAAATTGAAACTAAATGTGAAGTTTGTTGATGATATTTTCAAAAGGATTGTTAAAGAGTCAAAGAGGCTGCAGAAATGAAATTGAAAATTTATCTTTTTAGGCATGGGCAGACTTATTTTAACAGAGATAAAAAATTTACTGGCTGGAAGGATTCTAAATTAACTCCAAAAGGTAAAAGAGATGCAAGAAAAGTTGCACAGAAGTTGAAGAATAAAAGATTTGAAGTTGCTTTTCAGACAAGACTTTCCCGTTCAAAGGATACTCTGAAGCCTGTTCTGAAATATCATCCTGAATGCAAGAAAGTAATCACAGATGACAGGATGATTGAGAGAAGCTATGGAAAACTGCAGGGAAAATCGCACAAAGCTTTTGTGAAAACAGAAGGAACAGACACATACAAGACATTGCTGCACTGGCATAAGATCGATCATCTGGCTGGAAGGGAAAAAAGAGAGTTTATCAAGAAAACAGGGGAAGCTGAATTGCAGATAATAAGAAGAAGCTATAATATAGCTCCGCCTGGTGGAGAAAGTGTAAAGATGGTTGAGAAAAGAGTTGAAAGTTTTATCAAGGATCTATTAAAGATGATGAAAAAAGAGAAAGTCAGTGTTGCTATATCTGCTCATGGGAATTCGATGAGGCCGTTTCGCCGTCATTTTGAGCATCTGACTCTTCATCAGATGATGAAACTTGAGAATCCTTGGGATGATTATTTTGAATATCAGGTAAAGGGATAGGTTTCCTTGTTCTTTCCTTAGGTTTTTTCTTTTGTTTTTTTGGTTGTAGTTCTTTGATTCTATCCCTGATATATTCAGGACCAAGATATCTTTGGTCGTCATAAGGTGTTGGGATTTTAGAACCTCTTTTTTTGATTACTTTCTGAATTGAATCATAAAGCTGCAATGCTGCTAATTCCAGTCCTTTGTATTCCTCGGTTTCTGTTTTTATCAATGCACTTAACTGGATTAAAGCAGTTTTATACTCTAGAGTAGATTTTGCATCTCCTAATGTCAAGCCAACAGTCACTAGATCTCTGCTTTGAATATTCTCTTTTAAATAAGTTCTTCTTAAAGAACTATATTTCTGTGTAATATCACTGTCTCTTTCTATCATAGAGAAAGTTAATCTAGCTGTATATAAAAAGTTTATTGCAAATAGATTTATAAAATGCATTTGATTCTTTGATTTTATGAAACTAGATGATATCAAAGATAAAATCCCGCAGCCATTGTATAATTCTTTGCTGCCTGATATAGAAGAATTCAGGCCATCTCAGGAGAAAGCAATAGAAAAAGGGCTGTTGGACAGAAAGAACCTGCTTGTTTGCACGCCAACAGCATCTGGAAAGACTTTGATTGCAGAGTTAGCTATGGTCAAATCAATTTTAGAGAATAGAGGAAAGGCAATCTATATTGTTCCGTTGAAAGCATTGGCTAATGAAAAGTTCAAGGATTTCAAGAAAAGATATGGAGATTACTGCAATATAGCATTGTCTATCGGAGACTTGGACAGTGCTGATCCTTATCTAGAAAAATATAATCTGATCATATGCACTGCAGAGAAATTAGATTCATTGATAAGGCATCATGCTCCTTGGCTTGGAAATGTTGCAACTGTTGTTGTTGATGAAGTTCATCTGATGAATGATCCAGGCAGAGGCCCAACTTTAGAGATATTGATTACAATGCTGAGAGAATTGTTGAAGGAAAAAGTTCAGCTAATCTCTCTTTCTGCAACAATTGGAAATCCAGATGAATTGTCAGAATGGATGGATGCAAATCTGGTTATAGATAATTGGAGACCTGTTGAGCTGCACAAAGGAGTCTATGATGGGAAAAAAATAGAATTTGAAAAAAAATAAAAAAAATTAATGGTGCTTATTATAGAATTCTGTCAAGAAGTAAAAACCTCCGAACATATAACAAGGTATTCCCACTAATACGATGCTCAACAGCCCATAAACAAGCATATAAATCAAGGTTTTAATATATGCCATAATATATTCTGTTGCATTGTTAAACACTAAGTTGAATGCTTTCTTTATCTCCCATAATGAACCAAATGTATTATTCATGAAAAAGTTCATTACCAGCCAAGGGATTAAGAATATGTTTGCTAAAGTTCCTGCTAATGCTCCAATTATAGGAATAACATTAAGAAGGCCTAATACTACAAAGGTTGGTATCAGGAATATGACTACTATTATCCCCTCTTTGAAATTATTCCAGAAACTTCCAAATGCCGGCAGTTCTTTTCTCTGTCCTTTGATAAGTGCTCTTGTTATTTTTTTAGCATAGCCCACTATTGCAAACATGCCAAAGATTGGTATCAACATCCATAAGACATTCCAAAGCCTATCAGCCTTGTTCCATGGATACAGTAATCCTTGTTTAAGAGATTCTCCAAAATCTTCTGTGTCTTGTTTTTTTGCCATTTTTAAATCACCTTATATATGTATTTTATTTGCAATATCCCCGATAATCGGGATTTTCCAGTATGAATCTCCTGTCAATACTTTGATAAGGACTATTATCCACACCACAAACAGATATACCCCTAAAATCCATCCAAGCAAAGGTATCCATACCAAAAATCCTGCAAGGAACATAATAAATCCTTGTTTAGCATGCTGATGAATCCATTTGTTGTCTCTTTTAACCAGCAATGGAATTAAGAATAATATCCCTAAGTATGAAAGCAATGCAAAGAATCTTTCTCCCCAAGAACGTTCATTTAATTTTGCCATATTAAAACCACCTCTGTTGAAACATTGGAATAACTGATATTTAAGCTTTTCTTTTATGTTTAATTTTCTTAACTATTGCTCGAAATTAAATATAGAATTATTTATTGGCTTCTTGAGCAAGTCTTTCTTCAAGTTCTGGTGTTGTTCTCACAAACCTATCTATCTCTCTTTGGTTTATACATAATTTTTTGGAACATTCTTTTTTAAATTCTTCAAATTCTTCTGGTGTTAATAATTTAAACATACCATCTTCTAGACCATGCTTAATACCTAAAGATTCAAGATCCCCCCAGTTCCTATAATCAGGATGTGGTAGTGAAAGAAATGCAATAGATAACTGATATAAAGTATCATGATTATTTTTTTTAATATCTTTGGTTTTTTCTTTAATTATAAAATAACCGCCCTCAATATCATATCTTAAAACAAGGTTCTCTGGAAAATCAAAAGTAACCTCTTCTGGAGAAGGTAGTCTATTGTGTTGAAGTGCATTTTCACTACTTACTTCTGCACTACAAGCTTTACATTTATATGTTACTATTGCTTCCATTCCATCATATTTCGGTATTTCTTGTGTTTCAATTGCTTCTGCCATTTTAACTATTTATTCTAGATATTATGATTATTTATAAACATTCACTAATTTATAAATCTAAACTATTAATACTTAAGAAATAACATCTAATAATTTCGCATCTAATGTTTGAATCAACTTGTCATATTCTGGTTGGCCCATCTCTTTATATATATTCTCTGCAATTTTTTGTCCTTCTTTGGATATTCCGGTATATAATGTTCCACCAACACCTGCTAAAACATTCTGTGCGATGTTATTTTTGCTCCCTGTGCTCATACCTGCAGGACCTGAAGAATGATTATTAACAAGAAGGCATAATTTAGAATTATTAATCATAGCCATAGCCCCATGTGAGGCATCTAAACAACCTTTATAGTCCTCTCTACTAGCTCGATATTTTGCCTTTAATTCTTCTCTTTCAAAGATTCTCCATGCTGATTCTTTCATATTTAATAAGAACTATTTGTGGTTTATAAAACTTCACTAATCTATAAATCTAAACTATCTAAAATAACTTGAGAATCAAATTCTTTTAAGTCTTCATATTCCTGTCCTGTTCCTATGAATAAGATTGGCTTTCCTGTTACATGAGAAATTGAGATTGCTGCTCCGCCTTTTTCATCAATGTCTGCTTTAGAAAGAATTATTCCGTCCAATCCAATTGATTCATTGAATTTCTTTGCCTGTTCTGTGCAGTCATTGCCTGTTATTGATTCTCCAACAAAGATTTTCAAGTCTGGGTTAGCAACTCTGATGATTTTTTCCATTTCTTCCATCAGATTGACATTAGAGTGCATTCTTCCAGCTGTGTCAATCAATACAACATCAATCCCTTTTGCTTGTGCATGCTTTACTGCATCAAAGGCAACTGCTGCTGCATCACTTCCATAATCATGCTTTATTAGTCTTAGTTTAAGATTATCTGCGTGTTTTTGCAGTTGGTCAATTGCAGCTGCTCTGAATGTATCTGCTGCAGCCAGGACAACTGATTTTCCATTGTTCTGGAATAGTTTAGCAACTTTTGCAATTGTTGTTGTCTTTCCAGAGCCATTTATTCCAACAAAACAGATTACTAATGGTTTTTTTTCTTTTGCTTTTTCCAGAATATCTATCTTTTCAACATCAAACAATCCTCCTAAAGTCTGTTTTAAAGACTTTGTAATTGTTTTTTCAATTCCTGTTCTTGGGATTGGCTTGTCAACAAGAATTTCTTTCAAATCTTCTTTAATTTTTTCAATAACTTCAACTGCAATGTTGTTTTCCAATAAAATAATTTCTAGATTCCAGAACAGATCATTAAATTGTTTTTCATTTATCTTTTTTGTGACTATTTTTTCTTTTATTTTTCCTAGAAAACCTTTTGGTTCTCTTTCAGACAGTTCCTGAACAGAAGGTATTTCTTTTTTCTCTAGTTTTTCCTTAACTTTTTCTTCTGCTTGTTTTTCTTTTTCTATAACAGCAGCTTCCTCTTTTTCTTCTTTTGCTTCCTCTTCAAGCTTTTCAATAGGAATCTCTTCAAGCTCTTCTTCTGGGACTGCTTCAATATCCTCTTCTTTTTTGAATTTATCTTTTATCTTTGCAAAGAAGCTTTTTTTTTCTTCAACTGGTTCTTCTGGTCTTTCTTCTACTGCTTTTTCCTCTTCTTTAGGAGCTTCAACTACTTCTTTAGGTGTAGACTCGCTTTTTTGCGTAGCGTCAGACTCCCTTTGGTCGTCTGGGTCACTCGTCTGAGTCTCTCCTTTTTCCTCTATTTCTTCAGATAGTTGAGAAACAGCGCTTTTTAGTTTTTCTTTTAGAAACTTAAACATCTTAATCACTTAGTAAGTTCAGCAAGTTCTTTTTCAATTGTTTGTGCTTTTGCTGCTAGTTTATTTAGATTTCCTTCTGACTGTTGACTAAAATCAGTTATTTCCTTAATCTGATTATCAATCAATTCTTTTGCCTGCGGAATTGTTTTCTTGACAGCAGTTCCTGCTCCAACATTTACCATGACTTCTTTATTATCTTTGATTTCAGCTTTTATGAAAATACCTGATGCTAAAGGAACTTTGATTTCAGTTCCTGTTTCTGTCTTGCTTATATCATCCAAAGCTTGTTTTGTTAATACTAATTCCTGCATTTGGTTATTCAAGAGCTCTATCTGCTTTTGCATCTGCTGCATCTGCTGGCTAAGCATCTGCATTTCCATGTATTTCTGCTGCAATACCTGCTGTTTTTCTTTGTCTTCTTCCATATTATCACTTCAATTTTTTCAAAAGTTGTTCTAGCACAATCTCATATTTCTCTTCTGCTGCTAAAAGAACAGGTCCTTCTGTCTTGATATCTTCTTCTTTTTGCTCAACAGCTTTTAATTCCTTGTCAACAAGGAATTTGATTATTTCCTTTTCAGTTTTAGTGAGTTCCATTGTGAGAATAAGAAAAGATAAATGATTTATAAAGGTTTGTAAGATTACTCAAAATAACTCTTTTCACCATCTGTAATACGAATTAGTTGGCTTCTATGTTCATCATCAAAAGGTCTGCATTCTGCAGAAAGCATAGAAACTGAACCTTTTAATTTTTTAATATATTCTTCTGAGGGTTTAACATAAACTAAATGAGCTTGTTCTACAAGTAGCCATTCTTCTCCTTGTCGTGCTAGATCTGCTGGAAGCACTCTTACATCATCATATTTTTTGCCTTCTGCTATTTCAACAGCTAATAATGCTAATTTTTGCGCAATTTCAGAATTAAGAATAATTTTTTCTACTTTCCAACCATCTACCTTTAGTTGAGCATCTAAACTCTTATGACTTTCACCCATAGTAGATTATAATAAGAAAGGATATAAATATTTTTTCTATCTTAACTTCCTATACTTAATTCTTTATCAACTTCTTTAGAAGTTTTCTGCATCAGCATCTCTATACTGATTTCTCCAAAATGCCTGTACTGTTTCATGTCAATCTTTCTCTGGTTTTCTAGATGCAGCAAAGGGATGAAAGTGAATATTTTATCTTTTTTGCTTTCAGAGGGTATTAGTTGGGAAAAAGTAAGTTTTTTATTGTTCTGCTTTGCGAAAAAGCCTTTTATCTTTCCATAGACACCATGCATCAATTCAGAGACATCTACTTTCTTCTCTGGGATTTTTATTTCAACAGAGGGTATATCACGCATCACTCTTCTTTTCTTGACTTCTATTGCTTTCTGCAGAGCATCAACCAAATCATAGATAGAAACTTTTCTTTTTCTTGCCTGAGGTGTTCTTGGGATTAGCTTTGCGCCTTTTAGCACTTCTCTTTCTCCAGCAAAATCATCTGTCAGTTCATCTAATAATCCTTCATCTTCTTCATCTGATTGGTTGATTAGCCTGTCCAGATTAAGCATATCTTCTCCAACAAGCCTTCTTGATTTGATTTTCAATAAAATTGCAGCAGCAAGGATTATTTTTCCTGAAATCCTGAAATCCATGCCTCTCATCTGACGGACCATATCAAGAAATTTTTGCGATAATAATGAGATATTGATATCCCAAGGGTTCATCTGCTCTGAACGGATTAAATCATAGAGTATAGTCTGCCATGTCACTTCATCTTCCTGGAATAAAAATTCAAATAATTCATCCTGGGTTTTCATATAGTAAGAAGAGGAGAAATTGTATATATATTTATTGTTTTGCATAACATTTAAACAATGTCAGGCATAGCCTTACAAGCTTAAATCTTATTTTAACATAAGATTTAAATATAGTATATTTGTTCTATTCGATATGGGCCTATGGTCTAGTGGCTATGACATCACCCTTACAAGGCAGCGTAAAGGAGACCTTTACTGGTCTTTCAACGCGATGCTTATGAAAGGTGAGGATCCTCGGTTCGAGTTGAGGCGAAGAAACTTCGTTTCGCGAAAGTCCGGGTGGGCCCATTCATATTTTTTGCGGCGGTAGTATAGTGGTTAGAGAACTCAAAAAGTTCGACCAATATGCGACGTTGCCAACGTTGCGACCCGAGAATCTTTTTCAAGATCGGGAATTCAAATCTCGGCCGCCGCATTTTTTTCTAAGAAAGTATAATAAAAAAGTGGGCCTGAGGGGATTTGAACCCCCGACCTCCGGCTGGCTTCGAGAATTCTTGGATTTTTTGATTTGTATCCAAAAATTTCATATAAGACTTGCGCTTTCAGGGGAAAACCCCTTGAAATCGGCGCTCTAACCAGACTGAGCTACAGGCCCTTATTAAGAGCTTTAACTCTTGCCTCAAAGTTTAATTCATCTATCCTTGGGCAATATCCAAATCTTTTCCAAAAATCAAATTTGGATATTTTATCAGGATGACTGGAACCGATTAATCGCATAAACTTTATTAAGTTTTCCTTTCCATGTAACTTTATTGAGTCCTGAAAGTGGCTAATTACTACATTGAACTTTAGCTCGGTGAATAGACTATATAGTTGCTTTAATAAAGCTTTGCTATGAGTGGATATTTCTATGATGGGGTAAAATCTTTTCTCTGAATTATTTTTAGTGAAGTATAACGAACCATCTGTATCAAATAAACCTCTTAAGATACTAAAAAGGAAATTTTTGTTAGTTAAAAGATTTTTACTTATTGTTATTTCTCCCTTTTTTCCAAAAGGATAATTAAAAGATTTTTTTAGAAATAATGCAAGATCTTTATACTCAAACATGAGAAAAATGCAGTTTCCTACTTTTCTATGTTTGACCATCACTTTTCTTTGAAAAATCTTCCAAATTAAGGGTCTAAGATGGTCTGTATAGTATTTATGATCTGTAATGGAATTGCCATCAATTCTTATAGCATGATGGGTTTTTCCTTGAGATTGAAATCTAGATATACACCCATCACCAATTAAAATACCATAAAATTCGCACAATTCTTTATTTATTTTAAATTTGTTCATTTAAATCACCTCCAAAGTTTAACACATCAGTCTTTGGGGTTAATTATCTCGCTATTCTTTGTAAATGATTTTTGTTAAAACGAAAATTATAATTTGGAAGATTAGCATATAAATAATAAAGAAATAGTATTTATAAGCTCTGCGGCCATGTGTCCAGTGACCAGTGGACTAAGAAAAATTTAAGTAAGATTTATAAATGTGCAGAAAAACTTTAGATATTGCGCCCCGATAGTGTAGCCCGGCCAATCATCCTGCCTTTTCGAGGCTATTAAAAGTCAAAAACAGGCAGGGACGTGGGTTCGAATCCCGCTCGGGGCATTTTTAAAAACAAACGTTTATAAAAGACCAATAAATAATAATTAAAAATGAAAAGAAGCTCTAGAAGATGGAAAAAGAAAGGCCAGATGAGATGGAAATGGCAGCGTAAAAGGATGAAGAAGGAAAAAAGAGCTAGAAAAAACAAATAAAACGAAACGTTTATAAATCAACATTTTTTCTTTAGTTATACTATAACAAAATTATAGCAGAAGTTCAATACTTCGTTCTTATTGAATATCATCCATAAAATTTATAAATGAGATGATATTTTCATAAAATCTTATCGCCACCGAATATTCAATCATCTATATTTTAGATATGCAAATTCTGAAACACATATGGATGGCAACGGGTGCTTGATACACTTATCAAGTACAAGAGTAAGTTTGAACCCAAAAATTCAAAGTAAATATGCGACCAAAAAATAATTTCCGTTGGTTTTGATTCGTCAAAACCAGAGAGATGGAATCAATTTCCGTTGATCCTGCGGAAGGTTGCTGCTATTGGGATTCGATTAAGCCATGCAAGTTTGCTCTTCTTCGGGAGGGCGGCGAACTGCTCAGTAACACGTCAATAATCTACCCTTAGGTCTAGGATACCCTTGGTAAACTGAGGCTAACACTGGATAGGATAATTGTATTTGAATATCTTTTATCCGAAAAGCAATGCCTAAGGATGAGTTGGCGGCGGATTAGGTTGTTGGTGGGGTAAAGGCCCACCAAGCCGAAGATCCGTAGGGGCCTTGAGAGAGGTAGCCCCGAGAAGGACACTGAGATACTGGTCCTAGCCCTACGGGGTGCAGCAGGCGCGAAACC
>JAAOYC010000056.1 GCA_018221125.1 Candidatus Woesearchaeota archaeon
ACTATAGCCTCTGCATTATTTTTCTCTTGTCTTATCTTATCCCCTATCATCTTTCTCTCTTTAGCAAGCCCCTCTTCAACTTTCTCTTTTTCTCCTGAGAGTATCTTTTCAAATTCCAGCCTTTCTGATTTTAATCTTTCTTCAGCACCCAGTTTCTCTTTCTCAAGACTGCCTCTTTCCTTGGCTAATTCAATCTTCTGTCTTGTCAATTCAGCTTTGTGATTTCTCTTGTTCTGCTCAAGCAGCTTCTTTGATTCTGTCAACTCTAATCTTATCTTATTTCCATAATCATTTATTTGTTTCTTTCTGGCTCCAATTTCCTCAGCCAATTTATTTCTCCCTTCTTGGATCTTGGCATTATTATCTTGAAGAAGTTTTTCTGCTCTTGCTTTTTCTGCTGCAGCTTTTTCCATCTCACTAGCAGCAATCTCTAACTCACGAGTCAGTCTTTTCTTCTCTTTGTCTGCTGCTAACAGCTTCTCATTCAATGCTTCTCTTTTCTCTGTCAAAAGCTCTTTTCTTTTTTCATAAGTATTTGTTATATCTTCTGTCTGTCTTCTTGCTTTGTCAGCAATCTCTTTCTGCTCTTTCAATACTTCTCTAAGCTCTTTATTCTTTTTAGCCAATCCAGATGTTTTGTCCTTAAGCTCTTTTACTTGGGATTTCAGCTCTCTTTCATGCTCTTTAAGATATTTATCAGTTACTTCTGTTAAATCTCTTCTCTCTCTCATTATCTTCCTTAGTTGGCTTCTTAATAATGATTCCATATGGACTTCTTCTTTTTCTAATGTCCCCAGACTCTCTCTGTTCAATTTCTTATAGAATAATGATTTCTTGTGCATCTTTTGAAGATCCTTTTCTGTAATTGCTTTTCCATTGTGCTTATGGGTTTTAGGAGGTACAGGAGGTGCAATCTGGTTAAGCAAACTACCAAAATTCCTTTCAAGAGAATCTAATTTTTGCTGAACATCTTTCATAACTTTTCCGTCTGTTTCAGCTTTTATTTTCATTTTTTTAAGAGAGCTTGCGCTAGGTCGGGTTCTTCGCACTGATTTTCTAATAGGCTTTTGTGTTGCTTTTGTCAGCAAATCTAATTTCTGGTCGAAGTTTTGTTCCAGTGCACTTAATCTTTGTTGAACCACCTTTTCTACTGCTTTGCTTTCAGCCTTCTTCTTTGTAGAGCTTTGAGCTCTCCTCCTTACTTTTGGTTTGGAAGGCTTTTGAGCAACCTGTGTAAGCAAGTCTAGCTTCTTGCTCATGTTCTGCTCAAGCATATCAAGCTTTTTTTGTTCTTGCTCGATATCCTCCTTCATGTTAAATAAACCCATTTTTTATTTACCTCCTTTTTGAAAATAAACTTTGTCTATTGTCTTGTCGATCATGCTGTTGATGCGTTCAAGTCTCTTTCTTCTTAATCTTAAGACTGCCAAAGCATTAAGCTCAAGCTTGAAATACAAGCCTAATGCAATTGCGCCTAAGAGCAAGGTAATCAAAATAAATGAACTGATGAATTTCAAGGAACTTCTTTTCTGAAGAGATGCCACTGCTGCTCCTGCCGGGCCTCTTACTGAGATAATTGCTGTAGATTTCACATAAGCATTCTTGATCAAAGTCCTTGCCCAATTAAACTTGCCTTTAGCAATGCTTTCTTCAGCTTCTTTTACAATTTCTTTAAGTTCAGAAAGCATATCTTCTGCTTCCTGGGTTGCAGCTCCATCTTCTTTTAATTCATTGATTGCAGTCTCTAATTGATTTATTTTATTTCTCAATACGATGATATCTTCTTTCAGTTCTTCTGGAGTCTGCTTTATTGTTATTATGCATCTTATCCACGAGTCTCCAATATAATCTCCATTGCAGTCATATCCGCAGTCTTCTAAACACTCATATTCTTCTCCTTGTTTTTCTGCTAATCTGCATAAATCATCGCCGCAAATAAATCCTCCAATAATTCCTCCTTCGATTCCGTCAGTAACAGAACTTGTTCCTCCTGAACTTGGTGGAAATACAACTGTAAAGCTTTTTGTTGCATTAGCTATCGCAGTTGGCCAGACTAATTCAGAAACAAAGTAATAAGTTCCTATGCTGGATGGTGCTGTTAAAGTTACATTAGTATAGATTGACTCTCCTTTATCTATAAATACAGTTCTGATATCTATGTCCAGTATATTTCCTTCTTCATCTTTAATCCAGGTTGTCAATACTCTGTCTTCTTCTACTTCTGTATTCTGGTTAATCACTTGAATCTGTCCAATAATTGATTGTCCAGTATTGACTGAACTTGGCAAACTGTCTATAATAACATCATATGGTCCTCCATATCCTGGAATTGAGATATTCTGTTGATTAGAATAATAAATAGTTGAATTTGTCAAAGCACTTGCCCTTACAAACTCTTTTGTATAAGGCTGAGGATTCTTCTGTATAATCAAATCAGAAGTTGTTTCCCAGGATTCTCCATCTGTCAGATTAATCAGAGCATTAAGATTTATATCACTGTCATTCACTTCAATATTGGTGAAATCAATATCTCCTGAATTTATTACCTGAATAGTAATTTCATAAGTAGTGTTTGTTGAAGTTTGATTTTTGAAAACTAGATTCTTGATTAAAGTTAATTGTTCTATTGCTCTTTCTGGAACTACTAACACTGGCTGATTAGATGAAGTAGACAAGTTAACTTCATAATTTGAATCATAACCAGTTGCATTAGTCTTGTTTAGGGTAACTAGATACTCATTATCTTTTAGCCTGTCAAAAGACAGAAGATAGCTTTTAGCAATAGTTTCAGCCCCTATTGTTCCTATTTCCCATGTCTGATTAGCATCAATATCAGTCAGATTAGTATTCTCAGAAGTTCCTTTTGCATTTGTGAGCTGGTTAGTGATATTATATACAATTGTAGTTGCATTTATGCTGTGCACGCTTGAGGATTTGATGACAGATAAAGCAGCTTCTATATTATCATTCAGCAGGAATGCTGAGCTGTTTGTGAATGTTACATTATGATAATAATCCTTTGAAGCATTTATCCTTATATCATAATAAACTAATGTCTGCATTCCAGATGTATCTAGGGTGCAATTATAATTTCCACTGCCAACATAATTTATATTGCTGCAGATATAATGATAAGCTCCAGATATCGGCTCAAATGTAACTGCTGCTCCTTCTACTGGATTTCCTAATTCATCATAGATATAGCCTTGCAGAGGAATTTCCTGAGCTTCATAATGTATAGGTGGAGGATTTTCTCCTGGATATATCAAGGAAGCGCTCAATGCTCCATAAACAGTAGTTATAATGCTGATTTCAGATGTAATGCCTGAATCATTAGTTGAAGTTGCAGTTACATTAACAACATACACTCCTGCAGTATAATCATCAGTTACAGACAGCAGCACATCTTCACTTCCTCCAGCTGCTATTGTCAAAGAGCTTTTATTCAATACAGCAGTTGAAGCACTATTGATGTTCTCAACAACTAGATTATAGATATCTTCTACAGCTCCCTCATTGGTTATTGTCATTACATATGTTGCATTGACATTCCTGTCTGTATCCTGGTCAGCTGGTTCTGTTAATGTCATTCCTTTTGTATCATTGACTACAATGCTTCTTATTCCACTAAAGGAGCTGTTCTGATAACCATCTCCTGCAATAACTTTCCAATAATTAGTCAAAACTCCATTTGGATTTACATTCAAGCTCCAGTTATAGTTTTCTGCTGTTCCGCTGTAGATTAGAGTACTAGGATTAGCATTTGTATCTCCATAAATATAATATGTAATTGTATCACTATCTATATCATTAGATGAATAGCTCAATTGTATTGTTGTTTCAGTTGTTACTAATCCATCAGCAGGAGAGCTTAATATTGGAGTATCAGGAATATTATTTATTATCTGATGAGTTTCTGGAGTTGTATTCACTTCTTCCATACCATCAGTGCAGTTAACATACGTCTGCACAACATCTAATGGACTATAACCATCTGCTGTTGATATTGTTGCTAAACTATCAATCACTTTGCTGCTATACTCTCCAACACCATTCTTTCTGTGATGCAGACTACAACTAATATTTTGGCTTGAATCAGCATCAGTTGGACTGATTCCTACATCAAATGAATGCCCATTATTATCTGTGAAATTCAAAGTTCCGATATTAACAAGATTATTGATAAATATTTGGATTGTCTTAGTATCCTGTATATTTTCAGCTTCATCTTTTGAATAATATCTCAGATAATTTGTTCCTCTATTATTGAAAGTTACACTTTCACCATCATCAATCAATGTTTCAGGAGTGCATCCTTCTGTCGGAGTGCAATACCATGTTGTGATTACTGTTCCGACTGGAATATCTGTTTCAGTTATAGTTACTTGATGCCCTACAAACTTGATAGCTCCATCATAATCATCATAAGTTGTTGGCTGTGTATAATCAACACCAAATCCTACATCAATATTCTCTCCAGTTGTCTGCTCATTTCCATATTCATCCACACAGCTAATATAATATATCACACTGGCAATTTGTCCAACATCTCCTAAATTACAATTAATGCTTCCCTCTGACACACTGCAGTCATTGCTCATGCTGCTCCATACAACATCGCTTGTTCCCCATCTGCACTGAGCTCCTGTTTCTGTAACAGCAGCTAAGATTGTCTGTGAATTATCTGAAGTATCCCAATAAGGAGAACTTGTATCTCCATCAACTGCTGTAAATAATGAAGCTGGAGCAGTTAAATCAATTGTAAACATCACACTTGTTGAATTTACATTTCCATAACTGTCATTTGCCCATGCAGCAAGAGTATGGCTTCCCTCGCTATAAGCTCTATTCACAGAAGATGTATAAGTTTCATTATCAGTCCCATTATAGAACCATACATTAGTTGCGCCTGAAGATGAAATATTAATTAATACACTGTCTCCATAAGTTATATTTTCTGGACTTATGATTTCAACATTAGGAGCTCCATCATAATCACACATCAATGTCAGATTATCATAACTTCCATTATCAATGCTACAATCACTTCCCAGCCCAGTTACAGCACAACATGTTGCATAATTATTATCCACATAATATTGAATCAAATTATCATAAACACTACAGCTTGTATTTGAAGGTCCTTGTATATCTTGAGTACAGTAATTACAACTATCTGTTGTATTTGAAGGAATATTGCAATCACTTCCTAATCCTGTATCTGCACAGCAAGTATTTGTATAACTATAACCTATATCAAAAGTATCATCCGTATTACAAGAACTATTTGTATTAATCCATGTTGATGTACAATAGTCACATCCTATATATTGATAATCCCAATAAGTATTATTAACTCCAGAGTTCCATAAATCTGATGCAATACCAGTTATCGCATAACAGCTTGCATAATTAGAATCATACTCTGTCAGGCTTTTGTTCTGCAGCTGGCTGTCATTGATTAAGCAGCTGCCTTGATTCTGCCATTCTGTCCACGAACTATTCACAACATTATAACTGCAGTAATCACATCCATAAGTATTATTTGAAGGGGGACTATTATCACTTCCTAATCCTGTTTGCGCAAAGCAATCATTTGTATCATTAAACCATCCAGTAAAATTATCATTTATCTGACAAGATTCATTTATTTCATACCAGCTAGGCAGACAATAGTCACAAGCAATTTCCTGTTCTTCAAAGTATGTTGTATTTCCAACTTCTCCGCAATAACTAGCATCATATTCTGTCCTGTTTCTCCCCTGCAGTGTTGTATCATTTAATTGGCATAAAGTTTCATTATACCAATCACTCCAAGTTGTATTTGTCATGCTTGGTGTACAAAAATCACAAGCTACTGACTGATATTCATAATAAGTTGTATTGGAAACTTCTCCGCAATAATTACCATCATATCCTGTCCTGTTTCTTTCCTGATCTATTGTATCATTGAGATAACATTCACTTATATCATACCATCCTGACCAGCTTGTATTTGTCAAGCTCGGAGTACAGTAATCACATACATAAGTGTTATTAGCAGGAGGATTATTATCGCTTCCTAGTCCTGTCTGCGCAAAGCAGCTGTTGCTGTCATTAAACCATCCAGTTAAGTTGTCATCAGGCTGGCAGGATTCATTTATCTCATACCAGCTAGGCAGGCAATAGTCACATCCAAATGTCTGGTTAGCAGGAGGACTATTATCACTGCTTAGATTAGTCTGTGAATAACAGCTATTATCATCTGTATAATATTGAGTCAGATTATCCAGAGTATTGCAGGAAGTATTTACAGGACTCCAGCTAGGCAGGCAATAGTCACAGCTTCCTACATCATTCTCAAAATAAGTCTGGTTAGCAACTTCTCCGCAATAATTAGAATCATATTGTGTTTTGTTTCTCTCTGTATCTTTTGTATCATCAGTATAACAGCTGCTTACATCATACCAATCAGTCCAGGTTGTATTTACAAGATTTGGAGTACAATAATCGCATACTGTAAATTGATGCTCAACAAATGTCTCATTGGCAATCTCTCCGCAGCCATTAGTATCATATTGAGTTAGATTTCTTGTTTGCTCTTTTGTATCATTGATATAACATTCACTTGAATCCAGCCAATCTGTCCATGTTGTATTAGTCAAACTAGGAGTGCAGTAATCACAGAACTCTGTTGCTCTATACTCAGTAAATGTCTCATTAGCAACTTCTCCGCAATAGTTCTGATCATATTGTGTCTTGTTTCTAGTTTGATTCATAACATCTCCTGAAAGACATGAGATGTTTAACCAGTTGGTCCATGAAGTATTAACTAAATCAGGTGTACAATAATCACAAACACCTGATTGATATTCAAAGAAAGTCTGATTTGTAACCTCACCACATGAATTTGCATCATACTGAGTCAAATTCCTTTCCTGGTCAATTGTATTATTCACATAACAAGCACTTGTATTATACCAATCACTCCATGAAGTATTTGTTAAGCTTGGAGTGCAGTAATCACAGAAGCTTATATTCTGATACTCTACAAATGTTTGGTTTGCTGCACATCCATACTCATCGTACTGTGTTAGATTTCTAGATTGATTCATTGTATCGCTTGCTAGACATGAGATGTTTATCCAATCTGTCCATGAGGTGTTTTGATAATCTGGACCAACTAATTGATATTCATAATAAGTTGTATTCCCTATTTCTCCGCAATTATTTTGATCGTATTCAGTTCTATTTTTAGTCTGATTCATCTGGCTTCCAGTGCAAGTTAAATTAGTCCAATCTGTCCATGTTGTATTAACTAAATCAGGTGTACAATAATCACAGAATTCAGTTGCTCTATACTCAGTAAATGTCTGATTAGAAAATTCTCCACAGAAATTATTATCATATTGAGTAATGTTTCTAGTTTGATTCATAGTATCTGATGATAGGCAAGAAATGTTTACCCAAGGTCCTGTTTCATTTACAAGATTTGGAGTGCAGTAATCACAACTCCCTGTCTGATATTCATAATAAGTTGTATTCCCTATTTCTCCGCAATTATTTGCATCATATTGTGTTCTGTTTCTTTCCTGATCTATTGTATCATTCACATAACAAGCACTTGTATTATACCAATCAGTCCATGAAGTATTTGTCAAGCTTGGAGTGCAGTAATCACAGAAGCTTATATTCTGATATTCAAAGAATGTTTGGTTTGCAGCACACCCATAGACATCATACTGAGTCAAATTCCTGCGTTGATTCATAGTATCACTAGCTAAACAGGATATATTAATCCAATCTGTCCATGATGTGTTTTGATAATCTGGACCAACTAATTGATATTCATAATAAGTTGTATTTGTTACACAACCATTTAGATCATATTGAGTTAAATTTCTGCTTTGATTCATCTGGCTTCCAGTGCAAGTTAAATTAGTCCAGGATGTCCATGAAGTGTTTTGAAGATTTGGTGTGCAAGGAATAACTGTTCCAGTAACTTGAACATTATCAACCCTGCATTCTTCATTAGGACTGCTGGAAGAACATCTAAATCTTATTTTAAGATTAGCATTATCATTTGCATCTACTCCCAGACTATAATTATAAAGAGTATATGAACCTATAGTCTGTGTTTGCGGCAATACATTATTCCAGCTGCCGCCATCATACCATTCTGCAGCAACATATTCTCCAGAATCTAATTTAGCAGTCTGAGCATAGAATGAAAAGTAAACATCTGTATACCCAGTTGTATCAACTGCTGTTTCCACAATACTTTCTCCATCTGTATTATCTGCTTCAGCTTTATATGCTCCTGCATAAGGACTAGCTGATGATACGAACCAAACTTTTCCTGCCCCAGAAGTTGTCCATTCATTTGTTGCCAAGCTTCCGCTTTCAAATCCTTCAAAGAACTGTCCTCCACTTTCAGCCAGTCCTGGATCTTCTGGTGTTAAAATAACAGTATATTCTTGTCCTGGAATTATATTCTGTAGGAATACCCATTCTCCATAACATTGCTGTAGTGTAAAGTTCCAATCCTTGCACTTATACAGCTTAGTTCCTTTAGCAACAGCCCTTAATGCAGCTTCTGTAAAATTAATATTAGTTGGGTCAATAGCATAAACTTCAATATAGCCAGCTAACTCTCCAATTTCATCAACATCATCAATATTAAAATCATTTACAAAATCTTCATACAATTCAATATTCTTGAACTCAACTTCTTTAACAGGGTGGTTGTCTAATTTAACCTTAATATTGTATTCTCCTTCATCTACTTTCTTAGATTGTCCTTTTCCTTTGACTGCTTTAACAGAATCAGTCAAACTATCAACTAATTCAACTGTTGCATCTACTTCATTATTATTAGCATTTTTTACAGCAGAACTAATAATTATCTCTTCAGCAACACCAAATTCAAATGCCTCTGTATGCTCCCCAATTAAAATCCTGAACCTTTTGTTATTCCAGTTATCAACAATAAGAGTTACATTCTCTCCGCCAACAGATTCTTCATGACTTAATGTATAATCATTTATCTTTCCTTTCACAGATATAGGCAAAAGCTCTGAAGAGTCATGATGGAATACAACAGTCAATGTATCTGTTATATTATCATAAACAGTAGAGTCAATCACAGCATCATAATTTGGATCTTCTTTTACTTTTGTATAGAGTGTTTCAAGCACTGAAAGATTAAACTCTTCAGAAGTGTTATGCAAGACATAATCAATATTGTTTATCTTCAGCAATCCAGAGCCAACCTCAAACACAATCTTGTACTCAGTATCATTTAATCCAGGAGGCAGCAGGCATGTTTCAACACAGACTGTCTCAAACTTAACTTCCTTCACTTGATCTGCTATCTTAGGATTAAATACAGCAGTCCTGGAGTTTATTATCAAGGCATCTCCATCCTTGATTCTTACCCTGATTTTCCTGCTTTTCTTTTCAGCATAAGCAAAGCTTGTTTGTATTATTATCTCTTTTTCCTCTCCTTCCCCTATTATCTCTGCAGACAACAGCTCCAATACATAAGGCTCATCATACCCTTCAACATCAAGCACAAGATATTTTATGCCGACAGATTCATTCTCCTGGTTGTCAATTGTTAAAACTACTTCTGTTATCTTTCCCCATGTTTTCTTCCAGTCATGATGGAACTCCACATCCTTAATCTTGACTTTTTTATAGACATCTAGAGGAGCAATCTCTTCTTCAATTATCTCCTCTTCTATTTCTTCAGTAATATTGATTTCTTCTTCAACGATCTCTTCAGTAATGTTTAGTTCTTCTTCAATAATTTCCTCTTCAACTTCTCCTATTTCTTCTGTGATGTTCTCAGATACCTCCCTTTCTGTAACATTCACTTCTTCTGTGATATTGATTTCTGTTATATTTATTTCAGTGATGTTCTCAGTCACATTAATTTCTCCTGTGATATTTATTTCTGTAATATTTATCTCTTCAGTTATGTTGATTTCTTCTTCTGGAATTTCCTCAACTTCCTCTGTTACATTAACCTCCTCTTCTATTTCCTCTGTTATATTTATCTCTTCAACAACTTCTTCAATCTCTTCTGTTACATTGACTTCTTCTATTTCTTCTTCAACTTCTTCAGTTTCCTCTTCAACTTCTTCAGTTTCCTCTTCAACTTCTTCAGTTTCCTCTTCAACTTCTTCCTCTATCTCTTCTTCTATTTCTTCAGCTTCTTCCTGTTCTTCATCCAGCTCTTCCTCTTCTTCAACTTCTTCTACTTTGTAATCAGGAACTGCTTCTGCAGGCATATCTTCTTCAACATCAACAAAATAAGCAGTTATTCCAGAAAGCTCAGGCTCTGCAATAGCATCATTATTCAATATTGTGAACCTTGTTCCATCCTTAGTCTCGAGATAAGCCTTGACCGTTCCATTGCCTGTATAGCTTCCGCTCAACCTCAGTGTCCTTAAGTCAAATGCAAGAGGATGTTCTTCTATAACAAAATCCTGTTCTGCATCAGCATCCATCTCCCAATCCACTTCCTGTTCATAAGCAATCAATCCTTCTTGGGATATGAAAAGCCCAGTTATTCCAGGAGCTAAGAAATATATGCCTGTGAAAAGAAGCATAAGTATTAAAGTTATGATAAAGACTGGAGATTTGATTATTCCTAACAGGGATTTTTCTTTGGCTGCAAAGATAGGCTTAGCATTCTTATATCCTCCAAATGCAGGAGCAGCATTTAATCTGCGTAAACCTCCTCTAGCCTTGCTCTGATTAAATTTATTTCCCAACATTTTTCTTTTGAGCACGATTATAGACAGTCCATACTGTCCTTTCATTTCTTTGCAATAATTCTCCCATCTTGTGATATGAAAGTTCAAAATTATCTTTTAGATAAACAACAACAGCCTCTAAAATACTAAGCTTTGTCCTAAAAACAGAAACAGGGATGTTATAGTCAGTCTCTTTTGCTGTAATCTTCTTTGGAAATTTCCCAACAGCATTCTTATAAGTCTGCCACACTATCTTCCTATTTCTATTTAACAACTCAGCAGTCTTAGAATAATCCAAATCAAGATTTTCTTTCATATATTTGACAACTGTTTCTAATGGACTTAGTTTATCTATAAAGATTGTGCAGGGAATTGTCAGCTCTTCCCTTGTAAGATTCAGTATATCTGTAGAAGAAAGATTATACTTCTCTTTCAACCTCTCCAGCAGCACCTTGAATATCCTGACATCTTCATCCTGAAGAAATTTAGAACTATCTTTTTCATTAGATTTCTGTGTCTGTTGCTCTCTATTTCCTCTTTTTTCCTGCACTTTTCCTAAATATAAGTAAAAATATCTACTAATGTAAGTATTTTAGTATTTAAAGATTGTTGTTTTAAAGGATATAGTTCAATAATGTAAGTAATTTTTCGTATAATGTAAGTATTACAATAGATACAAAACTATTTCTTATAATGTAAGTATTTTTTCTTTTAATGTAAGTGAAATAAAATCGCATTATTCTTTCTATAATATGTAAGTAATTACATCCTTAAATGTAAGTATCAGCCAACAAGCCATACTTCTACATACTTCCATAGAAATACAAATATATACAAGAACATAGAAATATTTATATAGAAGTATTATCATTATCTCTAAAATAAGATAAAGACTTTATCTCAAAATGAGTAAAAAAGAGGGTAGTGAAAAGCAAAAAGTAACTTTAAGCATAGATTCTAAAACTTATCACAACTATCAAAAATTCTGCGAAGAACACGCACTAATGCTTTCTAAGAAGATTGAACTGTTCATGAAACAAGAGTTGGAGGAGACTAAAGAGGCGCAATGACACTTACGAACAAAGTGAGGAAGGTTTGACATTTTCAAAAAAAATGACAAAAACAAAAAAAGAGGTGTGGATAAGAAGTTTGATTTTGATAGTTATTGTTTTATTATTCACGGGTTGGGTCTATGCTTCAAATTATGATGCAATACAAGATACTTATGTAAAAGGAGATCTGGCAAATACCAATTATGGAACTGAAACCGACCTGCTTGTTAAGTGGGGAACTCCTAAAAGAATTACTTATGTTATGTTTGATATAATCAATATTCCCAATAATCAGATTATAAATAATGCCCAAGCTTGCTTATATCTTTATAATGATCAAGGAACGCAAACAATTGGAGCACATCATGTTTATAGCTGGGATGGTCAAAATGAAACAACAATTACATGGAATAATCAGCCTTGTGGCACTAATTTTGATAATAGTACTTACTGCAATCTGACTTCTGAAGATTCATTGGCTCCAGATGGAACTCAGGATAACACCTGGCAATGTTGGAACGTAACAAATATGGTCAATTATGATTATGCTTTAGGAAAAAATAATATTTCAGTTGCTTTCTATACAGGTGATACAGGAAATGCAGATATGTTTTACTCAAGAGAATATTCAATTAATACTTCATTGAGACCTTATTTGAATGTTAGTTACACTGCTCTAAATACAGCCCCAACAATCTCCTCCGTAACATTAACAACAACAGACCCAACAACAAACTATACAACTGTAAATTTAACAGGAACTGTTTCAGCTTCTGATTCAGATGGAGATAATATTACATATGCTTACAATTGGTATAAAGATGGAACATTGAATGCAACAACATTAATCGAAGACGGTTTGGTCAGCTACTGGAGTCTAAACAATGATACTCTGGATTATTATGGAAGCAATGATTGTACTGCATATAATGGAGCTAGCCTAACAACAAATGGAAAAATTGGAGGAGCGTATAGTTTTGATGGAGTTAATGATTATATCAACTGCGGAAATGACGCTAGTTTAAATTTGCCGAATACATTTACAATTTCAGCTTGGGTTAATTTAGACACTACTGCGCCAGCGCATGGACTTCATAGCTCAATAGTTGATAGATGCGGAGATAGTCAAAATGGTTATTGGTTCTATGTTGGCAATAATGCAAAACCAGGACTGCTAACTTTTACTTCTGGCAGTTATGACTCTGTTGGATCTTCATCAACAATTTCTGCAGAACAGTGGGTTCATGTTGCTGTTTCATATAATAGATCTGCTACAAATGAAGTAAAAATCTATATTAACGGAAAATTAGATAACCAGGGAAGTGTAAGCCAGCAAGCAGGCAGTTCAAATAATAATATAATAATTGGAGATAGAGGCTCTGCACATCGTCTTGACGGACTTATAGACGAAGTTAAAATTTACAATAGAACATTATCAGCATCAGAAATTAACCAGCATTACCAAGGAAGCGCCTATGGTGGAGAGGTAATGAACTCCTCGCAAACATCAGAAGGAGATGAATGGATATTAGGAGTAAAAGCTGGAGATTATTCTGATTGGAGTGGAGAGACTAATTCAAGTGCTGTAACAATTAATTCAGCAAACCAAAATGCTCCACAAATAACTCTCAATGCTCCTGATAATGCTTCAAGTTCTGATGAATCATCTAGATTATTGAATGCAACTATGACAGATGCAGAAGGAGATACAATGAATATAACATTCTATGGAAGCTACAATTCTACATCTAGTTTTTACGCATTAAACACCACAACAAATATTGCAAATGGAAGTGATGCAACATATAACTGGTCAGAGTATGAATTAAGTGCTGATAGCGATATGGTATTGTTGATGCATATGAATGAAGCTTCTGGAACTATTGTTGATTATTCAGGACAAGGCAATAATGGGACTCTTACAGCAGGTGTTTATGGTGTAGATGGAAAGTTCAACACAGCCATATATCTTGATGGGACCACTAATAAGTATATTACTATTCCAATGGTAAGGTCTAGTGAAACATATACTGTAGGAATGTGGCTTTATTTTAAAGAAAGTAGAGTTGGATATCTTTTTGATGCAAGAAATGGAGGGGGAACAGGCTATTGTTATCAAAATGGTTTAAATCTTGTTATATCTTCTGGAACTATATATGTGGATGGTGTTGCTTCTTCAGCTATTACTTTAAATAAATGGCATCATGTTGTTGTCAAAGATATAACTCTTGATATCCCATCAGACCTTAAAATTGGAAGATTGGGGACTTCTTCAAGTGCTTACATTAATGCAAATGTTGACGAAGTAGCAATCTGGAACAGAAGTTTATCAGCAGATGAAATTGCTGGACTCCATCAATTACAAGTCGGAACATATTATTGGTATGCAAATGTGACAGACGGGACTTATACAACTCAGTCTGAGACATGGCAGTTTACTGTTGAATCTGCAAACCAAAATGCACCGCAAATAACTCTCAATGCTCCTGATAATGCTTCAAGTTCTGATGAAACATATAGATTATTGAATGCAACTGTGACAGATGCAGAAGGAGATACAATGACTGTAACCTTCTATGGAAGTAATAGTTCTACATTTGATGAAATCCACACAATAAACACAACAACAAATATTGCAAATGGAACAGATGTAACATTTAACTGGACAGAGAGGATAACTGAATTAGATATTGACAGCAATATGGTATTGTTATTCCATATGGATGAAGCTTCTGGCACGATTATTGATTATGCTGGTAATGATAATAATGGAACTACAGGAGGAGTTTCATATAATGTTGGTGGAAAATTCAGCACAGCATTAAGTTTCGATGGAGTGGATGATTATGTTGATACTGACCCGTCAGATAATTATAATTTTTCTAGTACAGGAGTTACTGTGAGTACGTGGGTCTATATCGACGGCAGCGAAGAAAATGGAGACATTGTTGCACATTACCATTCTACTACAGATAACAGGGTATGGGCTCTGCAGATAAGAGATAATATTTCAAGGTTTATAGCTTCTTCAGATGGTACTGGCGGAGGATTGGCTTTTGCTACAGGAGCAACTGAGATTGGCAATACTGTTGGATGGTATTATTTAGTGGGAACATGGAATACAACACATCTACAAGTCTATGTAAATGGAGAGGTTGATGATTCAACTCCTCCTGCTTTAGCTAGCTTGCATTCAACAGATGAAAGGGGAATAAGGATGGGAAGGCAAATGGCTATTGGTTGGTTCAATGGAACCATAGATGAAGTTGCTGTTTGGAACAGAAGCCTATCAGCAACAGAAATTAAAAACCTTTATCAGCTAGAATCAGGAAATTATTATTGGTACGCAAATGCAACAGATGGTACTTATACAACACAATCAGAAATAAGAGAATTTACAATAGAGTCAGATCCTCCTGGGAGTGTAACAAATTTAGCAGATCAATCAGCCGGTTCAAGTTGGATTTACTGGACATGGACAAATCCAACTGATATAGATTTTAATTCAAATATAATTTATATTGATGGAATTAATGTACAAAATACATCAAATAACTTTTATAATGCAACTGGATTAGATGCACATACAAATTATACAATCAATGTGCATACAGTTGATGATTATGATCATATTAATAATACTGATGTTACTGATGTAGCTTCAACAACAAACACTGCTCCAACTGTTTCAAGTGTGAATATAACACCTGTGAGTCCTTCTTCAACAGACAACTTAAATTGTAATTACACATTTAATGATGCAGACAATGATTCTGAATCAGGAACAACATTCGCTTGGTATAAAAATAATGTATCACAAGGATTAATAACACAGACAATTGATTATTCAAACACAGCTGGAACAGAACAATGGATATGCCAAGTTACTCCTAATGATGGTGTTGATAATGGGGCAGCAGTAAATTCTAGTGCAGTAACAATACAAAATGGTGCTCCAACAGCAGCAAATGTTACTTTAACCTCAACAGATAACCAAAACAGGACAGATGGAACATTACAGGTTGTATGGGATTTCTCTGACCAGGATGGAGATTCTGAACAAGGAAACCAGACTAAGTGGTTTAAAGATGGTGTTGCGCAGGCTGCTTTAGAAAATCTAACTTCAATAAACAGTGAAAATATTTCAAAAGGAGATGTATGGATTGTTTCAATCAAGGTTTATGATGGAATTGTCTGGGGCTCTTGGAGTAATAGCTCTGGAATGACAGTATTGAACTCTTTGCCTTCAGCCCCGATAGTGGATGTATTGCCAGACAGCCCTGATACTACAGATGATTTAGCAGCAAGCATAACAACAGCAAGCATTGATGCTGATAATGATACAATAACTTATGCATATCAATGGTATAAAGATGATGTCTTACAGGCTGGTCAGACTGCAAGCACTTTATCAAATCTGCTAACAAGTGGAAGTGAAGTATGGAAATGCATTGTCACTCCTAATGATGGAACTAGCGATGGAGCAACTGGAGAAGATAGTGTCACTATAACAGATAGTGGAGATTCAACACCTCCTGCTTCTGCAGCAAATCTAGCCAATCAATCAGCAACATCTTCATCTATCTATTGGAACTGGACTGAGCCAGGAGATGCTGACTTTAATGCTTCTGTTATCTATATAGATGGAGTCCATAAAGTGATTACAACAGATAATTTCTACAATGCAACTGGATTCAATCCTCTAACTGATCATACAATAACAGTGCATACACGAGACATAAACGGAAATATAAACAATACTGATATCAACAGCACTGCATCAGCAACAGATGGAGAGGATATAGTTGCTCCTGCAATACAATCAACAACTCCTGAAAATAAATCAAGCTTAGCAGCAGGAACAACTTCAACAATTATCAAACTAACAACAGATGAGATAGCTATCTGCAGATATGCAACAACAGATATTGATTGGGCTAATATGACTGATGTGACAAATACAAATAATACCGAGCATAATTTCACTGTAACAGGATTATCAGATGGAAGCACTTATAATTATTATTTCCTATGCAATGATAGTGCTGGAAATCTTATGAATACAAGCTATCACCTTCAATTCAGCGTATCCTCTGGCGGAGGAGGCGGTGGAGGAGGAGGTGGAGGAGGAGGCAGCAGCTCCCCTGCTGTTATACTAGAAGAAGAATGCATAGAAAGCTGGTCCTGCACATCATGGTCAGACTGCACAGCGAATCAACAAACAAGGTTTTGTTATGATTTTTATGCATGCGGAACAGAAATCCTAAAACCAGCAGAGATCAGAGAATGCACAATAGAAGAAATAGAAGAAACAAGACTAATTAAACAAAAAGAATCAACATTCAAGCTAAAAGAATTGCAAAAAATATCCTTTGAATATAATGGAGAAACTCATTGGATTACTGTAACAAAGATAAACAAAAACAAAGCAACTCTGGTGGTAGAATCAAAACCAATAGAATTTACATTATCAAAAACTCAGGCAGAAAATGTTGATATGGATTTCAATGGAAAACCAGATGTTAGGATTATCCTGAATGATATAAAAAATGATGAAGCTGACATCACAATGAGATTTATAGGCCCAGGAATAGGCTCAATAACAGGGCAGGCAATAAAAGTCCTTCCATACAAAAGGCCAAATCCTTATTATTTAATCCCTACAATCTTGCTGTTGATAATATTTATAGTGTTGATTTCAGCAAGAAAGTCCCACATGTCAGAAAAGAAAAAGAAATTTATCACAGTGCTGCATGTAAGCTTAATGGGCATAATCTTATTGCTGTTCTTTTCAGCAGTGACCAAAAACCTTGCAATAGGGGCTTTTTTAGCCAATACAACCAAATCCCCTAGTTTGATACTCATTCCAGTTACAGCCCTGGCATTTATCATAGCCATAGTTTCAGCTATTTTAATGATCATATGGAAAAAAAAGGTAGAGAAATACATCAAAGGAAATAAAAAATCAAAGATAAAACAAGTCCAAAAGCACCGCTCAAAACATATTATATTGCACGAGCTTAAAAAAATATATAAAGTATGATATATTAAGAGATAAAACTTACGAATAAAAAGAGGAAGGTTTAAAGATGAAATTTTTAAAAAAAGAAACACATAACAAACTAAAAAAAGCCCAGTTATTTGTTGCAATTTCCTTGTTATTAGTATCCTCGCTTATGCTTTTTAGGAATACTGGCATTACAGGACATTTTTCTGCAGACTTCATGTCTCAGATAGTAGATTTGAAAATAGAGGAAAGCCAAAGCTATTCACTCTCTTCAGATAATACAGAACCAATTTATATCTCCTCACTAAGATTATCAGGAAACATAATTGGATATGGAAGCGTGGAGATATTTATAGAAGACAAGGGTGAAAGATTCCTTGTTTACAGCAATGTAGGAGAAAAAGAGCAGGGAATGCCTGCTATCACAGGAATGGCTGTTGTGCAGGCAGCAGGTACCCAGACGGAGTCTGACTCTACGCTTGAACCAGAAGAAAGTGTTGCAATCCTGGTGGATTACCTGGAAACGATCAGATGGGAAGGAAGAGTATCCTTGTCTGAAAACGAGGAATATCTAATGGGTGTTTTCAACAATAAATGCGTAGACACCTGTTTCATGGAAATGCCTCTTTCTTCTAAAGAAAGATACAAGTTGATATTCATGGTAGAGCCGGGAACAAAAGTAGAAATAACAAAAATTACTTATACTTTAAAAAATCAAGATATATAAAAAGAGGTTGTAAAATGGGACAGACTATTGGCATAATTGCAATAAAAGGAGGTGTTGGAAAAACAACAACAACTCTTAATCTCGGAGCAGTCCTTGCAAATGAATTCGATAAAAAAGTTCTGCTTGTAGACGCTAATTTCTCAGCTCCAAACCTGGGGCTGCATCTTGGATTGGTTGAGCCAGAATCAACACTGCATGATGTTCTGCTTAAAAGAGCTGATTTTAAAGACGTTATCTACGAATATGATAAAAACCTGCATATAGTTCCAGGCTCATTGATAAGCAGGAAAGTAAATCCTCATCTTCTTAAGGAAAAATTAGCGGGAATCAAAGATAGATACGATATTGTACTGATAGACTCCTCTCCTGCTTTAAATGAGGAGATACTTTCAACAATGATAGCAGCTGACCAGCTTCTTGTTGTTACTTCTCCTGATTATCCTACATTAAGCACAACATTGCGTGCAGTAAAATTAGCAAAGCAAAAAAACACTCCAATAACAGGACTGATCTTGAACAAAGTAAGGAACAAGAAATTTGAGCTTACATTAGAGGATATAGAAGAAGCATCAGATACTCCTATACTGGCTATACTTCCTGATGATATAAAGATGCTTGAAGCCTTATCGCAGACAAAACACATAGCAGAGCATGCTCCTAAAAGGAATATTGTCTATGAATACAGGAATCTTGCAGCATGCCTTATAGGAAAAAAAGATCACAAGGACAACAGGTTTAAAAGAAGATTAAAAAGATTCTTCAAGAAAAATATCCCCAAAGAAGAGGTTAACAGGCTTCAGGTAATGTATGAAAATTCTAAAAAATGAAACTTGTCAAGATTATTTTAACCACATCAGGATTTGCTTTATTTTTATTAAGTATCTTTGTATTGTTTGAGCCAACCGATAGTCCAACAGGCTTTTTTGCATACACTCCTAACCTTGCAATAATAAACAGCAACAACAATATTCAGTTGAACAGTGATCTTGAAATAGAATTTATCACAAAAGGAAAAAATGACCTGACAATAATCCCTCTCGGGGATATGAAGATGATCGGATTAAGATGTGGGGACATTATTATCGGAAACAGCCTGGAATACAAAGACTATGAATGCAAAAAGGATAGTTTTCTTGTTGTAAAGATACTGTCAGAAGAGCTTAAGATAGGATTAAAATTTGGAAATAATGTTCAATATTCAGAAAATACAGCCCCTATGCCAAAACAAGTATCTGGATGCGGCTGCGGTAAATAAGAATTCTATATTATCAAAGGCGTCAAAAAAACTTCTATCAGTGCTGCAGCTATAAGTATGACAACAGCTATCCCTATCAATATACTGACATCCTTCACAACATTCTGGAATTTTGGATCCATGTATTCATGCTTGACCAATGCAAAGCTTACCATCCCGCTGGCAAGTGCTCCGATAAAATAAGCAACTATCTCTGGAATCCCATGCAGCAGATACTGCAGCAACCCAAACATTGTAACCTGGAAATAATCAAATATTCCATGTGCATAAAAAAGATTATTCCTGATAAAAGATCCGATTGCAGTGGCCATCACAGAAGCATTCCATGTAAGGATGAATATTGCTCCTGCCCCGTAAAAGAATGAAAAAGCCATGCAGAAAAGCAGTATCTTAAGATTATTCATCAATATCTGGCTGAATATCCCAAAAGAACCAATAAACTCTCCTGTAGGGCTGCCAGACTGGACAGTTATTATTGTTTCAAGCTGCGCACTAAACATCTTCTCAACTATAGCGCTTGGCATGAATATATACAGCATTGTAAATGTAAATGTAAATCCCAAAAACAGATAAACAAAAGCTCTTATTGCCTTGCTGTGCTCTTTTAACAGGGATTTTTCTCGTTTTATTGACCTGTCTTTTTCTTCTTCCTGGTTTATTATACCACTCATAAGAGGAACAGAAGCAATAATAGTAAGGGTGATCATTACTATACTCACATAATTCTTAAATATCCACAAAGCAAGAAAAGCTGCAACAAAAGAATAGATAGCGCCTAAAAAAAACATCTCCCAAGGCTTGCCTGTCACCTTTTTTGGATTTACTAGTAATTCTAACACCATAATAAAGATAATGCAAAAGCAGGTATATAAAAGTTTTCATAAGTTACTAAATTGCCCTATTAATTTCCATAATTATTGATTCTAGCCAGCCATTATAATAATTAAATAATTACTTAACTACTTAACTTAATTAACTAAACAAAACATTTAAATATAAGTATTCTCTTCTAAAGGGAATAAATGGATCTAGAGACCCTGCTGACAGGAACAAAATGGGAAATCATTGAAATTCTCGCAAATAAGCCAACTTCTCCATTAGAGCTTGCTAAAAAACTTAACACAACTATTGCTAACATCTCTCAGCAGCTAAGGCTTCTCCAGACAGCTAATCTCATAAAAAAACAAAGAACAGGCTCAGCAAAGCCAGGCAAGCCAAGAATGCTGTTCTCATTATCAGATAATTATGCTTTCATAACTGTCTTTTCAAAAGGATTTGCAAAAAAGAAGCTGATCAGGATTTCAAAAAAACAGAAAGAGGTATTGAAACAGTTTATCAAAGATTGATATTTTTTGGCGGAAAACTCGTGCCTAACGGCAAAGTCCAGTGAGGGAGTGGGCGAGGTCTTTTGACCTCGTTCCCCACTGGTTTTTATAACAAATAACATAAAACAAAATGGGAATAAACTATCATGCTCAGT
>JAAOYC010000057.1 GCA_018221125.1 Candidatus Woesearchaeota archaeon
GAAACTGAATTCAAATATAGAGATATATATTTTGGATTTGATCCTTTTTCTGGAGAAGAAATTGTTTGGCAAAATGGAAAAGTAATCTGGTCAATGAATTATTATGGAGGAACAATCCTTGAGATTATTCCAACAAAACAAGTTTATGAATTCCTAAAAAAAGTCTTGCAACAAGTTACAGAAGAGAGACCATTCAGAGGACCAACTAATTTTAAAGAAGATGATTTTGAATATATTGATAAGAGTGAAGGGGATATTGATAACTTTACTGGAACTGAAAAGATTTTCTATAAAGGCAAAGAAGTCTACAGACTAAATTATCACGGCGGACTTATTAAAACAAAATAATACTAAACCTCACTGCTCATCTCAGTCCTTAAATTATCTTTCAAAATTATCCTTTGCACAACTCTGTTCTTTCCAGTATCTTTTGCTTTGTATAAAGCAGAATCAGCTTCTTTGATCATATCAGAACTAGTAACTTTATCCATGCAGGAAACTAATCCTAAACTTATTGTAACTCTTCCTTTTGGCTGCGTCTCTCCACCTTCAAAATTAGTCTCTTCAATAGCTTCCTTCAATCTCTTTGCAGTCGTCATTGCTTCGCTTGATTTCAATCCAGGCATCATGATTATAAATTCCTCTCCACCATATCTTCCAACAATATCTCCTTCCTTAACGTTTTTTTTCAAAACATTGCTTAGCTCTTTCAGCAATTTATCACCCATAGGGTGCCCATGGGCATTGTTATATTTTCCAAAATCATCTATATCAAGAAGTATCAAAGCCAAAGGATTCTCATTGTTTATCCCTTTTTCAAGAGCTTTTTCAACAGCTTCTGTGAAATATCGCCTGTTATAAGCTCCTGTAAGCTTGTCAATTACAGCTAATTCTTTAACTTCTCCATATCTCTGGGCATTTGCAACAGCAATAGCAACCTGGTCAGCCATTACTGAGATAAAATTTAAGCTTTCATCGCTTATCTTGCCCAAATCTTTTCCATAAAGATTTATCGAGCCAATGATCTCTTCCCTTCTTTTAAGAGGTATTGACAGCATTGAATTATAATCACTTTCCACTTCAATTCTAAATCTTGCCCTTATATCCTTAACAGTAATAATCTGTTTTTCTTCAATTGCTCTTTTTGAAACAGCTTTCTCTACTTCAGTCAATTTTTCAACCTCATTCTTTAAACAATACTTTTTCTCTCCATCCTCTGTTTCAACAAAAACAGAACAATCAGTTGCCTTCAATGAATTGACTAAAAATTCCATTATGCTCTTTAAAACTTCATCTAACTCCAAGCTGGAATTCACCATCTTGATTATAGATTGCAAAGCAGTCAGCTCAGATATTTGGTTATCCCTTGATTGTTTCTGATGAGCAAGTTTAGGTAAAATTTCAGCAAGTATTGATATCATCCTTCTGCACCAATCAACCTTTTCTCCATTTAATTCTTTTATCTCATCTGCTGCATCTGTTAATTCCTGTTCTTCAACTCCTAACCTGCTTGAGATATCAGAATAATCAAATTCTTCTCTTTTTATCGGCCCACAAATAACTGCTCCAATCTTCTTGTCATGCAGAAAAACAGGCTTGATGATATTCATAGCTCCGTAAAAATTATACAGTGCAATTTCCCCTTCTTCCAGCTCATTCAGCTGCCTGTAATTTCTTTCTTTAAACAAGTCATATCTTTTTGATTTGATTAGATCAATAAGAAATGCATTTTCTCCAGAAACAACTATCTCATTCCCTTCTCTGTCTATAGTGTAAACAGGCAAGTTAAGCTCTTTTGCAAACTTATCCTGCACATATTTCCATAAACTAATGTCCAATTTGTTAAAATACATTAATTATTCTAATTAGACTTAGTTTATATGTTTTTATATGCTGCTCTGTATAAACCCCTTGGCGCTTTAGAATTAGGATTTAGGTATTTTGGGTGTGAGGGAGTGGGTAAAAAATCGCGCCATTTGGGTTTATGAACATTTAAATTTGTGTTTTTCTTGCTTTACATTTTTTTGCTTTCTCCTGAGTATTTGAACCGCCTTTATTAGTATGTGCATAATAAGCCAGAGTCATAGCCTTTAGCTAACATCTCTCTTTGGCTTTCATCTATTGTATCTCCTCTTTGAGCATAATTTATAGGTATTGGTTTATATCCTTCTCTTGCAAAGTAAAGATCTTGTGTTACTTGAGATACACCTTCTTTTATCTTAACCACAACATCATCAAGACTTTTTGTAATATTTTTTAAGTTCACCATTTTTATCATCATATATTTAGGTTGTATTTAATCAGACTGGCTTAGTAAGTTTGGTGGTTGCGCTCGCCTTGGTCTTCATCTTAATAACCTGATTGCCTATCACTGCGCACTACTTGGATAGGACTTACTATAAAAATTGTGAAAACACTTCTGTGTTTTTTTGCAAAACGCTTTTGTGTTTTTTCTTCACTGGTCTTGTCTTTTTTGTGGTTTTCACCTCATTTTCTTATTGATTTTTTATTGTAATCAATTAATAATAATGTGGGGAAAGATTTATATATACTTAACGTACATACAACATGTAAAACACGTTTCGTATATACTTTAACTATAAAGGTGTATAAGGTGAACATAAGAAAACTTGTAAAATCAGGAGCTGCTTCTCATACAATCGCTCTTCCAAAAGATTGGCTAACTAAAAACAAGCTAAATAAAGGAGACCTCCTCTACATAGTTGAAAGAGACAATGAACTGGTTATATCTTCAGAAACAAAACAGCCCAAGCAAAGCACAAAAGAAATCTCAGTAGAGATAGATGACAAGGAAATAAACACAATCCGGCGCCAGACAATATCTGCCTATATCAACAACTATCATTTATTTACATTCCATGGAAATTCTTTAAACAAAAAACTGGAAGAAATAAGAAAAATACTCCAGAATTTCCTGGCTTTAGAGATAGTAGAGCAGACCGCAACAAAACTTGTTGCAAAAGACTTTCTTAATCTGCAGGAATTCTCTCTTCCAAACACAATAAGAAGGATGGACATGCTAACTCGCTCTATAATCACAGACGCTAAAAAAGGAAAAAAAGAATCACAAGCACTTCAGTTCAGGGATTATGAAGTTGATAAATTATTCTTCTTAATCTCAAGATTGATAAGGGCTAACCTGTCAGACCCAGCTTCAAAACTATCAAATGTTAAGGCAATGTCAACATGGTGGCTTGCAAAAAGCCTTGAATCAGTCTCAGATTCAGCAAAAAACATAAGCCAATACTTCAATAAAGATATTGAAGAGTTCTACAATGAAGCAGAGCAATTTTACTTGGAATGCATAAAAGCATATGTAAAGAGTGATAAAGAGCTTGCTGACAATATGATTGCAGAAAGAGTAAAATTATTAAAAAAATGTGATAACATCAAAGGAGAACAAAAACAATTACTAAAGGGGTTAATAAATAACTCAAGAAACATTGCAAAGATTGTTTTAGACGGAGAAGACTAGTCTTCTTTTTATTTTTTCTTCTTTCTCGCCAGCTGCTTGAAAGTCTCAATCAGATCAATCATATACTTTCCTTCATCTAATTTGAATATCAAAGGCTCGTTCTTAAACAGATGGACTAAATCCAGTTCATATTTTCCAGGCTGTAGAACCCTGATTGCCTCTATATCAAGAACAATTGGCTCGCTTTTATCAATCTCACTCCCAACTAAATCAAATACATCCTTTTCAATCTCTTCTTTATCTTTTTTAGAAAGATTTGCTGTTTTCTCTTGTATTTCTTTTAATTTATCTTTCTTAATATAGAAAAAAAGCCTAGCACCGCATTTACATCCTTGAAGAATTTCTTCTGCTCCATCCTCATAAAAGGTGTTGCACCTTACGCATTGATGAGGCATTGTCTATCTCTTTTTTCCTCTTTTTTTAGCTTTTGTTTCCTTAGTCAATAGCTCTATCTTATGAGGGTCTTTCTTGATCTCTTTAACAATAGAAGCAGGACCTATTATTGTCATCCCTTGTCTGTCTCCTAATAACATTCCAAAAACAGCATTCCTGAGTTTTCTAACTCCAGCAACATTTCCTGCTATTCCCGGATCAATCACTGCTAATTCTATTCCCTTAAAATCTTTGTTGATCTCTTCCATTGTTGCTTTTATCAGTTCTGTCTCTTCCTCTTTTTTCAGTCTGCCCTGCAATAAAACAATCTTGTTTTCCTTTGCAACATTCAGTATTTTTCTTATTCTTCCGACTGAACTAAGACCTTCAATTTCGCTATAAGGCATAAAACTTAATGTCACCATCTTTTATTTCACCACTTTAAACAAAGCATCATAAAAATCCTGGATCTTTTTTCCATATTTTGCAGATATTCCCACAACAGAATATTGGGGAAAAGCATCCTGTATTCTTTTGATGTCTGCTTTTTTCAAATCAATCTTGTTTGCTACAAGCAAGACAGGGATGTCCCTTGCAGCTAAATTTCCTATAATAGTTATATTGACCTGGCTGTAAGGATCCTTTGTTGCATCCAGCACAATTGTAACAGCATCCATGTCATCCAGCCACTTGATAGCGTCCACAACTCCTTTTGTTGCTTCCTTTGCTCTTTTCTTAGCTGCCTTTGCTTTCAATCCAGATTTCATAAAATCTTCATAATCAATCTTTGTTGCAATTCCTGGAGTGTCTACAAGATTAAAAGCAAGCTCCTTTTTGCCATCTTTTGACTTTATATTTACTTGCTCCTTTATTATAATTTCCCTTGTTTCATGAGCAACATTAGAAACAGTACTCATTTCTTCTCCAATCCAGTCAATGCATATCTTATTGGCTAAAGTTGACTTTCCTGCATTCGGAGGTCCATATAACCCTAGCTTGATCTGCCTTTTATCCTTGAACAGATTCTTGAAAAATTTATTTATAAAATCTTGGAAAAAACCCATCTAAAACACCTTCTTGTCTTTTATTTTAATCTTTTTGTTTTTAAAGTTTGTGTTTTAATATTCAACTTTTAGACTTTTTTTTACAATATCCTTTACTCTTTCTATATCCTTCTCGCTAACTTCATCTCTCATTTCCATTCTGGCCAGTCCCTTGCATAACCTCATGAATCCAATTGTCATCCTTGGGGATATCTCCACAAGATAATGGCTTTCCTTTTTCTTCAGCTCTGCTATAAAATTCACAACCTTTGACTGGATAGACCTTGGAAACTGTATTGTCTCTATATTCCTTGTATATTCAATATAATCCTTCACAAACTTGATATCATCCTTTCCAATTTCTTTTTTATCTCCTAAAACAATGCTCTCTGTTATCTTCTGGAATTTCTTCAAATCAGGCTTTTTAATCAAAAATACTAAATGGAACCTTGTAAGCAAAGCAGAGTCAAAAGGCAATTGCCTTTTCAGTTCAATCATGTTCTTTCCAGTGAACTTGTCTCCTTTTGGATTTGCTGTTGCAATTATCTTGACTCTTGCATCAAATCTGTAGTGCAATCCTGCTTTGTCATATGTAACAAACCCTTTTTCCATGGCATTATATAACCCTGCTCTTGACTCCTCTTTCATCAAATTCAGTTCATCTATGCAGCATATCCCTTCATCTGCTAATGGCAGTAATCCCTTCATAACTTCTCTTCCTCTTACTGTTACAACAAGACCTGCCCCAGAAGTCCCGCTGCCTAACCCAAACGAAGATATAGGGCTTAAGTTAAAAACACTTCTCAGGATGTCTGTTTTTCCTGTGCCAGGGTCTCCCAATAACAAAACATGTACTGGCTGCACTGCAAACAGCTGTATTGCAGCAGCTTTCTTGACAAGATCCATCCCAGTTATGTTTGGAGCTATTAGACTGGCTATTTTCTCAAAAGCATCTTCTGAAAATCTCTTGAAAAGCTTTTCTTCAAATTCCTTTCTTATATCTTCATTAACCTCTGCTGCATCAATTTCATCTGTCTTTGCCTTGATCTGTGGAAATTCCACAGTTCCTGCCATAGATGTCTCTAAACTCTCTATTTCCAAAGAAATCTTTTTATCTTTCAAAAGCTGCTTTATCAGCTTAATCCGCTTTAAACTGATTACATTTTCCAAAGAATTTAAAGCTTTTTTATCTTCTTCCTTAAGTGGTTTTAAATTTGAAAAAATGCCCATTATACTACTCTGGAATCCTAACTCAAATAAAAAGTTTTTGCTATTTGATACATAAAAACCAAATAGTTTATATATAAATTAGTATTATTTACTAATAATTATCAATATAACTAATGAGAGGTGCATAAAATGCCTGAATATGAAGGAAGATGCATGAAATGCAAAAAACAAGTAAAAATGAAAGATGTCGAAGAAGTTGTAATGAAAAACGGCATGAAAGCTGCAAAAGGCGTTTGCCCTAAATGCGGTACGAAAGTTTTTAGAATCTTAGGAAAAGCCTAAAAACTTTTTTTTTCTTTTTTTCTTTATAAGTTTTCATTAACAAGTATATAACAAAATTTAAATAGTAAACTTGTCATTAATTAGTTTAAAGGTATAGCCCATGGGAGACTTAAAAAACGAAGAATATATAGACTTAGTAAGAAAGTGCGCAACAATCATCTCTAAACCAGACAGAGGTCTGGAGATAATGGATTCTATAACCTTCAAAACAATAAAAGCAGCTGTTGATGAATCTTTATTTAATGAAGCCAATATCAATGATCAGGTTACTTATGTTTTATCTGATGATGGTGCAAAAGTTCTGGAAGTAAGAAAGCGATAATTATAAGGGTTTCAATAAATTTTTATATCAAACATCTTTTTCTAATATTAATGATTAAGGGACAGGTTATTTCAGGAGAATTTGGAAAAATACTGATCAGGCAGAAATCTGATAAGAGTTTAGAACTTGGAGAGCTGTTAGTTGCAGATGCCGGTGAAAACAAGATTCTTCTGCAAGTCTTCAGTTTGTTGTATGGCTCGCAGATCTCTGATAAAAATCTTGAACTGATCTCTGGGTTAAAGCTTGAAGAAGATAATGACCTGGAGTTTATGGATCCTCATCTAAGAAATTATACCCTTGCTTATCTAAAACCACTGGTTGTAACAGATAAAAAAGGATTAAAGCTTTGCAAAACCCTTCCATCATTTTTCTCTTCTGTCAGGGAAATTTCAGCAGATGATTTGAAATTCCTTGATTCTCCAAAAAATCCATTATCCTTTGGAAACCTAAGAAGCGGTTCAAAAAACATGGATGTTCAAGTCAAACTAGACGGTAAAAAAGTTTTCTCACACCATATCCTGGTTCCGGGAACTACTGGAAGAGGAAAATCGGTTTTGCTGAAAAACATGCTTTGGGATGTGATGGATCAAGATTACTGCGGAATTCTTGTTTTAGACCCTCATGATGAATACTACGGGAGAAATGAACTTGGTTTAAAAGATCATCCATCTAAAAATATTGATTATTATACTTCAAACAATCCACCTCCTGGCTGTAAAAGCTTGAAAATCAATCTGAAGATAATAAAGCCAAGCCATTTCAATGGAGTTGCTGATTTCTCAGATCCTCAGAAACAGCTGATGAACATGTATTACAAGCAGTTTGGAAACAGATGGATTGAATCAGTCATTCTTGAAAGAAAGCTTGAGGTTTTGTTCAGAGATGACACATTAGCTGTTGTAAAAAGAAGATTGATCTATCTTCTGGATTTGGAATTTTCCCAGCACCAGTTAAAATGCAATGGAATATTTGACTTGCTTGCAGGAGAGACAACAATAGCAGATATCTGCAGTGAACTAGAAAAATCAAAAACAGTTGTAATTGATACATCAAACTTTCCATCTGCTATAGAACTGCTCATAGGAAGCCTTATTGCAAATGAAATTTTCAGCCATTATAGATCATACAAGATTAAGGGTTTATTAAAACAAAAGCCAGTTATCTCTATTGTCCTGGAAGAAGCTCCAAGAGTTCTGGGAAAAGAAGTTCTGGAAAAAGGAAGTAATATATTTGCAACAATTGCAAGAGAAGGAAGAAAATTCCAGGTTGGGCTGACTGCTATAACTCAGCTTCCATCATTGATTCCAAGGCAGATTCTTGCAAATATGAATACAAAGATAATTCTAGGAATAGAGATGAAACCAGAAAGAACTGCAATAATAGAGTCAGCTTCCCAGGACTTATCAGAAGATGACAGAAACATAGCCTCCTTAGATAAAGGAGAAGCAATTATCTCATCTAATTTCACTAAATTTGCAACTCCAATTGCAATTCCATTTTTTGATGATAAAGTAAAAGAACAGCAGGAATCCTCTCATAAGCAGGATTTCTCTGGTGTAGAATTATCTTGATTACTTTTCCTTGCGATGTCTTACCCATATCATCTTCTTTTCCATCTTAGTGTAATATGTAGGAATTAATAATTTGATGATTTTAACAAAGAACACTATCGCAATATACAAAAGCAAAGCTCCAAAAAGAGTGTATTTATCAATGACGATATCTGTATAGATCAAGACAATTGCAATATAAGCAAAAAGACTTGTTTGCATATAAGAAGAAGCCATAAAAGCCATCTTTTTAGGAAGCACATGGAAAAAATCAGCCATGAATAGCCACAAGCTTATTATTCCAAGCATGATAACAACCATCACTTCTCTAAAATTCTGCAAAATCATATTTTGGATAGAAGGTTCAGCCAATCCATTGTATATGTGATGAAGAATGTCCATTGCAACAAACAACAATGCCATTGTATTTCCAACAGCAGTATTCCATCCCAATTTCTCTTTCTTGTATCTTCCAAAATAGATACTCATGAGTATCAACGCTGCAATAAGTGGAATAGTAATCCACAATAATTCAGGATGATGATAAGGGGCAGTAACTAATTCTAAAAATCTGGAAAGGATAATATTTTCTTTGATTGTTGTTAAGCTTATTGCAGTTGCATTAATCATGTATCTTAGATTCTATGGGACTATTTAATATTTTCTACAAAACTTTAAAAGAAAAGTTTATATACTTTATAATCAGACAAATTCCAAAATGGACACTGGAACAAATGTCAAAAGACTGGTTAAGATTGACGAACTTATCAAGAGAGGACTGGGAGATGAAGTGATAATAATCAAGAGCATCTATCTCGAGTTAGCAGATAATTTAAAGCAAGTAAAAGAGCTTATTTCTCAGGTAAGATTTGAAGATATTACAAAAAACAGTTCTGAAAAAATATTAAAACCATCAAGAGATGCTATCAATTCCTTTATTTCTGGCCTGGCTCCTTTGGAAAGACTAGAAGGAAGGTTCTATAATATAAGTGAACAGGCTGTTTCCATGAAAAAAAAGCTGGAAGAGATGAAAAACACATTAGGAGTCTACGGCTCTGCAAAAAAAGCAGCAATTGATTTTGAAAACAACATAATCTATGAGTTTAAAGTGACTATCCAAAGAGAGTTTGAGCAGGACATTGAATTCAACAAAAAGCTTGACAGTGAATTAAGCTGATTTCTTAAAAATATTTATATAATACTATTGTTTGTTTAATAAAATATGGTATCAAAAGAAGAACTTGAAAATTTAACTGAAATAGAGCTTAGTTTGCTGAAGAATTTTCAGGATCAGATAGACACATTGCACAGGCATGAACGTTATGTTTACAGATTGGTAAGAAGACTAAAAAGATTAAGAAAATGTATGGAAAAGGGAGATGAAAAAGAGGCTAATTCTTCTTTTGATGAAATCAAAGGCATTATCCAAGTTCTGAAAAGCGAAATTTTGGAGAAATTCAAGATATTAAAATCAGAAGCAGCAGCAGAAGAGATTCAGCAAACCATGAATTATGAAAGAAAAAGAGGCCAGGCTTTCATAGATATAAAAAAATTCCTCATAAATACCTACAATAAACTTGCTAAAGAAGAAGAACTGCTGCAAAAAAAGAGAACATTAGCTGAAAGAAAGATAAGAAGAGCATTGATAAAATTAAGAGAAGGGATTGAAGAGACAGGTAGGAGAGGATTAAAATTAAATGAGCAGGTATTTTTATTAATTGAAAAACTGCATGAATTTAAAGAAACATTATACAACTTAATAGCCTATGAATATCAGCTTCTTAAAAATATAGAAAGTAATTTCTCAAGCAATCTCAAAACAGATGAAAAAATAGAAAAATTCGAAGATATAGATGGAAGGTTAAGGCAGGCTATTGTCAATATCAAAAAACATTTGAGAACAGAAAAAGAAGAAGTCTACAAGCCATTGATGAATCTCATTGGAAAAGAGATAAGCGGAGCAGAAGCCTTTTTCAGATTAAAAGAAAAAAAGAAAGGAGAGATAATAACTTTGGATGATATAAAATCAGACATCTATACAATGATTGATTCCATGGAAATCCTTGAATATCTTTCTGCACTAGAAGCAAACAGGGATATTATTGAAGAAAAAGCATGGCCTCACATCTATAATTATAAAATAAAAGCCCAGGAGATTGTGGAGAAAATAAAAAAAGAATCTATTGTAGACCCTCTGACAGGATTATTCACCAAAAAATTGATGTGGGCCCAATTAGATAACTTAACCTTTGGCTCAGCAGGAAAGCCAGATTCATTCTCAGTTATAATCATGGATATAGATAATTTCAAATCTGTCAATGACGTATTGGGCCATCTTGTAGGTGATTCTGTTTTAGCCAAAGTTGCAAGATTGATAAGAGCAAATGTAAGAAACAGCGACATTGTATGCAGATATGGGGGGGAAGAGTTTGTTATCATAATGCCTAGAACAAAAGCAGCAGAAGCGATTTTAAAAGCAGAAGAGACTAGAAAAGCTGTAGAGAAGTATGAATTTGGCTTAAGAGACAGGAGAAGGGTAACAATATGCGGAGGAGTTGCTAGCTATGATGGAAAAGTAAGCAAAGAAGAGCTTATAGCATTTGCAGATGAAAAGCTGTATAAAGCCAAAAGAACACCTGGAAAAAATACTATTGTTTCTTAACTAACGAGTAGTAAAAACCGAAAGATTTATAAAGGAGTAATAATATTAATATCATATGGGATTAGCTGACAAACTTAAGGAAGAAGGAATAAAAAAGACAACCATGTCTATAAGAGTCGAGGAAAAGTCAGGCAACTTGCTGGAATTCTATCTAAAAGCAGATAAGTTGGAAGGCGATGGTGACAGAAGATTTGTTTACGGCCCAGTTGTTCCAAATACTCATCCTGAACATGATGATAATGGCTATTTGGATTTAGTTAAAAACCTTGTTTCTGAAGAGATTCATATCTCTGAAAAAGAAGCCAAAAAATTAATTATAGCAGCACAGGTAAAAATAGAAGCATGTGCAATAGCAGGAATCGAGATTTCAAATAAGCGGGATTTCTATTATATACCAGAGTAAATTATATACTCTATTCTCAATAAATTTAAATAACATCTAATTTTATTTCTATTTGGGGCAAACAATATATGAAACTTACGAATAAAATAAGTAAGGTTTAAGATTTTCAAAGAAAATGTTAAAATTCGCACATCTGGCAGACTGTCATATCGGTTCTTGGAGAGATCCAAAACTAAGAGAAATCTCAACAAAAGCTTTTGCTAAAGCTATGAATCTATGCATGGACAGGAATGTAGATTTTATCCTGATTTCTGGTGATTTATTCAACACTTCAGTTCCTTCAATTGACTGTTTGAAAGAGACAGTAAAAAAACTCAAGGAATTGAAAGATAATGATATTCCTGTTTATATTGTTCCAGGCTCGCATGATTTTTCTCCATCAGGAAAAACAATAATAGAAGTTCTTCAGGAAGCTGGCTTGCTGACAAATGTTGCAAAAGGAGAAGAGTCCAATGAAAAGCTGAAGCTCAAATTCACAATAGACAAGAAAACAGGGGCAAAGATTACTGGATTGCTGGGGAAAAAAGGAGGATTAGAAAAAGATTATTATCAAAGCCTTGCAAAAGAGCATCTTGAATCAGAAGAGGGCTATAAAATCTTCATGTTCCATTCAGCTTTGACTGAATTCAAGCCAGAAGAGATGAAAGATATGGACTCCCAGCCATTATCCTTTTTTCCAAAAAATTTCAATTACTATGCAGGAGGCCATGTCCATTACAGATTCAGGAAAAAAGAAGATGGCTATGGCTTGATTGCATTTCCAGGGCCTTTATTTCCAAATAATTTCAAAGAGCTTGAAGATTTGGAAAGAGGAAGCATCTACATAGTTGAAACAGATGGAGATGAAACAAAGATTGAGATTGAGCCAATCCAGATCCTTAACATCCACAAGATAAAGATTGAGGCAGACAATAAGACTCCTGCCCAGGTTGAAGAAGAAATCAGCGAGGCTGTTGAAGGAAAAGAATTCAATAATACAATAATAACATTGAGGATTGAAGGAATATTATTATCTGGAAAAACATCTGACATTAATTTCAAGGAAATCTATGAAAAGCTCTACAACAAATCAGCTTACTTTGTTATGAAAAATACAAACAAGCTTACAACAAAAGAATTTGAAGAGATAAAAGTTGAAAAAGGCTCTGTTGATGATATTGAATCAAAGATGATTAAGGAGCATCTTGGACAGATCAAAGTAACAGATCTTAATCCTGAAAAAGAGGAAAGATTAATTAAAGACTTAATGCAAACTCTTTCTAAAGAAAAACTTGAAGGTGAAACAAATCCTGTTTTTGAAAGCAGATTAAAACAAGAATTTGATAACCTTCTGGATTTAGATTAAAATGCCAAAATCAAGGATACATATGATAGTTCATGGTAGAGTTCAAGGAGTTTTCTTCAGGGCAAATGCTCAAAAACAAGCAAGAAAACTAAATATTACTGGCTTGGTCAAAAACACTCCTGATAGATGTGTTGAAATCATTGCAGAAGGAGAAGAAACTGCTTTAAAGAAATTAGCAGTATGGTGCAGCAAAGGCCCACTGCTATCAAGAATAGATAATGTAGAAACAAGCTGGGAAAAATATACAGGAGAATTTGAGACTTTTTCTATAAGATATTAATCAATCAATTCTTTCATCAATTTATTAACCATAGCAGGGTCTGCCTGCCCTTTTGTCTTTCTCATTACTTGTCCAATTAGGAACTGCAATGATTTCTTTTCTCCTGTTTGATAATCTTCAACAGCTTTTGGATTCTCAGAAATAGCTTCTTCGCAGAATCTTTGTATCTGTTTTGTGTCAACTATCATCTTTACACCCTGCTTTGCAACATAATCTTTTGGAGAAAATGGTTTTTGTATCAGCTCTTCAAGGATTTTCTTAGCAACAGCATCTGTTATCTCTTTTTTCTCAACCATCTTCAATAATTCAATCAGATGCTTTTCATCAATAACTAAATCTTTCATCTCTTTATTATTATAATTCAACACTCTTACTAATTCTCTTCTCAGCCATTTTGCAGCCAGAACAGGATCCACTTCTTCAGCAACTTTCTCAAACAATTCTGCCAATAATCTTTCAGCTGCAATCACTCTAGCATCATCTTCTGTAATCTTAAAATCCCTTGCATATCTTATTGCTTTTTCTTGAGCAAGCTCAGGCATTTTATCAGAAACTTCTTTAATCCATTTTGTAGAAATCTCTGTCTTGACTAGATCAGGATCAATAATATAACCATACTCTTCTTCAACCTCTTTCTTCCTCATGCTTCTTGTTATTCCTACATCTGAATCCCATGCTCTTGTTTCCTGCACAATTGACTTAACTTCCTGCTTCTGTCTCTCAACTTCATATTTCAAAGCTCTTTCAATCTCTTTAAATCCAGTAATATTTTTTATCTCAACTCTTGTATATTTGCTTTCCTTAATGCTGATATTGGCATCTGCTTTAATCACACATCTATTAACATCAAATATTCCAAGATAATTAAGAATAGTAATCAGCTGCTTCATAAAATCTCTTGCTTCTTCAGGACTTTCCAAATCTGGTTCTGTAACAACTTCAACAAGAGGGTCTCCACTTCTGTTATAATCAACAAGCACATATTTGCTTTCCATTATCCCAGCAGGATGTATCAGAGCAGCAGGATCTTCTTCCATATGAACTCTTGTTATCCCAACAGTCTTTCCGCTTCCTAATCTTAACTTCCCATTTATTCCAAGAGGAATCTCATATTGAGAAATCTGATAGTTCTTTGCCATATCTGGATAAAAATATGATTTCCTGGAAAAAATAAGCTCAGGCGAAATCTTGCATCCCAAAGCAATACACAGCCTCAAAGCATACTCAACTGCTTTCTTGTTCAATACAGGTTTGCTTCCAGGCATTCCAAGGCAAACTTCACAAGTCCTTGAATTTGGTTTATCATCTCCAGAAGTTGCACAGCCACAAAATAGCTTTGTATCAGTAGCCATCTCAACATGAATCTCCAATCCAATTACAACATCTGTTGTGAATTTATTCATGCTAATTTCCTCACTTCTTTAACACTAATAACAACAGCCCCTTTTGCAGGCTCTTCTTTATTTTCTTCAAGAGCCTTCACAAAATCTAGCCATTCTCCTGAATCAAAATATTTAGCTTCTCCGATTAATTTATAGCCATTCCAATCTTTATCCCATACTGCAAGACAAACATTTGGATTTGCTAGAATGTTCTCTTTAGTTTGAGACATATGATTATCTGTTATAATCAATTTCTCATCTTTTACTTTAACAAAAGCTACAACATTTACATTTGGTTTTCCATCTAGATTAACAGTAGCTAAAGATACAGGATTCTCTTCAATTATTTTCTTAACTTCTTCTTTCATTTTCTCCAATATATTCAAATCTTGGAATTTCATTTCCATCAACATCAACCATTTCAAAAAACATTTCTTTAGGCCTTACCCAAAATGAATTATCTCCATAGAGTGCTTTGTAAACAACCATTTCCTGTAATGTTTCGCTATGCTTTGCTACTCCAATAACCTCATAATAATTTCCCTTATAGTGTTTATATTTCCCTAATTTCATTTTACCAAATCACTTCCAATTCTTATCAAGCTGTTTTCATCAAAATGATTTGCAATCAGCATCATTCCAACTGGCAATTTACCTTCAAAACCAACAGGAACATTCATATGTGGTAGTCCTGCTAAATTCGGTCCAACAGTCAGATTATCAATATTATAATGGTCTAAAACACTAAGCTTGTCAATATCTGTAAACTTAGGAGGCAGCATAGAAACAGTTGGGCATACCAAAGCATCAAATTCCTTGAATGCTTTCTTGTATTCCTGGATTATCTTTGTCCTGACAGCCATTGCTTTCATATAATAAGCATCTCTGTATCCAGCCATTCTTGCAAAAGTTCCCAGTATAATCCTTCTTTTTGCTTCTTGTCCTAAATGCATGCTTCTAACTTTTGTAAAATATTCATTAAATCCCTCTTCAAGCTTCTCATGTTTTCCATATCTCATTCCGCAATACTTTGCCAAATTAGTAGAAGCTTCTGAAGTTGAAATCAGATAATAAGTAGGAATCCCAAATTTTATAGCTGTTGGCAAAGAAATCTCTTCATATTCAGCTCCCAGTCCTTCGAGCTCTGCAATCTTTCCCCTGACAGCTTTTTCAACACCAGCATCTGCTCCATTAAAAGCTTCTTTGATAACTCCAATTTTCATTCCAGAAATATCAATATCAATCTGTTTTGTATAATCATCAACAGGCTTATCAGCGCAAGTGCTTTCATTTTCATCAAATCCAGCAATGACTTCCATCATCAAAGCAATATCATCTGCATATTTTGCCATTGGCCCGATTTTATCTAAACTATTAGAATAATCAAGCAATCCATATCTTGAAACTCTCCCATAAGTTGGGCATAATCCAAATACTCCGCAAAACGAAGCAGGATTTACAATACTTCCTCCTGTGCTTTCTCCTAAACTAATATGTGGAAAATCTGCTTTCTGGCTTATCCCTCCGCTTCCTCCACTTGAGCCACCGCAAGCTCTTTCTTTATCAAATGGATTCAAAGGTTTTTCATAACCAATTCCCATATTAACAGAAAATGCTCCAAAGCCAAACTCATCCTGGCTAGTCTTTCCAATTACAATCCCTCCTTCTTTCTTCACTCTTTCAACAACAGTTGCATCAAAAGTTGGCCTATAACCCTTCAATATCCTGCTTCCTGCAGTTGTCTCAACTCCTTTTACACAGATAGCATCTTTAAAAGAGACAGGCAGTCCTGCTAATTTCCCTGAAGGATTCTTTGCAACCTTCTCAGCCTGCTCTAAAGCTTCTTTCTCAGAAACAGCATTAAAATAATGATATTCTTTATTGATTTTCTTAATCTGTTCAATGACTTTCCTTGTATGCTCAACTACATCAATGTCTCCATTCCTTATCTGGGTAATAAAATCAACTGCTTTCATTCTAAAGTAATTTTATTGATAATAACATCTTTTACAGGCTTATCATTAGCTCCTGTTTCAACTTTTCCAATCGCCTCAACTATATCCTTTCCATCAACAACCTTGCCAAAAACAGGATGCTTTGTATCAAGAAAATTATTATTTATTAAATTGATAAAAAATTGGCTTGAGCCAGTATTAGGTCCTGCATTTGCCATGGAAATTGTTCCTTTATCATTTCTATTGTTATCAGCAAACTCATCTTTTATCTTTGGAATATTTGGATCCCCCATTCCAGTTCCAGTTGGGTCTCCTCCTTGAATCATAAATCCGTCAATAATTCTGTGGAAAATAACACCTTTGTAAATTCCTTTTTCAACCAATCCAATAAAATTTCCAGTTGTCAAAGGCATTGTATCCTCAAATAATTCAATTTTAAATTCTCCCATATTAGTATCAAATACAGCTATTTTATTCATTTTATTTCCTCCTTTAAACAATAAGAGCATAGCAGCAGCAATTAATGCTATTGCAACATAAGATACCCTCTTTAGTGTTTTCTTCCTGATTCTTATTTTCATACTGCCTTTGGCCCCTTAAAATAACCATCTTTCTTATGCTCAGTATTTTCCAAAGCTTCTTCCTGGCTTAAACTCTCTTCAACCAGGTCATCCCTCAATCTATCTTTGATCTCAACAGAATGAAAAGCTCCTTCAATTCCTTTAGTATCGACTTTATCAATAGCAGAAAATGCTCCAAGAATCTCTTTTAAATCCTCAATAAACTTCTTTTCTTCTTCATCAGTCAATTTCAATCTAGCTAACTCAGCTACATTCCTGATAAGTTCTTTATCAACTTTCATAGTCTAAAGAATAGGTCTTTTATTTATATAGTTTTCTTATCAAAGCCCAAGAAGAGTTTCTCTTGCAATAATGTTCATCCATTTGTCTCTTTCTAATGCTCTTTTATCAAATTCTTCCTTAGAGATATTTCCAATGTGATTCTCAGGGTCATCTGAGCAATACAGCAAAACAGCTCCTATGAATCCATTCTCTTTGCAAAACTTCATTCCAAGATAAGATTCAGAGCAGTCTATTCCTGTAACACTTTCATCATACATGCTATTTGTATAATTCTCATGGTCTGTTGTCGGGTCAAAGACAGCCATCACACTTCCATGATTGTAACGTTTAGCAGAAACATTACTGTCCTTAAGAGCTTTTTCCAGTCTTCCCAAAAGAGCTTTATCAGGAACTAATATTTTTCCTTCATTGCCAAAATGAGCACAGTAAAGCTCAGAAGGTACAACATATTCCTCTAATTTTATATCCTTGGACAAGCTTCCCATTGAACCTAGAAATAATACTTCATCTCCTTCTTCTAACTTACCCATGTTCTTCATCATAGTCAAGCTGTCTAATACAGGGCCTGAGCCATAAGCCGCATCAACTATCTGTAAATCTTCATTATAGAACAATCTGTTATTTGTAATAGGAATATGCTCTATTTTGTATTCCTTTAAAACTGCATCTGCAATTGGAGTAAAATCCTTATGAGGATCTCCAAAATTAAATATAGTTTTCATCTTAGCCCCCCTACCCCCTTTGATTAAAGAAACTTAGTTATTTATATAGTTTACCTAAAAATTGAATGTTCCTGCTAATAAGATAGCTCCGATAATCACAATAACAGATGCAATTAACTTTCTCCAAACATACTCTCTTTCTTTTAAGAAAATAATACCTCCAAACACAGCAATTAAAACACTCAATCTTGTAATCGGAAATACCAAACTTACTTCAGCTAAATCAAATGCTTTTAATCTAAAATAATAAGCAACTACTGAAAATAAAACAGCAATTAATGCCAATTTCCAACTTTCTCTTACTAATTTCTTAGCTTCCTGTTTCTTGTTAATCAAGAAAGGAACAAGGATTAACCCAGGAATAAAATAAACTAAGAAACCATAAGTTCCAGGAGTAAAAAATCTTAATGCGTATTTGTCTACAATAGATACTAAAGCAAGTAAAAATGCTGATCCTAATATTAAAAGAGTTCCCTTATCTTTAACATTTTTCAAAAATCCTTTTTTCTTATAAGCTAAAATTAAAAGCCCTGTAAACATAACAAAAATTCCAATTACTTTTTCTAAAAATAAAGATTCAGATAATATCAAAACAGAAAGAAAAAGTATAAACACTAATTTAGATTCATCAAGTGGTGCTTTTATTGAAACAGGAACAAGAGAATGGGCTTCATAATAAACAAAAGAGGCTAATGCCCATAATGCTGATGCGATTATAACAATTAACCAAGGAAATAAAGCTCTAGGCAAAGCAAATTCTAATATCAACATAGGAATAAAAAATATAGCAGCGACAAATTGCATAAGACAAACAAAAGATAAAGTATCTTCTTTTAACATAAGCACTCTATGAAGAATACTATTTATTCCACTTGCACACGCAGACAACAATGCATAAATCAGCCACAACATCTTAAACAAACTCCAATATATCAATCAGCTTATCAACATTATAATCAACAACTTCTTTAATTCTATTCAAATGAGGATTAACAGCAAAACTTTTCATTTCTTTCATCATCCAATAATCATTTATATCATCGCCGCCAATTGCAATGCAATCTTTCTTATCAGCTCCTTCTCTTTCAATTATTTCCTGAATAATCAATATTTTGCCTTCTCCTCTTCTGTATGTTGGATGATCTTCAATCCTCTGAAAAAATCCATTTTCATCAAATATAAATTCACGAGCAGAAAAAACTTCATCTATCCCAAAATCTTCTTTGACTAATTCAGCAAGAACACTTATTGCTCCAGTTATAACAACAATTTTATATCCTTTTTTCTTCAATCCTTCAATTAGTTCTTTTGTTCCTTCAAAGGCTTTATAATTTTTCAGGACATCAATAATTTGTTCTTTTGTAACTTTGTTTTTACTCCAGATTTTTTCTAGATCTCTTCTGCCTTCTTCATAACTAACTCTTCCTTCTTCATAGCGCTTTAAGAAATCTTTATACCAGTCTGCAGCTCCGAATTTACCGGCTATTTTTTCCCAATTACCTAAATTAATCAAAGTTCCTTCCAAATCAATAAAAGCTATTTTATTCATCTTAGAACTATTCAATCACACCAACACATTTCATCATAGTGTGTCCGCATGCTTTGCAGGAATATTTCTGAAACTTAGAATTGCCGCTGTCCATAATCCCAATCTTAGCAACGATTCCGCCGCATTTCTCGCATTTATCAGTATCCATTATCTCACTCCTTTTTCTTTATCTTCTCTACATTAATATGAAGTTCTTTAAGCTGTTTCTCCTCAATTGAGGAAGGGCTTCCATCCATTGGACATTCAGCAGCCTTATTCTTAGGGAATGCTATGACTTCTCTGATATCATTGATTCCAGCCATTAATGCTACTGTCCTATCTAATCCAAGACCCATGCCTCCATGTGGAGGTCCCCCATACTTATAGGCATCTAATAAAAATCCGAATTTCTCATGTGCTTCCTCTTTATCTATTCCTATGAATTTCATTATCCTTTCTTGTATTTCAGGAATATTGACCCTTATACTTCCAGAAGCAAGTTCAATTCCATTCAATGTGAGATCCCAAAGATCTCCAAGCACTTCTTCAGGTCTTTTTTCGAAATCAGCAATGAATTCTTTCTTTGGCATTGAAAACATATGATGTTCTGGTTCCCATTTGTCTTCATCTTCATTATATGCAAATAATGGAAAATCATTTACCCAGCAGAACTTGAAATCTCCTTCTTTAACTAATTCTAGATCATCTCTTAATTTCAATCTTAATTTTCCCAATATTTCATTAGCTGTCTTTTTCTTATCTGCAATAAACATCAAAACACTTCCTGGCTTTGCTTTTGTTAATGAAAGTAATTCTTTCTGAACATCTTCGCTAAAATACTTTACAATATTGCTTTCTAATCCTTCAGCAGTTACTCTCATCCAAGCCATTCCTTTTGCTCCTTCTTTCTGGCTAAAATCAATATACTTGTCTAATTCTTTTCTGCTGAAATCTTTTTCAGGAACAATGCACTTTACACTTTCAGCATCTTTGAAAACTCCAAAATCTGATTTCTTGACAATTTCACTGACATCAATCAATTCCATTCCAAATCTTATATCTGGCTTATCGCTTCCATATTTGTTCATTGATTCTTCATATGTAAAGATAGGAAACTTATCCAATTTGATATTCAACACTTCTTTAAAGATATGATTATAAAGTCCTTCTGTGAATTTTCTTATATCCTCAGATTCAACAAAACTCATTTCAAAATCAATCTGCATATGCTCTGGTTGCCTATCTGTTCTCAGATCCTCGTCTCTAAAGCAGATAGCTGTTTGATAATATCTGTCAAATCCTGAAATCATTAATATTTGTTTATACAATTGAGGAGATTGAGGTAATGCATAAAATTTTCCGGGATTTACTCTTGATGGAACAACATAGTCTCTTGCTCCTTCTGGTGTTGATTTTACCAATACCGGAGTTGTTATTTCTAAAAATTTATTTTTATTAAAATAATCTCTTGCAACTGTAATAACATTATGTCTTAAAGCTAATCTTTTCTGCATAATTGGTCTTCTTAAATCAAGATATCTATATTTCAGTCTCATGTCCTCTCCAGCTTCAAGTCTGTCATCAACTTCAATAGGAGGAGTTTCAGCTTTGTTCAAAACTTCAATCTTGGAAATTTCAATTTCTATCTTTCCTGTCTTCATCTTAGGATTTTCCATCCCTTTCTTTCTTTCAACAACTTTTCCTTCAACAGAGATAACATCTTCCCTTCTTAATTTCTCAGCTATAGAAAAATCATCTTTCTTTTCAGGATTAAAGACTACCTGAGTCAGTCCATATCTGTCTCTAAGATCTATAAAGATCAAGCCGCCATGGTCTCTTCTGCTATTAACCCATCCAGCTAGCTTTACTTCTTTCTTCAGATCCTTTGCTCCTAGTTCCCCGCATGTGTTTGTTCTTAACATTACTCTAAAGATTTAGAGATATATTTATAAAATTTATGTTATTTTCAGGAATATGTTCAAGATAATAGCAAAAGACAAAGATGCAAGGACAGGAATCCTGAAAACAGCGCACGGCAAAGTAGAGACTCCATTCTTCATGCCAGTTGCTACAAAAACAGCTGTAAAATATTTAGACCCGAGAGACTTAGAAGAGATTGGAATACAGGCAATAATCTCAAATGCTTTTGTCCTGTCATTACGTCCAGGAATCAAGACAATTAAAAAAGCAGGAGGAATCCATAAATTCATGAATTTCCATAATTCTATTTTCACAGACTCTGGAGGATTCCAGAAAATAAAAGATTCATTCTACATAAAAAGTTCAGACAAAGGTTTGCATCTAAAATCTCCATTTGATGGGGAAAAATTCCTATTAACTCCTAAGATGCTGATGAAAATCCAAAATACAATTGCTTCAGATGTTGCAATGGTCATGGATGAGATGCCCTTGCCTAATCAGCCTAAAAAAGAAGTAATACTCGCTGTAAAAAGAACTCACAAATGGGCTGTTGAATGTCTTAAACATCATAAAAACAAAAAACAACTTCTTTTTGGAATTGCTCAAGGGGGATTATTTCCAGATTTAAGAGAAATGTCTGCAAAATTCATCTCAAGTTTAGATTTTGATGGTGTTGCTTTTGGCGGCTTGGCAATTGGTGAGCCAGAGAAAAAAACTTACAAGATGATAAATGCTCAAGTCAAGCATTTTCCAGAAGATAAAGTAAGATATCTTATGGGTGTAGGAAATCCTACTCAACTAATCAATGCAGTTTATGCAGGAGCAGACTGTTTTGACTCAACTTTTCCAACTCAAAATGCACGCCATAGCACATTGTTCACATCACAGGGGAAAATAAAAATAAAAAATGCAAAATACAAGAATGACATGAAACCAATTGACAAAAACTGCAATTGTTATGTCTGCAAAAACTACACTCGTTCTCACATAAGACATTTAATAAAGATGAAAGAAGCAAACGGATTAAGATATTGCACTTATCACAATATTCATTTCATGAACAATCTGATGAAGCAGATAAGAGCAGCTATCAAAGAACATAAACTAGAAAAATTTAAAAATAGTTTTCTGAAAAAGTTCAAATAATTATATCTTCTTACTTACAATGCCTTCTTTAACAACTCTGGCAACTTCTTTTCCAAACTCTTTTGCAGCTGCTGGCCCATTTGCAGTTATTATCCTATTATCAACTACAACATCTTTCTCAACATACTTTGCTCCATTTGCAGATAAAATCTCTTCCTGATTTCCATCTTCATTCCAGACAGTTGCTTCTCTGCCTGTAATCAATCTAGCTTCTGCAAGAACAACAGGAGCAATGCATATCGCTGCAACAACTTTATGGTCATTATCAGCACTCTGCACAAGTTCAATAACATCCTGATTTCCAATCAATTCCTTAGAAGCCCCAGGCCCTCCGATCAAGACAACAGCATCATAGTCATTGGTATTAACATCTTTTATTGCAATATCTACATTTATCTTGCTTCCATCTGCACCAATTGCTTCCCCAACTTCAAAACTAGCAACTTTAACATCAATTCCAGCGTTCTCAAGCTCTGCTCTTGTATCTGCATACTCCACAGGCTGGAAATCAGCTTGCGCAACAACCATTAAAACTTTTTTTGCCATTCTTTCTCCCCCTCCAAATTCACCTTCTGTTTTAGGAAGTTCAGGAGTTATAACAACTCCTGTTTGACATCCAGTAATAAAAATCAATAAAAATAATATTGAGATTAATTTTCTCATCTTTCAATTTTTTTTAGATTTCTCCACCAGTTATTTGAACTGGTTTTATCAATCAAACTCAACAATTTCTTTCCACTTTCTGTTTTAATACATTTCTTGCAGTTATCAATCCAGTTTTGTGCGTCTTTATGACCAATCTCAATGTATTCCTTTGCTTGAACAGCACATTCAACATAATCTGCATCTTTTGCTACATTTGCTTCTTTAGATTCCTTTTTCTGAAATTCTTCATTCAATGAATATATTTCTTTTCCAGGTTTCCCAAGATTACGCATTTGATCTTTACTTGCTTTTCTTTCTCCTTTTTTAAAATCAATATATCTTTGTCCAACTTTATGCAAGTCATTAACTCTTGATTCATGCAGATCATGGAATAAACACATTTTTACAACTTTATCAGCATCGACATTCTCTAATTTTGCTAAGAAGTAGCCAATAACAGCTGTTCTAAAACTATGCTCTGCTATATTCTCAGGATCTTTAACATTGATTAACCACCAGCCGCTTCTTTTGGCATGCTTCAACATTCCTGTTTCAAAAAAGAAATTTACAATGTCTTTCATATTTTTCCCTTCAGTTTCAAATCAAGAACCAAATCTTCTAGCTTTTTCAAATCATATTTTACAGAATCAAACTTTCTTCTCATATCAGAATCTCTAAAATCAAATTTTAATAAAGCTCCATAAATCTCGCTCACAGCATCCCTTATACCAACAACTTTCTTGAATTTGCCGTTTCCAGCATACTGCACTGCTTTTCTTCCAAGCTCTCCAGTTAAGTCAATCAATCCCAATAGATAATGCTGTGTTGTAACTCTCAAAGATTTATGAGTTGGAATTTTCTTGTTCTTGATAAAATGATAATAAAGTATTGCCTCAACATATTCTCCAATCGCAACCTTATAAGCCCCAATAGATTCAAGTTTAGAGCTATACGTAATAATCTTCTCAACTTTCTTTTTCTCAACTTCAATTTTCTTAACCAGTTTCCCAGCTTCTTTCAGATCATCCCTATGAACAGAATATATTATCTGCTTGGATAATTTCAGGATATCCCTGCTTTTCTTTATAACAAGCTCTCTGTTGTCATCAAAGCTGTTAAATTCCTTTTTCATCTCATTAAAGTCTTTTTTATTCAGCATTTTAAGAATGGATACATAGGGTAATTTATAAATGTTCCTGAAGCAAACGCCTCGCAGAGAATAGAAAAGTTTATATATAAACTTCGCAAAAATAAGATAGCATGGTAGAAGATAGTGTATTCAGAGGTGTAATAGTTTTCTTTGACAAACTAGGGATTTATGATGTAGTTCTTCCTTTCTTGCTTATATTTACAATTGTTTTTGCTATTCTAGAAAAGACAAAAGTATTGGGAACAGAGGAAATAGAAGGAAAAAAATACACAAAAAAGAATCTGGATGCTATGCTTGCTTTTGTAACATCTTTTCTTGTTGTTGCATCAACAAAACTAGTTGCAGTGATTAATGAAGCTATAGCAAACACTGTCTTGCTGCTGTTGTTAGTTATCTTATTCCTGTTGTTAGTTGGCTCATTTTTCAAAGAAGGAGAGGATGTTGCTCTTGAAAAAAGTTGGAGAACTTTTTTCATGACAGCGATGTTCATTGGCATTGTATTAATCTTCCTTAATGCATTGAATTGGCTTGAGCCATTCTGGGATTATTTGACAGACCACTGGGAAACGCAATGGGTTGCTTCGCTGATATTGTTGATTTTCATAGTATTATTCATTTACTTTATAACCAAAACCCCAGGATCCCCTGCAAAATCAGAAGAAAAATCAGAAGAATAAAGAGGTACTAAAAAATGGCTATATTTGAAGAGGGTATAGAATTCCTTGAATCAATGGGAATAGCAGATGTCTTGCTGCCTTTTCTATTAATATTCACAATTATTTTTGCTATTCTGCAAAAATCAAAGCTGTTAGGAGAAAACAAAAAGAATTTCAATGTTATCATTGCTTTGATAATTGGATTAAGTGTTGTAATACCTCATGTTCTTGATACTTATCCTTCTGGTCTCGATGTTGTAGACATAATAAATGAGGTGCTTCCTCAAATTTCATTAGTGGCCATAGCATTTATCATGCTGCTTATACTGGCAGGAATTGTAGGGGCAAATATCTCAGGAAGCTCATTTGCAGGATTTTTTGTTGTGCTCGCAGTCATAGCAGTAACAGCGATATTTGGTTCAGCACTTGGCTGGTGGGAATCAGCATGGTTTTATGATTTCTTTGGAGAAGAAGCAGTATCTCTCGTAGTTATGATACTTATATTTGGGTTGATAATCTGGTTTATAACAAGAGACGAATCAAAAGGACAGAAGATTGGAGGAGCAATAAAAGACTTTTTTGATTTTATGGCAGGTAAATAAACATGGAAACATTTCTTGAACTCGGGGTTCTGAATTATTTTTCTATAATATTTCCAGCATTATTGGTGTTTGTAATTGTCTTTGCTATATTAGAAAAGACAAAAATGCTTGGAGAAAGCAAATCAATCCATGCGATTGCAGCAATATGTGCTGCATTCCTGGTGATGCTTTCAAAAGATATCCTATCCATAATCAGTTTTGGAGCTCCTTGGTTTGTGCTTGTTTTTGTTTTCCTTGTATTGCTTCTCATGATATATAGATTCATGGGAGCTTCAGAAGCAGACATTTCTTATGTTATTACAAAAGACAGGCCAATCCAGTGGACTATTTTTATAATAGCAATAATCATAATTATTGCATCAATTTCTAATGTATATGGCCAGAGACTTCTAGAAAAAGCCCAAGGTGAGGGCTTGACTATAGAAGAATATAAAGAAAAGGAAGAAGCAGAAGGAAGAACATTTAGAGGAGAATTACATAATACTATTTTCAATGCAAAGATTTTGGGCATGATGCTGATGTTTCTTATAGCTGTCTTTACAATCTCATTATTATCAAGAGAGTCGATAGCCCACTAATCTTATTTCTTTTTTCCAGAAGAAGGCTTCATTTTTTTAGCAAGCCTGGAAAGTTCATTTACATTTGAAGTAAAAGTAGGAAGTACTTTTTTGAAAACCTGTTCCATTGCTTTTACATCAGTGCTCACTCCTTTGATTCCTTTGTCATACTCAGATACTTTGCTCAAAACACCAGAATGCAGTGCTTCAAATCTTTCTTTCAAATCCTTGAATTTCTGCTCCATCTTGGCGATCCTAGATTCTGTTAATTCTTTCCATTCAATGATCTTGTCAACATTTTTCATTAGCTCTTCCCATTTCTCATCAATTATAGATTCTGCAACTTCTTCAATAGCTGTTTTATCAACAGCCGGTGCTGCTGCAGGCATTGCAGGCGCATAAGCCGGCGGCATTGCAGGGGGAGGCATAGCTTCAGGAGGGGGCATTGGCTGTGATTCAGGAGCAGGTCCTCCAGGTGGTGCTGGTGGTGCTCCTTCTCCTACTCCTCCTTCTCCTCCTACGGCTCCTTTTATATCAGCCTGGCTCATAGCATCAAATATCTGTGAAGAACTGTAGCCTTCCTGCTGTAAAGTCTGAATAACCTGATCATTAGAAACTCCTTGCTGCCTCATCTCAATAACTCTATCAGTTGGTATCCCTTCTGGAGCAGCTGCGCCAGGTGCTGCTGGTTTCTTTTTCCCTAATCCAAATAAAGCCATTTTATATCCCTCTTTTTCTGTTAATATCCTTTATAACATATATAAAGATTTCTATTTGCCTTTTTCCTCAAGCTTTTCTTCAACTATCTTTTCAACTTCTTCTCTTGTAGCAAAATTAACAGGTTCCCATAGATCAACATATTTCCTGATTACTTCAATATCCTCTTTTACTGCAAAGCCTTTCAATGAATCTACAACCATGTCTGTTCTTACTTTCAGATCATTCAGCTCTTTCTTTATATCAAGAACATCAGAATCATTAGTCTTTAATTCGCTGGCAACTCTTTTCCTTTCATTCAGCATATTCTTCTCAGTTACTTCAATCTTCCTGTTTAATTCAGTATATCTGCTTTCAAGAATCCTCAGCCTTCTCGCAACCTCATTGACCTGCCCAATAATAACAGCAACATCAGGCCCTGCCTCTTCTTTTTTCTTCCCAAACAGCCCACCAAGTTCAAATCCTTTTTTCTTATGAGCTTCTTGTCCTTGCATAGGCATTTCAGGCATTTTAAAGTAAAATATACTAAACTAATATTTAAAGGTATATGATATCCTTATCAATTTCATGTTTATGTTTGATTACAATATCTATCTCAGCTTTATCAAAAATTAAATTACTTATGCCTAAAACTTTGCATGCTTCTAAATATAAAATAAAGAATTTTGCAGGCCCTAGTTTTTTTATCTTATTAAAAGTGTATTCAAACGTCTTCAATGGAACCTTTCCAAAATATAATTGTTGTCTATGCAAATAATGTTTAATTTTGCTAATATTAATTTTATTCTTTCCTTTTTTATCCAAAAATATCTGAATATTCTGTTTGTTCTTAATCATATGCATAAATAAAATAAAATAACACATCATACCTCCTAAAAAATAAAAATTAGTATAATTAGAACTTACCCATGCAAGAATATCTTCTTTTGGTTTTTTGCTCTTAAGTAATTTCTTTTTAACAGTTAATAATTCTGCTTTAAATTTGTTAACATAAGAAATATAATCTAAATTAACATCTTTTTCTCTTGCAATCTTAGTTATTTTATGGGCATCTTCATCAAACAGATTGTCCCCTAATTTTGCATAAAACATCCTAAGATTTGCCAATCCATCTATTCTTAAGCTATGTAGTATCATGCTTAGTAAATTTTCTTCTTCTTTTTCAGAAACAAGATGTGAGTTATGCCATCTGCTGGCTATAACTCTATCATGCCAATGAGTTAATTCATGAATCAACATAGGATAAAAACCTTTAGGATCCTTAAAATAATAATTTGCATTAAGATTCAAATAACATTTTTTCAATTTTGGATGTTTCCAATATCTAAACTGGCCGCCATAAGGAAAATCTTTCTTAGGTAGCAACCTAATCCCTACAACCATTCCTTCTTCAATAAATTCAGGATGAGATTTAAAAGCCTGATATAACTGGCTTTCTAAAACAGCTATTTTATTTTTACCAAAAGAACTCAATAATTTTTTCTCGATTAATATAATTAATCTAAATCCAAGCCCTTTAAAGTTTCTATGCCTAAATGCCTCATCTCTAAACAACATATGTTATTATTTCACATACAGCTATTTAATTCTTACTAATTTAGATAGATTTATATACTAAACATATTATAAAATACATATAATATATGAAGTATTACAAAATATATTTTATAATATAATGGCAAAGCGCCCAATCTCAGCAACAATTGATAAAGAACTGATTTCTTGGATAGAAAAAGAACTCAAAGATAAAAAAAAGTACAGAAATAAGTCTCATCTAATTGAAACAGCTCTAGAGTTATTAAAGGAGGGAAAAAATGGCTGAACCATATTCATATGATTTAATCAGGGAGGGAGAAGAGGTTATACTTAGAATAGACTGCGAAACCCTGGCTTATATTCCATCTATAGAAGACAATTCAACTGTAATGGCTAAAACCCTGGGCATTCTCATGGAAACCGGACCTGTAACTAAGATTGTTTTTGCCCAGAAAAGGGATTATGAATATGATTTCTATCAAACCCAGCTTTTGATGGAAATATCTCAGCTCTATAACAGGCTGGCAAAGCAAAAAGAATTATTCTCATATTATGGAACAGGCGCTGAATGTGAAAAATGGTTTTCTTCAAGATATGCAAAGATCCGCCTGCTGATCTTCAGGCTTCTGAAAGAGGATCCATTGGGAGCATATGTCTCATTAAAAAGAGAATATAGAAGAGAAACGATTGAGTTTGAAAAAACAATTGACCAAAGATATCTGGAATGCCAGAAAAAATACATGTCTTTGCTGGATTATTTGATAAAAGAGCTGGACAAGACAAGATTGATCACAATAGCAAGGCCTTATCTTCCAGGATATATTTTAGAAAAAAGAGCTGTCTATCGAAGAATCTTCAAGCCAACAATAAAGCCTGATTTCATGTTTACAAAATTAATGGCATCATATCCAGAAGACGGAGAAGATATGGCAGCCTACACTCTGGAAAAGAAAAGCTCAGAAGTGACAATCTTCAAGCTTCCAGATAATGTCCAGTATCTTTATCATTTGATCCCTCCTGAATTCAGGCTTTCTGAGGAAAAATATGAAATCCTGGATCTAGCAAGAAAGATTATGGCAGAGCACAAGCCAAAAAAACAGGAATTTATTGACCCTGAAAGAATGCGGACAGTATTCTATAATGTGGGTTATGACTTGATTGAAGAACTTTCAAATTACAGAAATACAAGGCTAAAAGAAGATGAGATAGATGAACTCACAGAGATTCTTGTAAGATACACAGTTGGATTTGGATTGATAGAAGTTTTGCTGCAAGACAAAAAAATCCAGGATATCACAATAAACAGCCCAGTGGGCCAAACCCCGATGTTTTTGGTGCATGCTGATTATGGAGACTGCACAACCAATATTATCCCAACACCTCCTGAATCTGAATCCTGGGCTTCAAAACTTAGAATGATTTCTGGAAGACCTCTGGATGAGGCAAATCCTGTCTTAGATACAGAGATAACCATTCCTCAAGCAAGAGCAAGGATAGGAGTCATAGCTCCTCCATTAAATCCCTCTGGCCTGGCATTTGCATTCAGGCGCCATCGTGACCAGCCATGGACACTTCCTTTGTTCATAAAAAACAGGATGATCAATCCATTAGCAGCAGGGCTTATGAGCTTTATTATAGACGGAAACAGGACTATGCTTATTGCAGGAACAAGGTCTGCTGGAAAGTCCTCTTTCCTTGGTTCAATCCTTGTTGAAATCATGAGAAGATATAGAATCCTGACAATTGAAGATACGCTGGAACTTCCAACATCTGCATTAAGAAAGATGGGTTATAATATCCAGTCAATGAAAGTGCGCTCTGCATTAGCAAAAAAAGGGGCAGAAGTCTCTGCAACAGAAGGAATCCGTACATCTCTAAGAATGGGAGATTCTGCATTGATTATAGGAGAAGTAAGAAGCAAGGAAGCTCTTGCATTATATGAAGCAATGAGAGTGGGTGCAATGGCCAATGTTGTAGCAGGAACAATCCATGGTGAAAGCCCTTATGGAGTATTTGACAGGGTTGTAAATGACTTAGGCGTCCCAAGAACTTCATTCAAGGCAACTGACTTGGTTGCTGTAGCAAATCCAATAAAAAGTGCAGATGGCATGCAGAGATGGAGAAGAATCACTCAGATAACTGAAGTAAGAAAAGAATGGGAAAAAGACCCTCTTCTTGAAAATGGTTTTGTTGACTTGATGAAATATGATGCAAAAACAGACGAGCTTATTCCTTCAGATGAGCTTGTAAATGGAGAATCAGATATCCTAAAAGCAATTGCAGGAAATGTAAAAGAATGGGCTGGAAATTGGGATGCTGTATGGGATAATGTGACCCTAAGGGCAAAAACAAAAGAAACTCTTGTTAAATACAGTGAAAAAGCAAAAATGCCTGATTTGTTAGAAGCCCATTTTGTAGTTCTATCCAATGATATGTTCCATAAATTTTCAGAATCAGTCAGAAAAGAAGTTGGTTCCTTGGACAGCAAGAGGATATTCTTTAACTGGGACAACTGGCTGAAAAAAGAAATCAAAAAAATAAAGATTAAGTAAAAAACCGATGGAGTTGGTGCCAAATTTACGAGCTAAAAAATAAAAAAGAGGAAATTTAAGCATGCCGCCTCCTGAACCTCCTAAAATTGATGAATTATTAAAGAAATACAAGCAAAGAATAGGAAAAGAGCTGGACTTAACTCCTGAAGCAGCAGTTGCAAAGCCTACTTTCTCCCGCGAATATAAGCAGTTCAAAAAAGAGTACCTCCCAAAAAGACTTTCATTCTATGAAAAAGCATGCAACATCAGCGGACGAATCCTTAAGCTGACTCCTGATAAAAAGAAAGCAGCATTGATGCAGGAAGATCTCAATACCTGCCATCTTAACATAACTCCAACAGGAGTTCTTTCATTTGCAGTTCTTGCCCCCCTATTGATTATCTTACTTGGCTCTTTAATCTCATTCGCTATATTCGAAGCATTATTCTTTGTAGTATTCTTCTTGATAGTAGGGCTGGTTATTATATCACCTCTGATGAATATGCCCCGTTATTTGGCAAACAACTGGCGTATGAAAGCCTCAAACCAGATGGTTTTATGCATATTTTACATGGTAACCTATATGAGGCACACTTCTAACTTAGAACATGCGATAAACTTTGCAGCAGAACATTTGTCTCCTCCATTATCCCTTGACTTAAAAAAAATACTCTGGGATGTTGAAACTGAAAAATATGAATCAGTTAAAGAATCTTTAGATGAGTATTTAGAAACATGGAGAAAATATAATAAAGAATTCATAGAAGCGTTCCATCTGATTGAATCCTCTCTTTACGAGCCGTCTGAATCAAGAAGATTAAGCCTTTTGGACAAATCACTGGATGTAATCCTTACAGAAACATATGAAAAGATGCTTCATTATGCTCATAATCTTAAATCTCCAATTACAATGCTGCACATGCTTGGAATAATCCTTCCGATTCTGGGGTTAGTGATACTCCCTCTTATTGTGAATTTCCTTGGAGAAGTTAAATGGTATCATATAGCTACATTATATAATATTGTTCTTCCAATTGGAGTTCATTTTCTTGGAAAATCTATACTTTCGAAACGTCCAACAGGTTATGGAGATACAGATATCTCAGAAGAGAATCCTGAACTTAAAAAATACAGGAATGTTCTTATAAAGATAGGGGGATTCGAGCTTGCAATAAATCCTTTAGTTATCAGCATTGTCATAGGAGTGATCTTTTTCTTGATTGGAATGAGCCCATTGCTAATGCACTCCCTTGATATCCCTGATATCGGCTTCTTTGGAGTTGATGGATCAACACCTTGCGGCTACAAATACTGTCTGTTAGAATACAGGCAAAGTTCTTCTGAACTAACACCTGACAAGATAGTGGGGCCTTATGGGATTGGCTCGGCTATTCTCTCTGTATTTGCTGTCCTGGGTATAAGCTTGTCTTTTGGGATCTACTATAAACTAAAATCAAAGAATGTGATAAAAATAAGAAACAAGGCTAAAAAACTTGAAGATGAATTTGCATCTGCATTATTTCAGCTTGGAAACAGGCTTGGAGATGGCTTGCCAGCAGAGATTGCATTTGGCAGAGTCGCAGAAGTCATGAAAGATAGTGTTTCTGGAAGTTTCTTTGAAGTTGTAAGCTCAAACATAAGAAGGATGGGGATGTCTGTAGAACAGGCTATATTCAATCCTAAAACCGGCGCAATTGTTTACTTTCCTTCCAAGATGATAGACTCCTCAATGAAAGTCCTGATACAATCCATCAAAAAAGGCCCAAAAGTTGCTGCACAATCCCTGACCAACATTGCAAGATACATAAAGGAGATCCACAAGGTAAATGAAAGATTAAGAGACCTTATGGCAGATATCATCTCTTCAATGAAAGCCCAGATATCATTCCTGACGCCGGCAATTGCAGGCATTGTTGTTGGAATTACTTCAATGGTTACAACTATCCTTGGAAAACTTGGAGGGCAGCTTGGAAAATTGGCAGAGACAGGAGAAGCAAGTGCAAGCCAGCTGAACTTGGTAAGCATGTTTGGAGACGGCATTCCAACATATTATTTCCAGTTGATAGTGGGACTCTATGTAGTGCAGATAGCCTATATCCTGACAATAATCTCAAATGGGATAGAAAACGGCTCAGATAAACTAGCTGAAAGATATGCTCTGGGAAACAACCTGACCAGAAGCATTGCCCTATATGCCATAATAACCTTGTCTGTCATGCTGCTGTTCAATATAATAGCAGGACAGATAATGCAAGTTACATTTGTATAGAATTCTAACCACTGGTCACTGGACATTGGGTCGCAGAGCTTATAAAGAATAAAGTTTATTATAATTGTATGAAATTTGATTTATCAAAAATTAGATTAAGCAAAAATGACATAAATAAAGGACTAACATTACCTAAAAAGTCTTCTAAAGAATTAGCAGAGTTTATTGGTATATTGGCTGGAGATGGGCATATTAGCTTTAATACATGTCAATCTAAAATTCTTATCACTTGTAATTTCTTAACAGAGTATGATTATTTAACCTATGTAAAAGGATTAATCTTAAAATTATTTAACATTAATGTAAAAGTTCGTAAGAGAAACAATATAAATGCAGCAATTATATGTTTTTACTCCTCAGCATTAGTCTCTTTCATGAATCAAATCGGCTATTATAAACATAAAATTAATATTATCATTCCTAGTTGGATAAAAACAAATGACACTTATATGGCTACATTTACAAGAGGGTTATTCGATACCGATGGTTGTGTATTCGTTTCTGATAAAGCTGGATCGCCTAAATATCCTTGTGTAGAATTAACAACCATTAATTTAAAATTAGCTGAAGATATTAAGAAATTTCTAGAAAGAAAAAAATTCAGAACATCAAAAGTAAGATCTTACTATTATAGGCACAGTAATAATGCATCCTACAAAGTTTCAATATATGGCTGGTTAAACCTTTCAAGATGGTTAAAAGAAATAGGATTCTCAAATCAGTATAAATTAAATAAAGCTTTAAGATATAGAAAATAAAAATGGGAATGCTGGGATTTGAACCCAGGATTTAGGGCAGTTCACCTTTCGTTGAACAACTCACCTACGTGACTGAGATTCGCTAAGGACTACCCTTCAGCGTATTTAGCTACACTTATTATGTGTATGTGCTCTCCCAGTCTGAGCTACATTCCCATCAAATCAAAAAATAAAAAAGGATTTATAAATCTATTCTATTTTCTCTTCAACAACAGGTTCTTCTTTTTTCTCTTCAGGTTTTGGAGCTTCTTCTTTTTTCAAATGAAGTTTTTCTTCAACAGCTTCAACAACTTCTTCAACTTTCTCTTTGACATCTTCTACAACATCTTTTGCTTTCTCTACAATGCCTTCTTTCTCTTCTGTTGCTCCTTCGCTTTTCCCAACAACTTCCAGTTTTCCAAATTTCCCTGTAGTCAGTTGCTTCTCTCCCTGAAATTCATTAACATATCCATTTGTTATATGAACCTTGTCTCCAGCCTTGATTTGGTCAATCTGTTCATTCCACAAGCTTAATTTAATCTCCCCTGTCTCATCCTTTGCTTTAGCAGTAGCTACTCTTCCGCTTTTGTCAAACTTTTGGAATTCCTTGATTTCTCCAACTTCTACTATTTCAATAACAATATCAACATCGCCTTGTCTTACTTCTAAATCTTGAATCTGTACCATTTGATTTCACATCCTTCTTTTTATATTACAATAATTTAAGGTGCTATATCACCTTATTCTCAAAAAATTTAACTGTTTTAAAAAGGTTGCGATAGCAACCCCTATAAACTTTGAGATTCTTCTCAAAGTGTGTTGAGCTTTGTTTTGGCTTTGTTAAAACTTTGTCAATTTTTATTGCTATCTTGGGCATTTTATTTCATCTCCTCAAATTCAATATACCATCTCTGGGTTTTTTCATCAAAATTAAAAACAACATCATATTTCTTGGATTTGTCAATGGCAAAAAGCAAAGGCATAGGTACAGTTGTCTCAAACGAGCTTCCTCTTTTGTACATCTTTCTTCTTATTGTTGCCATTTTACCTTAGTCTGCTCAACTCCCTGTTTATTTTATCAAGCTGCGAATCAATTACATCTTCCTCAATCACAGCCGCTTTCTTAGGCTTGATTAGCTTCTTTCTGGGAATTTTATGTTCTTTGAAATATTCATCACAATATTTATCTACAAATTTCTTTGGCCAGCCTTCAAATACTAATGCTTCTTTGGCTTCTTCGGGTGTTATTCCCTTCAATATTGCATTTCCAAGGAATACATCTAACCTGCCCTTATACCCTCCCTTTCTTTGTTCATGGAATGCTTTTTCTTTTCCACGGGAAATTCTTCTTTCTTCAGCAGCCCTGATTTCAAGTTCTCTTTGCCGGGCATGCTCAATCTCTCTCTGTTTTGCTCTCTTTCCTCTCAATTCTCTTTCTTTCCCAGCTATTCTTTCCTTCTCCCTTCTTCTCAATTTCCTCTTGAAAGCACCATATCTATTGCGAATAGCTCCAATTTTTTCCTTCCCTTCTCCCCTTTTCCTCCTCTTGAATGCTATAAATTTCCGGTAAAACATCATTCTTTCATAATTCCTAGATGTATAGACACCTAAAATCAGGACACCAGCAGCTAAGATAGTCAGCAAGAATCCTCCAATATTATCTCCAATGAATCCTGCTGCTGCTTTAATCGCCCCAATGCTTGCTGGAATATATCTGTCTTTTATAAAAGAGCCAAAATCTCCAGTAACATAATTAATTCCATTCCAAAATCCTGAAATAACCTCCTTGCTCCATGGCCAGTAAGTTCCTGAGATAAATCCTCCTGTATTGATTGTAGCCTCCCTAATAACAGGCCAGGCCTTTTCTGTTAAAAATCCAGTTATAATTTGCAATATTGTTTTGTAAGTCAAAGGCATTTCAACTTCAGGTCCAGGAGTATAGCATAATCCAGAAGTTGCATTGCAGCTATTTATACAATCACTGTCTGACATACACTGCTTGCCATCTCCGCAAGGCTTACAACCAGGTCCTCCGCAGTCAATATCTGTCTCATCATAATCCAGGATTCCATCCTGGCAACCAAGATAATATTCACAGCTTCTGTTTTCCTCTGGCTTGATAAATTCCTGAACATTAGTTATAATCCTCTGATTATATAGATCATCGCATCTGTTCAAATCCCAGCAAGTTCTCCATTGTGTGCCATTTGGCAGGCATGGGCTCCATTCAGTGCAGTTCCATTCTTCTCCGCAGATTGTTGTCCCTCCTCCTCTTCCAACAGCTGTTGGTGCTGGCGCAGAAGGACAGGTTCCGCAATCAACATTGCAAATAGGATAATTATTGTCATTGCCGCATGCATTAGGTGAAACACAAGCTCCATCTCCGCATTTAGCATAGATATTCTGGAGTGTCCAAGGAGAAGTCAAGTCAATAGGTATCCTATAAATAAATCCTGCATAAGTTACATTGCCTGCATAAACATTCTCATTTGTTATATTTGAATTGGCTACATATAAATCATGAATAGTCAAAGTGTTGCTATGGTATATATCAGACTGGTTAACAATAGAATTACTCACTACAGAATATTCCACATGTGAATTATCAAATGTTGAATTTGAAATATTTGTATAGGCAACAGTTGAATCATGCACAATACAAGGCCCACTAATACAAATTGAACCGGTTATATTAGATGGATCCACCCACCATCCATCCCCGCTTGAATCTTCTATATAGCTATTGTTGCAAAATGAATTGGTTAAGTTTGAATTTATTACAGTGCAGTTAATTGAAGTAAAGTTAGTTAATGTCGAATCATCGATTGTTGAGTTAGTCACAGTGGAATTAATTATAACTGAGTCATTAATATCTGAATTTATTTCTGTAGAATTGTAGATACTGTCATTATAATTAGTAGAATCCACCACAGTGCTGTCTACAACTGTTGAATTAATCTTAGTTGAATTTATAATGGTCGAATTTGTGATATCTGAATTATCTATGGTTGAGTCATTTATTGTAGAGTCTATTACTGTAGAATCTGTTATGTTTGAATTGTTTATAGTAGAGTCTGTTATATTTGAATTATCAATTATTGAGTCATCAATAGTGGAATTTGTAATGTTTGAATCAGTTACATTTGAATCAATAACTGTGGAGTTGTCTATGGTTGAATCTATTATAGTTGAATTGTCAATTGTAGAGTCATCAATAGTGGAGTTGTCAATTGTAGAGTTTGTGATTGTTGAATTATCAATTGTTGAGTTAGTAATGTTTGAGTCAATAATTGTTGAATTCGTTACGTTAGAGTCTATTATTGTGGAGTCATTGATGTTTGAATTAGTTTCATTAGAATTAATTATTGTACTATTATTGTTTACTGAATTTGTTACCGTACTATTTATGATTGTAGAATCTATCTTTGAGGAATTTGTGATGTTTGAATTGTCAATAGTTGAGTTAATTATTGTTGAATTGTCTATAGTGGAATTTGTTATAGTTGAATTAGTTGCATTTGAGTTGTTGATTGTTGATGAGAGGAATACTTGAACAGTAATATCCTCAATAGCTGTTTCTTTATTTCCAACATTATCATAAGCTATTGATTGTAATATATATGTCCCATCTGAAGTAGGATTCCATGTATAATTCCAATCTGTTGTTCCTGTTGTATTCACTAAACTTCCACTTATATTCAATTCTACTCTTTCTACACCAGAATAAGCATCACTTGCATTACCAGTTACATTATATGGAACAGCATTTTGACCCAATGCTTCTTGATCAGCAGGAGTTATTATATATGACTCCGGAGGCGTGGCATCTATAGTAAGATTATAAGTCACAGAACTACCTTCATTACGATTTGAGCTACTGTCAGTGCAATTTACACTCCAATTATACTGCCCATCAGGTAGGGTTGGTGTAAAGAAATTAACTCCATTATTTGTTACAGAACTATTTGTTAGATTAATAGCTCCATTGAGGATTAAACTACAGTTTGCTATTCCTGTACCGTCTGTTACATTATAAACAAGGGTGATATTATTTGTTGTCGTGTTTAAAGTATTGTTTGCTGGAGAGATTAGTGTTATATTTGGAGGGGTTGAATCTAATTGCAATATTGTCAAATTATTACTGCAATTCGTATCTCCATCCCAACTGCCATCATTTGGTGTTATGCATGCCTGCCAAACATCTCCAACAGTGGTTTCTTGGCTGACAATCAAATCTGTTCTGTTATTATACAATGCAAGGATTTGTTCTGCTGAAAGTGAACGGTTATAGATTCTTACTTCATCTACTGTTCCGTCGAACAGCTCGCCATTGACTCCATCCACGCTTCCCCCCCATCTTGTGCCTATTTTTAGAGTACTTGGGATTAAATTTGTTTGGTATGTGCTTGTTTGGTTTAATATTCCATTTAAATACAGAAAAAGGGTACCATTAGTATATGTTACAGCCACGTGATTCCATCCAGTACTTACTTCTCCTGCTGTAATGGTTGTTCCATTACCATATTCAAAGACCCGTGCACCATTGTCAGTTGCTCCGTATAAGCTTCCGTTCCAGACTGCTAAATCAATGACTTCTGTAGTCCCAAGCTGCCCTAAATCTATCCAGGTTGTTCCTCCTTCATATCTGTAAACCTTTCCTGAGTTATATGTTCCGCCATACAAGCTGCCATTCCAGACTGCCATTGACCAGACAACAGTCTCTGAGCCTAGTCTTCCTACGTCTGTCCAGGTTGTTCCGCCGTCATATCTGTAAAC
>JAAOYC010000058.1 GCA_018221125.1 Candidatus Woesearchaeota archaeon
GCAACTAGGTCAGGCATTATAATTTCAAGAGAATTGGATGTTCTTGTTGAAATTGCAGATGTTGGTCTTGTGGAGATGTCTCATGGAGATGTAAAAGCAGACCAGATGGAAAGAGGAATACTGGAAATTTTTCCATTTAAGAGGATGAAATACAGCACAGAAGATACTAGTAAAAGAGAATTGATGTGGAAAGCACTGCAGTATATAAGAAAAGATAATCCTTCTGATTCAGCTTTTCCAGATATTGATTTCATGAAAGGTTATTTTGAATTTGTAATTTTGGATAATGAAGATATTGGATTTTTGGATTACAAAATTAATGAGACATATCTAAAGTAGTTTGTTTAATTCTAACTTATTAAAAATATCAACTTCTTTGTGAAAGAAATCTGTGAGTTTCTCCTTGCAGTTTTCTATTGGAACCCATTCAAAATCAGTATGCTCTTCACTTAGTTTTACATTTGTGTCTTTTGCTTTACACAGGAATATCAACATAGTTATTGTCTGCTTGTCATCTCTTTCAAAATGCCTTATATTAATTGGATGATGGACTTCAATGTCCAAACCAGTCTCTTCTTTTGTCTCTCTTTTTATCCCTTCGATAGGATCCTCTCCTGGCTCTAACCTTCCTCCTGGAATCTCCCAGATAGATGGTTTCTGAACATCATTAGGCCTTCTCTTTAAAACAAGAAGTTTTCCATCATTCATAACAAATGATTTTGCAGCTATTCTGAAATCAACCATTGAGAATATGTAGAATAAGATGTATAAATATTTTGTGAAAAAAGAAGTGAAACTTTTTAAAACATCCTTTGTTCTTAAGCAATATGAATTCAGACTGTTTATTTTGCGAAATTTATCAGGAAGGAACAGAAGTAATTTATGAAAATGAATCTTTCTATGCTAGATTTGATAAGTTTCCAATCACACCAGGACATGCAGAAGTGATTCCAAAAAAACATATTGTTTCTCTGGCAGACTTAACTAATGAAGAATGGACTGCATTAAAACCAGCAATTGAAGATACAATAGGAATTATAGAAGAAGCTAATGAATCTGGAAGACTGAAAGAATTCTATTTGGATTTGATAAACAATCCTCTAAATGATAAATCCAAATCTTTCTGTGAACAGATGATAAGCCATATCGGTCTTGGTAAAAAACCAGATGCATACAATCATGGTTTAAATGATGGAGAAGCAGCAGGAAGAACGATCCATCATCTGCACTGGCACATAATCCCTAGATATAATGGAGATGTTCCAAATCCACGCGGCGGAATAAGACATATGATACCTGAAAAAGGGAATTACTAATTCTTAGAAAATAAAAAAATGCGAGGAGGTGGTTTGTGATTGATTGGTGCTCTATAATATCAATATTCTCCATTTCTTTTTCTCTATTTTCTCCCAGCAACCCAAAAAATCATCAAACTCTTTTTCTTTTTCTATAGGTATAATAACAGAACCAGCAGATACAGAATTGCCTTTTGTTGTTTTCAATTCTTCTGTAAATGCTCTATTAAACATGGTTTTCTCTGACCTGTTCATCTTTTTAAGGCTATATTTGTACAACACTCCAGATTTTATATCCATTAAATCTCTTAGATATTTGTTCTTCTTAATAGAGAATCCTTCTGATAATAATGATTTCCATACTGGTTCTGTAAATATCTCTTTAAATAAGAACATCTCAATATGAAGATTATGATATTCTTTAACTTCTTTTAAAACAGAAGATAAAAGCTTAAAATCCTTTTCTTGGGTAATAAGTGCTACATCAATATCAGATGGTTTGAACTTTCCTTTAACAAAAGATCCAAAAATATAGAAATCTTCAATATCCTTATATTTTTTCAGCAATTGCCTTAAATCTTCCTTCAACCTTTTTAAGGAAAATAATTTTTTGGTAATCATCTTGTTTCATTTTTGTTGATAGTCAACTAAAAGCTGTTATTTATTCTTTATTGTTGATAGTCAACTATATAAAGGTTCTATATATTTAGAATTTCTTGTTTAAATACCTTACGCACACATGTCCAGTGACCAGTGGTATAAAAAAGAAAAAAATGCGAGGGAAGGGACTTAATTGGATAAATTCTTTTTTATGTAATTTAAAGATAAATGTGGATTACTTGGGTAGAATGTTAAAGGATTTAATTTTCCATCAAGCATATCTTTTCTTTGTTTTATTTTAGAGTAAGGTGGACAAAAACCAAATTTCTTATGTAATAGAACTTTAGTTAAATGTTTAGAGTTTTTAAATCCAATTTCGTTAATCCATTTTTTTGTATCTGCTATCCTATACAATTCTACACCATACATGATATTCTCATTTTTCTTTTGTTTAGCTGGTTTACGAATCATCGGAGAAAATCCTAATCCAATAAGTAAGTCATAAACCTGCTCAATCAATTCTTTAGAAATTGTTGCAAGTTTAATTTTTGGTTTATAATGAAATATTGTAAACAAGGATCTTTTTTTAGTCTTGAAATTGCTTTTACAGTAGTATATACTTCCATCAGTATCGAATAGCCCCCTTAGAAATGCTATTTTTTGATTCTTACTCTTTATGATTTCTGGAATTGTTATATTTATCTTTTTTCCACTTTTTATGCCAATATTTTCATTTAATACTTTAACAAAATTCTTGTTGCCTATATAAATTCCACAAACATTATTAGATTTATACTTTCTTAACTTTATTTTCTTATCGAAAAAAGCTCCAAAAAGATCATTAAATGTTGGGACAATGATATTTTTATAGAAAGAATATTCTTCTACTATGTCTCCAGTAAGAAAGTATTGATAACGTTTTTTACTTATACTAAGACAACCATCTCCAATATGCCATCCAATAAATTCGGCTAATTTATTTTTATCCATAATCTAATATTATATTTTAGAATTTAAATACCTTACGCACACATGTCCAGTGACCAGTGGTATAAAAAAGAAAAAAAATGCGAGGGAAGGGATTTGAACCCTCGTACCCACTAAGGGACAGGATGTCTTGCGCAAATAGTGTCTTTCATCGGCATACGCCTCAACACTTAAGTTGGTCTTAAGTTTCACAATAAAGCTTTTGGCTTTATACCTGCGCTTTTGACCAGACTCAGCCACCCTCGCATAAGGTTAATAAAGAAATAGTTTATTTATAAAAGTTTTGCTTCTAATTTTCTTCTTCCTCTATTATTTGGAAGAACTTGCTGCATTAATTTTATCCTTTCTTCTTCATTAGTTGTTTCTTCTCTTGTATATTTTAATAAAGATTTGTAGAAATTACCTGCTCCAAAAATTTTCCCAGTCCTCATTTGTCTAGGTGATAATCCTTTCCATTCAGGATGTTCATCATATTCATTAATAAAATCTTGAAGTTCATATTCTGATCTGTCTACTTTTGACACTGTTTTAAATAGATTTCCCATGATTTGGTATCTTTCTATCTTGCTATAAGAATTCATATCTGCCCAATCTTCAAAGCAGTTGATAAATAAAGTTGCGTCACGATCTTTATCCCTCTTCATATCTTTAATTGATCTGCCATGCCATTTTGGATGTTTCTGATATTCTTTTTTCCATTCTTCCACTGTTTCAAAAGAATAACAAAAATCATAGTTAAGTCCAAAAACATTAGCTATTAATTTTTGTCTTTTCTTTTTGTCTTTTGTTTGTTTTCTAACCCATCTAACAAAAGTATAGTAAAATTTAGAACCTTTTAACTCAACTGATTTAGGATTTGTCTGTAATTGACAAACTTTCCTATCATGCCATTCAGGATGTTTCTGATATTCAGCTTTCCATCCTTCTAGTGTATTAGGATATTTTGTTTTATTTTGTTTTCTTTCAAAAAACATATATCTTACTTTTTTTCTTTCTTTTTTATTTAAATCTGTTTTTTCTAAAAATCTTTCGAAAGCACCATAGAAAGAACGCGCAAATTTATCTAGATCATGTTTCATATCATAAGGTATCTTTCCCTGCCATTCTGGGTGTAATTCAAAATATAAAAGATAATCATCTATTGTTTTAAGAGGTTTGTAAAACATGTTAATTCCTGGATAATGCATTTCTCTTCCAATTACTTTTCTAACTCTTTCAACAGAAGATGTAAATTCTTCTATGTTTTCCTTTGCTTTAAGAACTTCCTCTACTCTCCTGTTTAATCTTTCTTCAAGATTCATTTTAATCATAATCTAAACAGAACTCTTTTTTATATTACTACCTTCTTTTGTTTATAAAGGTTAGTTTTTTTGCTTCAACAAACACCAAAACCCTATTCCCAACTTTCTTCTCTTCAACATCAACTCCAAAATTAGCTAATATTTTCTTTAGATCAACTCCAACAAGATGTTTTTTCTCATGCATCCTGTAAAAATCATCAATTGGTTTTTTGCTTTGCACAATCATTAATCTCCCGTCTTTATTCAAGACTCTTCTGATCTCCTGAAACAGGTTCCTAAGATTCTTGATATAATCAGCAACAAAGACCATTGTAACAGAATCAAAAGAATCATCTTTGAAAGGAAGCTTTTTCTCTTCAAGGTCATGCACTACTTTCTTAGAGCCTTTTGCTGACTTTAACATCTCAGAGGAAAAATCAAGCAAAACAGAATCTTCAACATAAGGATAGCTTCCGCATCCCAGACTTAGATTCTTTCCTTTCAACACACCCAGTTCTTTCTTGATAAACAGCCTTATCTCTTTTGGTATTTTCCCACTCCAGCCATAACTTTGTATATCCCAGAATTTCCTTGCATTTGAAGGCCATCCTTTCAGCTCAGGGATCTTCCCTGCAATCTCCTTTGCCTCTTTAAACAGCTTTTCCCTCTCACTTTTATCCTTTGCATACCCCCACATAAACAGCTTGTTATAGAAATCATCTCTCATATCTTCCTGCGAATGAAAATGCCTGAATTTAAGAGCTTCTTTTGTCTTCCCTAATTTAATTAACTTCTGAATCTTCTTCTCAATATTCTTTATTATATCTGCTTTTGTAAACTTCATATTGTTAGTCAAGAGAAAGGTTTTTATATATTTTGTCATAGGTATAACTAACTGTTTTAGTTTCATTTTGATTGCCTCCTAAATTACATAAACTTTTTATATACTCTCCTTTTATCTAAAGTTAATATTGAACAAATGGGGGGATTAATTATGGTTCAAAGAACTACAACTATAGGCGCGTTTCCTACTATAAATCTAGAAAGGGTATGTCAAGACTTAGCTCAGAAAATGGACGTGCCTTTGACTGAATATGTACCTACCCGCCTTCGCCCAGATGGATGTTATGTGGATAAATTATTATCAACTTTAAAATCTGAAAGAGAACCTGCAGGCAGGTGTTTTGCAGGTGATACTGGAACTATCGCTCTTGCATACATGGACTTGAACACACCAACTCTTCAAAATGAGAATGATGAGGCTTTCTTAGTTGAAAATAAAAATTACAGAGTAATTGTTAGAAGAAGCAATAATCATGGGTATATTAAAGTATTTGACAGGAATTTTGATAGATCATTGGATCAAAAGGATAAAAAATTAAAAAAAGCATTGGGCTGCCTAAGAGAAGATGATAGATGGAGCAGTTTCTATGATGATAAAGAACACGCAGTTAAACATGGATATAGTTTTTGGGGATTTTCAGAAGAATTCAAAGGCTTAAAAGGATTCATAGAATGTATATTTGGGTATGATAATAAGAAAGTATAAACCTTCGTCTTTTTTATTCAAAAAATAATCCATAAGTCATCGGGGGCTGTTATCCCATTCATCAGAATTAATATTCCACAGTTAAACTTGGTATAAGTTTTTTCTCCAAATTGGAAAAACCTTCTAAAAACTGTTGAAAAACCTCATCATGTGGTGTATCTGTATAAATACAGCGATGAGCATACCCTTCTCCATCTTTATGTTCTTCTTCATACCATATCCTGCGGGGAGCACTTAACACTGCATAATGTTGCTCTTGGTATTTTGGCAGGAGAAATACTTCGACACCTAAGCACTCAAGTTCTTCTATATGGGAATTTTCCCAAGTGAATACTTTAACATGGATATCTTTATCATTAACATATTCTTTAAACCAAGAATCATGATCATGAAGTAATCTCCAAAGAAAAACTTCATTTTCTAAAATATAAAGGGTTGCTCCTTTCCTTGCTTCTACTAACATTGCATTAATAGTTTCAACATATTGGCTATCTCCCATAGCGAGGATAAATATTCGATATTATAAAAACTTTATTTATTTTATCCAAAAAATAATCTCTAAGTCATCAAGAACAGCAATCTATTTCTAAAACAAAGAAACCTTTATAAATATCTTTTCTTAAAAAACTCTTAAGGGCCCTTGGTCTAGTGGCTATGACATCTCGTTGACTAAATATTTTCAAAATCGAGAAGATCCCCGGTTCGAGTTGAAGCATTGAAACTTTGTTTCACGAAAGTCCGGGAGGGCCCATTTTCTTAGTAAAATTTATAAACAAAGAACTCTCTGAAAGAACATAGGTGATTTAAATAAGCAAAATAGACTGGTCTAAATATATCCTGGTGGGAATGCTTGCCGTGATTATTGTTCTTGCAATTATGATAATCCTTCCTTTTCTAACACCAATCTTGACAAGCTTTATCCTTGCATATATTTTCTATCCTATCTACAAATGGCTGAATAAAAAAATAAAAAGAAAAAATATCGCTGCTTTGATTGTATCCCTGATACTCATACTTCTGCTTGTTGTTCCGATAAGTTTTATACTGTTCAATCTTTCAAGAGAAGCAAGCGTTGGTTTTATCATACTTAAACAGAAAGTTCTAAAGCCTGGATTGTTTGAAGGCAGATGTGAAGGCTTGTTATGCAGTGTATTTGGTTATTTTAAGGATATCACAGGCAGGCCAGAAGTAAAATTCTATATTGAAGACAGTTTTAAGAAGATATCGTCGCAGGTAGCTGAAAGTACATTTAATTTTGCTTTTAGTCTTCCGGCAAGGATTGTGGAGATATTGCTTACATTCTTCTTTACATTCTTCCTGCTGAGAGACGGCCCAGACATTGTCAAGAGAATAGAAAAAGCTGTTCCATTAAAGGAAAAAGACAAAAAAGAGATTATCGAGCAGATCCATGATGTGATCTATGCAGTAATCTATGGTTTCTTTGTGATTGCAATTATAGAAGGAGCCCTGGGAGCCATCACTTTCAAATTTTTTGGAGTTGCCTCTCCTATCACATGGGGTATTATCATAGCATTCCTCACATTTGTTCCGTTCATAGGGGCAGCAGTGATATGGGTCCCTGCCATGATAATACAGATAATGAATGGCTCTATAGGCAATGCAGTTGGAATCTTGGTCGGAGGCTCTATAATTGCATATATTGACACTTTCATAAAACCCAGAGTTATTGGGGGAAGAGCAGCAATCCATCCTGCTATTACACTTATTGGTTTGCTTGGAGGATTAAAACTGATTGGATTTGTCGGAATCATAATAGGACCTATAGTCCTTTCTCTCTTTATTCTGCTGGTTAGGATGCTATCAAACAGAAAATGAAGCTCAAAGTAAAGGACATGGACATTGCTACTGGAGGAGTTCTAATCGCTATTCTTAATATAGAAGATGCAAAAAGATTTGACTTGTATCCAGAAGACAGGATTACAATAAGAAAAGGAAAAAAGATGACAACAGCTGTTGTCAATGTTGCAGAAAGCAGGAAAGCAGTTTCTCCTGGAAAAATAGGCTTGTTTGAAGAAGTTATAGGCAAGATAAAGGCAAAGCAGGGAGACAATGTTGATATTGATATCCAGGAAAAGCCAAAATCTATTGCTCTTATCAAAAAGAAGCTAGATGGACATAGCTTAACTGCAAAAGAGACAGACACAATTGTAAAGCATATTGTCCAGGGAAGGCTTACTGATATTGAGCTTGCCTATTATATTGCATCAGGCTATATGAAGCCTCTGGAATTAGGGGAGATTGTTGCATTGACAAAGTCAATGGTTAAATATGGAGGCCATCTGAAGTTTAATAAAAAATTTATCATTGACAAGCACTGCTCAGGAGGCGTCCCTGGCAACAGGACAACAATGATTCTTGTTCCGATTTTAGCAGCAGCAGGCCTTACAATGCCTAAGACTTCATCTAGAAGTATTACTAGTCCTGCAGGAACAGCAGATACAATGGAAGTTCTGGCTCCTGTATCACAATCTTTAGACAAGATAAAGAAGATAGTCAAGAAGACAAACGGCTGCATTGTGTGGGGTGGAGCAGTTGACCTGGCTGCAGCAGATGACAAGATGATAAGAGTAAGGCATTCCATGTCAATAGACCCGGAAGGCATGTTATTATCATCAATTCTCGCTAAAAAAGCAGCAGTAGGCTCAACCCATGTCCTTATTGATATTCCTTTAGGGAAAGATACAAAAATAAAAACAAAAAAAGAAGCAGTGCATCTCAAAAGGATGTTCATAAAGATAGGAAAAAGGCTTGGCATGAAAGTCAAGGTAATAATAACAGACGGAACAGAGCCAATTGGAAATGGCTCAGGCCCTGTCCTGGAAGCAAGAGATGCATTATACATCTTTAGAAGAGATGAAAAAAGACCTCTGGACCTGGAAAAAAAGTCAGTGATGATGGCTGCAGAGATAATGAAGATGGTTGGAATCAAAGATGCAAAGAAAAAAGCCAGGCAAATACTGGATTCTGGCATTGCTTATGTAAAGATGAAAGAGATTATCAAAGCCCAGGGAGGCAATCCAGATATAGACCCAGACAAGCTAAGGCTTGGCAAATACTCTTACACTTACAAATCTCCTAAATCAGGGACAATATATGACATTGACAACATCACAATTGCAAAGATGGCAAGAATAGCAGGAGCTCCAAGAGACAAAGAAGCAGGTGTTTATTTATATAAACACGAAAGGCAGAAAGTCAAGAGAGGAGAAAAAATATTCACAATATATTCTGACAGCAAAGTAAAGCTAAACTATGCATTGAATATCCTAAAAAGACGTGGCGGAATAACTATAGGCTGATTAATAAGTTGTCCACATTTAATTTATCTTTTCGGCTTATTGTGCCCGTAACTTCTCACTTGATCGATAATCAATTTTAACATCCTGAAAACATATCCCCTATATTCATTTTTATCAAAGATGTCCAAGGCCTTGTAATACTTTTCTATTTTCTCAACAGGGATAAAGAACATAGGATAGCCTTTCTTCATCAAGATAAAATTCATGATTGCTCTTGCAGTTCTTCCGTTCCCGTCTTCAAAAGGATGTATCCATGCAATCTTTCCATGGATTATAGCAGCTAATTCAAAAGGATGCATCTTATTCTTGTTTGCACTATACCATTTCATAAGATTTAGAAGGTGCTTCTTGACTTCCTGGTATTTTGGGGGAATATGTTTCGAACCATCTATCCTGACATCAAAAAATCTTATCCTGCCGCTATATATGACTCCTGTATTTTTAGTGAGTATTCCATTAATCTTTTCCAATAAAGTGTTGTTCAATTCTCCTTTGTATGATTTAAGATAATCCAGGCACTCCTTGCCATTTATTGCTTCATTATAGTCCTGAGCTCTAACTCCAGAAGGAATAACTTTATCTTTCAGTATTAATGCAGTCTGCCTTAAAGTAAGCCTATTTCCCTCAATAGCGTTGCTGTTATAGGTAAATCTTATTAAAAAATCATCATCAAGTTTTTTCTGCAGGCTTTTAGGGATATGTCTCAGCCATTCATTATAGCTTTCTTTCAGATCCTGGAGAGTCTCTGCATCATCAGATTTAAGATATAAAAATTTGGAGTTTGCAAGACCTTCTTTTGCTGCTTTTTTTTCAATCTTTCCAGCAAGCTTATTGATCTCTTTATCAGACGGCTTTTTATCCCCCAGATAGATCCTGACCTTCTTCCATTTATTTTGAGAAATCCTTATATTTTTGGTCAGGTAATAATAATTCTTTTTTCCTCTTTTTAGGGTTTCAATATATGCCATAATATAGTATATGGGCACAATATATATAAATCTTTCGGTTAAATGTGCCCGTAAACAATTCATCTCATGCAGGCATTCTAAAACTGAATCCTCACACCAAACATCGGAATCGGAAAAAAATAAAGTATTCTTCTGTCTTTATCCCAGTAAAGACCAATCCAGAAATCATACCATCTAAAGATAAATTTAATCTTCATTTTATGATGTAAGAGGATTATAACCACAGCTAGGGCATATATCTGTAATATACTGGATATTATTCTCATCTCCATCATCTATTTCCTGGACTATACTCCCGCAGGATGGACATTGTATCTGTGTCATATAGAATAAGTTTATTCTAAAGTATATAAGCTTTTTTATCCAGAATAGGCACAATTAATCTTGTTCGCCCAGAAGAAGCTTGATTGCTTCATACTTAGGTTGAGCAATCTCTTTTGCCTCTGGCATCATCTTATCAAAAGTTCTTGCATATTTGTCTAACAGCCATTTATTGACTTCATCTGGTTTAACATGCCTGTATGCTGAATTAACCATCAGCGGAAAATTATCAAAATGTGAAAGAGCATCTGCACTTGCTAAGACTTTAGATTCCAGGGTTTTTGGAGGATATGTTTTATCTGATGAGTGTGTTAAGATACATTCTTTTACTTTTTCAATCTTAGCAGCATCATAACCCCACTCAGTTAATAGTTCTCCTGCTGTTTCAGAGCCTTGTATATGATGGACATTCTTTGTTGTATCTTTATTATGTATCTTCCTGATATCATGCAGCCAGGCAGATATTTCAACAATTTCCTCATCAGCGCCTAACTGCTGCGCTAATTGCTTGGCATACTTCACAGTTGATTCTACATGAGGTATCCAGGAAAAATGCTTATCTTTGCACAATTCATAAAAATACTTTTTAACTTTTTCAATCATATATAGAAAAAGAAATTGCTTTTATATAAATTTAATGTAAACTGATATCATTATTTCCGAATAATTTATATTTACTTCTAATTCAATATTATTATGTCAATAGGACAATATAGATTAACTGGTTGCAGCTATCATCTCTACGATGAAAATGCTCCAAATGTTTTTAAGGAAATTGAAGCAGTTATCGTTTCAGAACTATCTGATGTAATAATAGAACATATAGGAAGTACAGCAA
>JAAOYC010000059.1 GCA_018221125.1 Candidatus Woesearchaeota archaeon
GTCAAAACAGGAAGTATTAAGAGATTTGCATAGTTCAGAAAAAGGACTAAGCCAGGAAGAAGCAAACCTCAGGCTATCAAAATACGGCCCTAATGAGATCAAGGAAGAAAAAAAGCATTCTCCTATAAAGATATTCCTCAGCCAGTTCAAGAGCTTTATTGTAGGGGTCTTGATCATTGCAGTTGTAATCTCTTTGGTCATAGACGAATATCTTAATGCAATTGTGATTGGAGCTATCCTGATTCTAAATGCTGTTATGGGTTTTGTCCAGGAATACAAAGCAGAAAAAGCAATTGAAGCCTTGAAAAAAATGGCTTCATTAAAAGCAGTTGTAATAAGAGATGGAAAAGAAAAAAAGATTGATGCAAAAGAATTAATTCCAGGAGATGTTATCTTATTAGAAACAGGAGAAAAAATTCCGGCAGATGCAAGACTGATAGAAGTTGTAAATCTCCAGACCCAGGAAGCAGCACTGACAGGAGAATCCCTTCCAGTCAAAAAAGAAGAAGCTGCCCTAAGTGAAGATATTTCTGTTGCAGACAGGATAAACATGATTTTTTCTGGAACAATCATAACAAAAGGACGCGGCAAAGCAGTTGTCACTTCTACTGGAATGAATTCAGAGATAGGAAAAATAGCAAAGATGATTCAGACAGCAGAAGCAGAGTTAACGCCATTGCAAAAGAAACTAAAGATTCTAGGAGAATATATGGGGGCAGCTGCAATCCTGATAAGCATACTGGTTTTCCTCACAGGGCTGGTTCTTGGATTTAAATTATCCCATATATTCATGATTTCCTTGTCACTAGCAGTAGCTGCAATCCCAGAAGGTCTGCCTGCAGTAGTTACAATGGCTCTTTCTTTAGGGACCAGCAGGATGGTAAAAAGAAATGCACTGATTAGAAAACTTCCATCTGTTGAAACACTGGGCTCAACAACAGTGATCTGCACAGACAAGACAGGAACATTAACCCTAAACCAGATGACTGTAAGAAAGATATATGCAAATGACAAGATAATCTCTATATCAGGAAGAGGCTATGAAACAACTGGAAATTTCTACCATAAAAAAGAAAAGATCAACCCAAAAGAGATTGAACTGCTATTAAAAACAGGTGTATTCTGCAATGACTCAAAGCTTTCAGAAGGAAAAGTCATAGGGGATCCTACAGAAGGAGCCCTGATTGTCTCAGCTGCCAAAGCAGGGATAGACAAGAAAGGATTAGAAGCAAAATACCCAAGAACATCTGAACTGCAATTTGACTCTGAAAGAAAGATGATGTCTACTCAGCATAGACTAAATAATAAGGTCACAATTTTCACAAAAGGAGCTCCAGACCTCCTGCTTGAAAAATGCAACAGGATATACAAGAATGGAAAGATAGAAAGACTGACAAGAACAGATAAAAGAAAGATCCTGAAGATGAACGAGCTTTTTGCAGATCAGGCATTAAGGGTTCTTGGATTTGCTTATAATGAATCAGAAAAACTGGAAGAAAAAGATATGGTTTTCATTGGACTGCAGGCAATGATAGACCCTCCAAGAGAAGAAGCAAAAGAAGCAATAGAAAGATGCAAGACAGCTGGAATAAAAGTTGTGATGATTACAGGAGATTTCAAGATTACTGCGCAGGCAATTGCCCGTGAACTCGGCTTAGAAGGGGCTGCTATTGACGGAAAACAACTGGAAAAGATGCATGACCTGGAAGACCATGTTGAAAACATCGCTGTTTATGCAAGAGTTGACCCAAAGCACAAGGTACTTATCCTTGATGCCTTGAAAAAGCGCGGCCATATTGTTGCAATGACAGGGGACGGGGTAAATGATGCTCCTGCATTAAAAGAAGCAGACATAGGCATATCAATGGGAATCACAGGAACTGATGTTGCAAAAGAAGCCTCTGACATGATCCTGACAGATGACAATTTTGCTTCTATTGTTAACGCAGTTGAAGAAGGAAGAGGCATCTATGACAATATAAAGAAATTCGTTGAATACTTATTATCATCAAACTTAGGAGAAGTTCTCACAATACTTATCGCTATGGTAATATTTGCAGGCACAGGAGGAGCAGCATTAATTCCCTTGCTGCCGCTCCAGATTCTATGGATAAATCTTGTAACAGACGGCCCTCCAGCTTTAGCATTAGGAGTTGAACCTGCTGAGCCAGGGATAATGCAGCGTAAGCCCCGCAATCCAAAAGAAAATATACTGAAATCAAAATTATTGAGGATGTCTTTTATTGGAGTCATAATGATGGTCGGAACTCTTGCCTTATTCAAGGCATATAATCCTGAAGTCAATGAAGTCTATGCCCGAACAGTGGCTTTTTCAGTATTGATGATGTTCCAGATGTTTAATGTAATCAACAGAAGGTCTGACGATTATTCAATATTCAAGATAGGATTTTTCAAAAACAAAAAATTGCTTTTGGCTGTATTTGCTTCAATAGTACTGCAGATAATAATAATCCACACCCCTATAAGGAACATCTTCCACACAGTTCCATTAACAGGAATAGACTGGCTTTGGATTTTCCTTGTATCCTCCTCAGTGTTTGTATTTGATGAGGTATACAAACTAGTCAAAAGAAGAAGAAAAACGCAAGAGGAAGTTTACATAAAATAGATTTAAGATGGCCTTAGCAAATTTTATAGCAGCAAATCCCTTGATATTCCACATCCTTATTGGAATAGCCAGCTTTACCATCATGGTAAAATCTGCAGACATGATTGTCTATGGCATAGACAGGTATGCAAAAAAAACAGGCTTGTCAAATTATGTCATAGGATTATTAGTCATATCAATAACAGCTTCTGTTCCAGAATTTGTAGCTGCAATTACCGGGCTTTTGGCAGGAGATGAAGGAATTGTCTTTGGAACCATATTAGGCTCAAACCTGACAGGAATCACATTAGTTTCAGGAGTTCTTGCATTAGTGGGAAGAAAACTGAAACTAGTGAACAAAGTCCTGGCAAAGATGGAAGTTGCTTTGTTTTTCATGATAATGCTCCCTTTTGTCTTAGGAGCAGACGGCTCTTTATCAAGATATGATGGGCTTATCCTGTCAGTAGTCTATATAATATATGCTGTAAAGATATGGAAAAGAGAAGAAGAAACAGGGCATGTTAGAAAAAGTGTTAAATTTAAGTTCTTATGGAAAAATATGCTGATATTCCTCCTCGCATTAGCAGCCTTATTCCTCAGTTCAAGATGGCTTGTATTTTCATCAATCAGTGTCTCGAAAATCCTGAATATTCCGACATATATCATGGCTATACTCATCCTGGGAATAGCATCTTCTCTTCCAGATATGCTGGTTGGAATAAGATCAATATTAGAAGGAGAAGCAGGACTTGGCCTTGGAAACACTCTTGGAAGCATAACAGTAAAATCTCTTTTGTTTCTCGGAGTCTTTGCCATGATAAGGCCCCTTTCAGTAGATTTCAGTACAATTGGAATTGCAGTATTAGCAACAATATTCTGCCTTGCATTTATGCTCTACCTTTCTGAAAAAGGGGAAATTAACTGGAAACATGGCTTGGTTTTATTATTCCTCTATATCGCATATATCTCAGTTGAATTAATAAGAGGTCTTGCATAAAATGCTGATTAATATAATAATATTTGTCTTAAGTATTCTTACATTAATAATCGCAGGTTCTTTGCTGGTAAGATCTTTATCAAAGATAGCAGCATTCCTTCATATAAGTGAATATGTAATAGGATTTATACTTCTTGCCTTTGCAACATCTGTCCCGGAATTATTTATTGGAATCTCTTCTGCATTAAATAAAAATACAGCAATTGCTCTTGGAACAGTTATAGGCTCAAACATAGCCAATCTGACAATAATAATTGGAATTCCCATTCTGCTTGCAAAAGGAATGAAGATTCAAAGCAGCAAAACAAAAAAAGATTCATTATATATGGTTGTTTTATCAATTCTGCCTCTTGCCCTGATGCTGGCAGGAGGTCAAATATCAAGAGTAGATGGAATATTCCTGATTCTGGCATTTTTTATTTACATGAGGAAGATATACAAGGAAAGCAAAGAATTTAGCAAAGAGTTTAAAAATAAAATAAGCAAATGGAGTGTTATTGGCTCTGTTGCAATATTCATCTTTAGCTTGAATGTCCTCTTTTTTAGCGCAGATTTCCTGGTAAGATCTTCAAGTGCGCTGGCAATCATCCTTTCACTCCCCCCTATATTGATTGGACTGTTCTTGATTGCAATAGGAACATCTCTTCCAGAGCTGGTTGTAGGAATCAGTTCTGTTATACATAAGCATACTGAAATGAATCTCGGAAATATAATGGGAAGTAATATTGCAAATGCTACTTTAATCTTAGGGGTAACTGCTTTTATATATCCAATTACTTCAAATTTCTTATTGTTTATTACAAGCGGCGTTTATATGGTTTTAACCACATTTATCTTTGCAACATTCATAAGAAGTGGAAGCAAGGTAGATTGGGAAGAAGGACTATCCCTTATCCTGCTTTATGCATTTTTCATCATATTGGAAACATTCATAAAAGGTGCTATAGTATGAGGCAAAAAACATTATGGATAGCAATAGCAACTCTTGTCGGCACAATAATAGGAGCAGGAATTCTTGGCCTCCCGTATGTCATTGCGCAGGCTGGATTCTGGACAGGAGTGATTGACATTGTTGTCCTGGGATTTATTGTCTTGCTTCTCTATCTTTATCTTGGAGAAGTTGTTCTAAGGACAAAAGGTCTGCATCAATTACCTGGCTATGCTGAAAAATATCTTGGAAGTATTGGGAAAAAACTCATGGTATTTTCAATGTTCTTCGGCAATTATGGAGCATTGATTGCCTATATCATTGGAGTTGGAGCAGCAGCGTCTGCAATCTTTGGAGGCTCTCCCCTAACCTATTCGCTAATCTTCTTTGCTGTTGTTGCATTTATAATATTCATTGGACTAAAAGCAGTTGGTGAATCAGAATTATTGATGCTTCCTTTGATAATAGGGACTATCATCTTTATCCTGGCAGCTTCAACTTTTCACATCAATGTTGGTAATTTCACAATGTTTAATCTGGCAAAAATTCTTGTTCCATATGGAATCATCCTCTTTGCCTTTTTAGGGGCCTCTGCTATCCCTGTCTTAAGAGAGCAGTTGATCAGGAATGAAAAACACATGAAAAAAGCAATTATTATTGGAGTCTTGATTCCTATAATCTCTTATCTTATCTTTGCAGTCGCAGTTGTTGGCGTTACTGGACTTTCAACAACAGAGGTTGCAACCATTGGCTTAGGACAGGTAATTGGAACATACATGATACTGATTGGAAATTTCCTTGCAATAATCACAATGACAACATCTTTCCTTGCTTTAGGATTGGCATTAAAAGAAACATATCATTATGATTACAATGTAAACAAACATCTGGCATGGGCATTAACTGTCTTTATCCCATTAATGATTGCCTTGTCTGGCTTTACATCTTTCATAAAAGCAATTGGAATCAGCGGAGTGATAGCAGGAGGCACAGAAGGCACAATGATTGTCCTGATGGCAATGAAAGCAAAAAAGCATGGAAACAGAAAACCTGAATACAAGATTCCAATTAACTGGCTGGTTGCTATTGGCTTGATTGTTGTCTTCATCCTAGGAGCAGGTTATTATCTGTGGAGCATAATATAATGGCAAAAAACGATTACTCAACTTTACTAATAGTCTTGATTATCATTTGGATAGTTGTCTCTATTGTAGGGATAGGATTAGTTCTGCATAAGCAAAAAATAATAACAGGACATGCAACAGCTCAAGTTATGGTAAATGTAATCCCACCACCAGCTCCACCAGTCCCTCCAGTACCACCACCAGAAGTAGTAGCACCAAGACTAACAATCTGTGCAGAAGAATGGAATTGTACTGATTGGGGATCATGCCTGCCAAATGGAACACAATTTAGACATTGCTGGGATTTAAATAAATGTGAAGGTCTTTATAATCAAAGGATTGTTACTCAGATAGAAAGAGCAATAAAGCCAGATGAAGTTAGGGCATGTGAATATATTTCTCCACCATCTATTGAAAAACCATCTCCATTATTCATAATTATAACTCCAACAGTTATAATTAATTACATAATTTTATTTACTCTATTAATTATCTTGTTTATCATCTTATTTTATATTAGATATATGGTAAATAAAAAACCTAAAAAGTCAGAAAAAAAGAAACAGAAAATAAAAAAATCATAATCATCTGAATATTATTTTTAACCTTCCGGTGTGTTTTCCATGTTCTGCATCAGAAGGCGCATAAATTATAATTTCTATTTCTTTTGATTCATCTTTTATCAAAATAAATTCAGTCTCTGAAATAGAAGTCCATTCTGCAAGCTCTCCTGTTGGTTCAATATAAACATTATGAATATCTTCATCTATGTTTGTAATATTTATTATTCTCTTAGCATAACTAGAGGGAATAACTGTTCCAAAAATCAAAGCACTTGTATTAATATCAAAACCAGTATAATTGCCAACAGTTAAATGCATATCAATTGTTCTTATTGCAGCTGGTTTAAGATTAGTATAAACCAGATATGTAAGTGCAGAAACCACAACAGCAATTAACAGTAAATATATTACTGCTCTTTCTCTTTTGATTTTCTTCCCCATTTAGACCACGCAAGATAAGCTATTAATAATATCACTGCCCCTATAAGGACAATAATCCATAAATTTCCTTTTTTCTTGACTTCTATATCAAAACTCTTTTCAGAGGTTTTGTCTTTGTAATGCAGAATTGTTTTAACCTTGTATTCTCCAAAGCCTATCCCTGTTGAATCCCAAAATATCTCTATCTGTTCTTTGCCCCATGCAGAAATATCTATTTTCTTGCTTTCAGCACTGCCTATAACTCTTCCATTTTCATAGATCTCAATTACAGCATAAATATCAGTTATCTTTTCATTCCATTTGCTTTCAACATCAAGTATAAATTTTGCAATCTCTCCTGGACTAAACTCATTTGTTTTAAGAGCAACTATCTCTATTAAAACATCTCCAACATTAAAACTTGTTCTAATCTCTTTTTCATTTCCATCATAATCAATTAAAGCTGCTGCTTGGTATGTTCCTGGTTTTGCATCCTTGGTATCCCATTGTGCTTTTAATTCACTGGTTTCTCCTGCTTTCAACTCCTTTTTATCAGCTGATACTGTATCTATTTTCTTATCATCTGAATCATAGATATCAATTACAGCACTAACACTTGAAATATCCTCTTTTCCAAGATTAGAAATTCCTATAATTAACTCAGCAGTTTCTCCTACCCTCACACTCTCAACAGCAATATTGGCTGATAGATACTTGCCTTCATAAGGAACCTCTATATATAATTGCGATTCAACACCTGCTTTTGCAGCAACCATTGCACCATCTGCGCCGATAGGAGATTCCAATGCTCCAATCCTAATGTCATTTGTTCCTGGCCTGTCTATTTTCTCAGGCAAAGCCAGATGAACAACAATAACCTGCGTCTTGCCTGGATTAAGTTTAAAAGAAGTCTTGTCAAAAGCAATATATTCTTTTAGGTCTCCTTTGACATACATGTCAACATTAACAGGGCTTTGTATCGTATTGACAACAAAATATTCAATATCAATCTCCAGATTAGGCTCAAAATCTATTTTTATTCTAGGAGGGCCTATTCCAATAGCACTTGCAGATAGCGCAGAACTTAGAATAAGCATGCAATAAACTATAAGTAAATAAAAATTTCTCATCTAGATTACACCTCTTTTAAAAAAAAATAAAAAAAATAATTAAGTTTTAAGATTGTGTTGCTGTAAATACCAAAGTCTCGTTTTTTGATCCAATTGGTTCATCATTTGGAACATCTATCAACAAATCAACTTCAGCTGTATCAGTTGCATCATTATATTTCAATTCATTCAACATATTATTTATTCCAGCTACACCTGGAACATTAGTCCATGTTGTAGTTGAAGCAGCATAGTTAAATGAATTTGACTCAGTGCTGTTATCAATCTTAAATCTAAATGAAACTGTATTATCCCCTCCACCTGTTCCACTGAATAAAGCTGAGCTATTAGAATCTCTAGCAATAGAGACATTTACATCAACTCCGCCGTCATTCTGTATTATCAATGGTCCAGGACTATTATCAGTTGTATTATCAGTTGCTCCTTGATATATTGTTCCAAAATCTACTGTACTTGTTGGCAATGATATTGCTACCACTGCTGTTACATCTACTTTTGCTACTCCTGTTGCTGCTCCTGTCATTGTTGGTTTTATTTTAGTTAACAACATTAGTGTTCCTCCTATTGAAACAATAATTGCCAAAGCAACTAAAACAGCCAACACTTTGTTTGATACTTCACTCATTTTATTAACCTCCTTTTGGTTTTTCAATTACATTTACAATTGCTAATCCTGATGAAGAAGGCGGACCTGGCTGCTCTATGACCTCTACTTTCACTGTTCCTGTTCCTGCTTCATCCCCTTCTTCTTTTAGGCTATTCAATACTGTATAAGTACTCGTAAGAGAAATTATTATAACTGCTACAATCAAGGCAGCTAATATGTTTTTTGAAACCATTTTTAAACCTCCTTTTTATATACTAATTATCTCCTTCTTTTTAAATTTTTCTTTTTAATTTTTGCAAATTATCCTCTTGCGCATTCTTTGAAATCATTATTACAGTTCCTTCTGCAATCAGCACTAGTACAATTATCTTTGCATTCTTGAAGTTCAGAGATGCACCCCTCTCTTATGCAATGGCTATAAGCATGTCCGCAGCTCAAATAACCATCACTATCATGGTCGCTGTAATCATCTAAGCATTCCCAAAATCTATCCTTGCAACTACCTTCTTCTGCTTCATCTCCACATATAGCCCCTTCTGAAGGCGCAGCTATGAAATTCAAGGTTTCATTCTTCTTTCCAATCGGTTCGTTATTTGGAACATCTATCAACAGGTCAACTTCAGCTGAATCATGTTCATCAGAATATTTTAATCCATATATTGCTGTTAAGGGGGATGTTCCTGGAACATTTGTCCAGTTTGTCAGTGAGGCAGAATAATTAAAAGAATTTGTTTCATTTGTATTGTCTATTTTGAATTGGAAGCTTGATGAATTATCTCCCCCTCCTGTTCCATTAAACATTGGACTGCTGGATGCGTCCCTTGCTATTGTAACATCCACTCTAATGCCTCCATCATTCTGCACAACCATCGGCATTGGATTATCATCAGATGTATCATCAACATATCCCTGGGGAACAGCACCAAAATTAACAGAATTAACAGGCAATGATATTGCAACCAAACATATAACTTCTACCTGAGCTACTCCTGAAACAGCTCCGGTTATAGAAGTCAATTCCTTTTGCCATTCTGTTAAAAAAAGTACAGTGGCTGACACAGAGATAAGAACAAATAAGATAGATAACACTAAGAAAGTCCTGACTGACACCTCTTTTGCCATTTTTATAATTTTAAGTTTAAGTGTTTATAAATATTTTGGTAAAAACCAGGAGAAGATAGAACAAACGTTTATAAACCCTCTTCTCTCCCTATTTCTTTATGTCGCAAGAACTAATCTACAAAGAACTTATTGAAACAATCATAAAAGAACATCCATCAAAGATTAGATTAAATAGATTAAAGCATAGCATCTGCAGGAAATACAAAGTAAAAAAACATCCAACAGATATCCAGATTCTTCTTCATGCAACCTCAACACAAGCAAATAAGTTAAAACTCATCACAAAGCCAACAAGAACAATCTCAGGAGTTGCAGTTGTTGCAGTCATGTCTTATCCATTCTCATGCCCTCATGGAAAATGTCTGATGTGTCCAGGAGGTCCTGATTCTGTCTATGGTAATGTCCCTCAATCCTATACAGGAAAAGAGCCAGCAACAATGAGGGCATTAAGAAATGAATTTGACCCATACAGGCAAGTCATGAACAGGCTTGAACACTATATTGTCATGGGACAGTCTCCTGAAAAAGTTGAATTGATCATAATGGGCGGAACTTTCCCTTCTTTCAACAAAAAATATCAGGAAAACTTTGTAAAATACTGTTTCAAAGCAATGAATGACTTCTCATCTTTGTTCTATAAAAAAGGAAAATTCAATTTCAAGAAATTCAAAGACTTTTTCGAACTTCCAGGAGCAGTAGATGATCCACTAAGAGCAAAACACATCAAAGCAAAGCTAGTTAAACTTAAGAAAATCAAGCTAAGGAGGACGGAGGGGGTGGGAGAAGCAATGCTGCTGCGGAAAGGGCGGGCAAATTCAAGCTCTCTCCAAGCAGAACAAAAGAAAAATCAATCTTCAAACATCAAATGTGTTGGTTTAACATTAGAAACTCGGCCAGACTTTGCAAAGCTAAAGCAAGCAAATGAAATGCTAAAACTAGGCTGCACCAGAGTAGAGCTTGGAGTTCAGTCTGTATATGATAAAGCACTAAAAAAAATCAAGCGTGGACATTCTGTTCAAGATACAATAGAATCAATAAAGATTCTAAAAGATTTAGGATTCAAGATCAATGCTCACTACATGTTGGGCTTGCCTGGAATATCTAAGAAAGAAGATTTAGATGGATTAAAAGAACTATTCAATAACCCAGATTTCAAGCCAGATATGCTAAAACTCTATCCATGCATGGTTGTAGAAGGAACTAAACTCTATAATCTTTGGAAAAAGAAAAAATTCAAGCCAATGACAACAAAACAGGCTGCTAATCTAATTGCAAAAGCAAAGAAATTCATTCCAAAATATGTAAGAATCATGCGTGTTCAGCGTGACATCCCAACCTATATGACCGCAGCAGGAGTTGACAGGACTAATCTAAGGCAGTATGTTGAACAGATAACAAAAAAACAAAAAATCAAATGCAAATGCATAAGATGCAGGGAAATAGGCAGAGCAAAAACAATAGCAAAACCAAAAATAAAAGTAATGTACTATAATGCTTCAAATGGAAATGAATTCTTTATCTCAGCAGAAGACAAATACAATAATCTATTCGGATTCTGCAGATTAAGATTCCCAAATCAATCTTTAAGAAAAGAGATAACAGAAGACTCTGCTTTAATCCGTGAATTGCATGTTTATGGTCCTGCAACTGCAATTGGAAAAAAAGGAAAGATTCAGCATAAAGGAATTGGAAAAAAGCTCTTAAAACAGGCAGAAGATATAGCAAAGATGTATCATAAAGAAAAAATAATCATAATCTCTGGGATTGGTGTAAGAGATTACTATAAAAAATTAAAATATAGATTAGAAGGACCCTATATGGTTAAGAGACTTATTTAGGAAAATGTTTTCCTTTTCTTCTTGTTAATTTTAGTGTCCTATCTAAACAAGCACCATATTTTCTTGGACTAGAATGTTTATAGAGTTTTAAAGACTTGGGATTTTTAGTAAGTTTATGTTTCTTGTCATATTCTGCCTGAATATTCTCAAAATATATTCGCCAGCCACCTTCATAACCATGTGTTTTCAAAAAAACATTGATATCTTTAGGATAAATCTTTATGCCATATTGATTCTCTTTTGTAAGCATATCAGCAACATCACCTGAATCTTTTACTCCTTGTTTTGCAATCTCTTCTAATCTGCCTTTTTCTCCAGAAATGCCTTCAATAAAAACATCTGCAATATTTTCACGTTTTTTTCCTACGTATCTTTTAGCCATATTAAAAAACAAAATTACATTTATTTATAAACCTGTGCCTCAAAAAGTAACCTTTAAATATAACCAATAAACTTCAACTAACTATGGGATCAATATATTTTTCAAAAAGAATACCAACAAGGACAGCAGTAAGAAGGGAAAGAGCTAGACCTAAGACTTTCAAGACAGAAGAAGCTGCAAAAGTTTATGCAGAAAAAAAAGGAATCAAAGATTACAAGCTTGTTAACCTAAAAAGTCCTGAAAGTAAGATAAAGAAGATTAAAGTTGTAGCTAAATAGTTTTATAAACTCATACTTTTTCTTATTTATTATGCCTAAGATAATGCCTAATTGGAAAGAGATTAGATTCAAAGATAAATTTATAGAACATTATAAGCAACTAACAGACTGGAAAGTATTCAAAGAATATTCTTTATCATTTCTAAGACGCTCAATCAGAGTAAATACATTAAAGATTTCAGTAGAAGAACTGAAAAAAAGAATAGAAAAAGACTGGAAATTGACTCCAGTCCCTTGGTGCAAAGAGGGATTCTGGATTGAACATCAAAGAGAAGACAGGAGAGACATTGGAAATCTGACAGAACATACTTTAGGATATTTCTATGTCCAGGAAGCTGCTTCAATGATCCCGCCTTTGGTTCTTGATCCTCAACCAGGAGATATTATCTTAGATATAGCAGCATCTCCAGGCTCAAAAGCATCGCAGATTGCCCAATACATGAAAAACAAGGGAGTATTGATTGCAAATGATTACAAATATGACAGGATGATACCTTTGGATTTAAATCTGCAAAGAATGGGGATAACAAACTCAATAATCACTTTAATGGAAGGCAGAAGATTCAGGGATTTCCAGTTTGATAAAATTCTTGTAGATGCTCCTTGCTCTGGTACAGGAACAATAAGGAAATCATTGAAAACATTGCTTATCTGGAATCCAAACATGGTCAAAAGACTAGCAGGTACTCAAAAACAACTAATTGAAACAGCATTCAAAAACCTAAAAAAAGGCGGAACTTTAGTCTATTCAACCTGCACTCTAGAGCCAGAAGAAGATGAAGCAGTTATTAGCTGGTTCCTTGAACACCATGCAGATGCAAAACTAGAGGAAATAAAACTCCCAGGATTAAAAAGAAGTTCTCCTATAATAGAATTCAAAGGAGAAAAATTCAATCCAGAAGTTAAGAAATGCCTAAGAATCTGGCCGCAAGACAACGATACTGAGGGCTTCTTTGTAGCAAAAATAAAAAAGTTATAAAATTTTAATATATCATTCTTTTTTCTTTTCTTCCAGCATTTTTTTAAATTCAGCATAATTCCGCATAAACTCTTCTTTTGGACCCATATAAAATTTAAGATATTGGCGGTACCTAACATCAAGTTGGGAGCGGTCTATTGATGTATTTTCAAGAACTTTTTCTAAATCTTCTTTATCCTCAGCACCATATCTGTTAAGCTTAGTTAAAATTATATCATTTATATTTAGAAGTCTTAATTCAACGTTTTCAAATTCAGAAGCATCAATGGAGTCTGCATTTTTAAAATAATCTTTAATTCTGATATTTTTAAATAATCCATCTACAAAAAAATGAACTGGAATTCCATATTTTCTTTTATAATCAATACAAAATTGTTTTACATCCCTATCAGTAGAACTGATTGCAACATCTACATCTTTTGTATGTTCCTTAATACCTAAAAAAGATAAAGCATTTCCTCCAATAACAACTATTCTAACTTTTCTTTTCAAAGAAGAATTAAGTCTTGACAAGAAATCATATAAGGGGTTTTTCATAATAAATCTCAAAAATTCTTTTAAAGGACTTGTATGATATATCTGATAACTCGGGTTTATCATTAGGGTTGATGTCCAATTGCTGTAAAGCTTCTTCTAATTCTGAGCTTTCTCCGTCTCTCCCTGTTTGTGATAACAATCTTCTTGTAATCTCTAAAACATGTCTCGCTTGATAGTCTACACCTCCTTTTTTTGACAACTCTACAAATCTTTGATAATTACCACTATTTACCAAAACAGCAGGCAGAACCAATATCCTTCGTACGCCTTGTTTTCTGGATAAGATTGCTGACAAATCAGCAGAAGTACCATATAAAACAGCATTATGACTAATAAAATATGGGTCTACATATTCTAGATCAACAATTTTTCGAGATTGTAGTCTTTCAGCTACTTCGTCTTTCATCGTATGTATAATGGTCTCTAAATTTATAAACCTTTCGTTTATCTCGAGGTAAAAAGAATAAAGTAAAAAGGGTTTTTCGTCGCAAAAATAAAAAAATTATGAATATTTTCTCTCAGAATATCTTTCTAAATCCCTCACACTTCTTTCAACAGCTTTCTCCAAACTTTCATCTGCATTAGGCTCTGCAATAAACTCTCCATTGTTATTAAAAGGTCTTTCTAATTTATAATCAAATCTTTTCTTCTTCAATCTAAACTGCACTCTATCAACTTTATCATTTATCCTGTCAGGAAACTCAGCTAATGTACTTACTTCATCACGAATTCCAGAACCCTTCAAATACTCTGCAAAATCAACAATGCTATGGGCAACATGCTCTGGAAAAACATCTGCAAGATATCTTTCAACTAATCTTCTTACAAAAACATAATCGTGCATTGCATCAACATCTTTTAATCTCAAATAATCATCATGTTCTGTCTTGACTCTCACAGGAGACATATTAAGAAATTTAGTAAGACTCTCCAAATCCTCTTCATAATATTTTGGTATGTAATCAATTCCTAATTTTTTCAAACAATAGTGGGATGTTTCTTTAGATACCCCTCCAAAAATAGTCCAGATGTCCATAAAAGATATCTTATGAGGATTTTTTAGCATATTCTTCCCAATCATGCCAAGAAAAGCTTTTACACCAAATCCTCCTTTAAGCCTGTTGTTATAAGTCTCATCAGATAATCCTAGATTAAATTCAGAACCAAGAGTCCAGACATTGGGCTCTTTGAAATGTACAACCTCTCCCTTCCTTGTAATCAATCTATGATAATAGTTTCTTGGAATTGGAGGATTTATTATCTCTAATCCATTAAAATCCATAATAAGAGAATGGTCAATAGAATCTCTATCATAAGCCACTCTCATGTAATCATAAAACAGAATATCCCCTGCTGCAAAAATAAATGCATCATCTTCTCCTAAATTTAAAGAACCTGCAAGCCTTGACATTGAATTGTTTAGAGTCAATTTTTTCCTATTATCAACTATAGTCTGTTTATCATTTTCATTAAATTCAATTCCATCACATTCAGGCACCCATTTCAATCTCATAGCTGCCCCTTTCCTGTCTATAGATTTATAATAATCCTGCAGCTTCTTGACAAATTTCCCAACATCCTTGCTTCCAACAACAGAAACCAGCATCCCATGTTCAACAGCAGCTATAGTAGTTATAGCAAACAAAGGAACATCTTTGTAAACAGGAAATAATGCTTTGTTTTCATCAAAACCATCTAAGATAGAATCAGCAGTTCTCTTGAATTTCAAAGAAACCATTGAATTATTCTTCTTGTAATAGATTACACTGTTTGCTTCTATTTCATCTACCCTCTTCTGGCTGCCATAAACATTCTGAGAAGCGCTTATAGCTACATGCTCTAAAGGAAAATTATGATTAGGTGTTATTATTTTAGCCATTTTCAAAATCTCTAGAATTGACTAGAGGTCTATCTCTACCTCTTTTAAAAAACACAAGAAATTATATTTTAAAAAGCTTATGCTAATTTTCTCTTAGCAGCCTGAAATCCATAAGCAGCGATTCCGCCGCCAAGAGCAGTTGTTAATTGAACAACCCCCATTGCAGTCAAGAACATGACAGGAATAATCCCTAATTTAAACAATAAAAAAGCAGCTCCAAACAAAAACAAGGATTTTGCTGTGCTTCCAACAACTAAAGTCAGAACATAATTCTTCTTCAACCTCAGTTTCAGCCATTTGAAAGCAAAAACAAGAATTGCATTTCCAATCCAGATAAATGGAATCAGATACAGCAAAAATACAGTAAACTTCCCAAACAACAATCCAGCTGATAAAGCACCTAAAGCAGGAGCCAAGATAACAGGCAGTAACTTATAGCCCTTCAGATTAAGCGCTGCTGTTATCAGCATAGCATTGACTATTATCCCAACAACAATCTGCGGATGCCCAATAACAATCGGCAAAAAGAAACTAACAACAGAATAAACAATCATCTCCATATTTTCAGCTAAATAGGATAATTCATATTCCTGTGAATTAACAATCTTATTTAGATATTCCATCTCAATCAATTCTATAAATAACTGCTATATATAAGTTTCTAAAACCCAAACTTATATAAACAACCTATCTCTAAATTCATCTAAAAAGGGGTGTAAAATTGCCTGACTTATTACTAACAGAACTAAGAAAAATCCAGAAGAAAGATGGTTATATTTCTGAACAAGCTATTAAGAAACTAAACAAGAAAACAGGAATCCCTTTATCCAATATCTATGGAACAGCAACTTTCTACGCAATGCTTCACACAACACCTCAGGGAAAATATATCATAGAAATCTGCAACTCTCCATCATGCTTTCTAAACAACTCATTAAACATTATCAAATACATAGAAAATAAATTAAAAATCAAATCAGGCCAGACTTCTAAAGACAAAAAATTCTCATTACATATTGGCTCATGCATTGGCTGCTGCGATAAAGCTCCTGCAATGCTCCTAAACAAAAAACAATACACAAATCTTACAAAAGAAAAGATAGATTTTATCCTAAAAAAATTAAAATAAGATGCAAATAAAAAAACAAACAAAAGGAAAAGCATTGGCAAAAGCAAAAAAGCTAGGCCAGAAAGCAACTATCAATCTAATCAAAGAAAAAGTATTACTAGGAAGAGGAGGGGCAGGCTTTCCAACAGGAACAAAGTGGGAAATGGTCTATAACGAACCAGAAAAAGAAAAATATCTTATCTGCAATGCAGATGAAGGTGAGCCAGGAACATTCAAAGACAAATTCATTCTTGAAAAAAATCCAGAACTGGTTATTGAAGGAATAAAAATAGCAATGTTTGCAATTGGAGCAAAAAAAGCATTCATATATCTAAGAGGAGAATATGAATATTTAGAAAACAGACTAAAAAAACTAATCAAAAAAGCAAATATAGAAATAGTAGTCGGAGCAGGAGCATATATCTGCGGAGATGAGACAGCAATTCTTGAATCAATAGAAGGAAAAAGAGGGCAAGCAAGATTAAAGCCTCCATTCCCAACAGTAAAGGGTCTATACGGAAAGCCAACAGCAATCAACAATGTAGAAACATTAGCAAATGTTCCATTAGCAATCTATTACAAAGACTGGAATCCAAATCTTAGATTATATTCTTTATCAGGAAACGTAACAAAACCTGGAATCTATGAACTTCCATTAGGAACAAAACTTTGTGATTTAATCAAATTAGGAAAGCCAAAAAACAAAATCAAAGCAATTTATTTCGGATGTTTTGGAGGATGCATGCCTCATTGTGAAAAAACAAAACTAACACCAGATGATATCTGTGGAAAAGACTGCATACATGGAGCAGGAACAATAATAGCTGTCGATGAAAAACATAGTATTGTAGATGTAGCAACAAACATTGCAAAATTCTATGAGTTTGAATCCTGCGGAAAGTGTACACCTTGCAGAGAAGGAACAATGAGAATCTTAGCATTACTGGAAAATATCTCATTAAAAAATGCAGATATGAAAGACCTAAACACACTGCAAGAGCTTGCAGAAGTGATCAAAGAGACTTCTTTCTGTGGATTAGGCCAGACATCAACTAATCATTTACTGACAGCCTTAAAATATTTCAGAAAAGAGTTTGAAGAAAGAATAAAAGAACAGAAAGACAGGAGAAGGATAAGATGAGAATAAGGGTTGACAATAAGAATATTGAAGTTGACTCAAATAAATCTCTATTGCTAAATCTAAAAGACAATGGAATAAACATCCCTCACCTCTGTTATCAGGAAGGATTAGAGCCAGAAGCAAGATGCAGGATCTGCCTTGTTGAGATAAACAACAAACTAGTAACTTCCTGCAACACTTATCCAAAAGAAGGCATGGAAATAAAGACAAAGACAAAAAGAGTAAACAGAGCAAGAAAGATCAATGCAGAATTATTAATGCCAGAACATATGGATAAATGCTTTAGATTAAACAAGCATCATGATTTATGCAATATCATCGGAGATTTAGGATTAAAAGAAGTAAGATTTAATCCAACAAGAAAATACACAGCAGATTTAGGAGCATCAGTAATAAGGGATAATAATCTATGCATAAACTGTGGACGTTGTGTCCAAGTGTGTGCTCAAGTACAGGCAACATGGGCTATTGATTTTGCAGGACGTGCCCATCATGAGCATGTAACTCCTTATTTTGAGCATGACTTAAATGATGTTGCCTGCATCAAATGCGGACAATGCATTGCAGCCTGTCCTGTTGGAGCAATTGATGAGCGTGAGCATCTGCAGGAAGTTCTAGCAGCTCTAAAAGACAAGACAAAGCATGTTGTTGTCCAGACAGCCCCTTCAATAAGAGCGTCATTAGGAGAAGAATTTGATATGCCTCCAGGAACTTTAGTAACAGGAAAAATGATTGCTGCACTAAGAAGATGTGGATTTAACAAAGTCTTTGATACTAATTTAGGAGCAGACATGACAATAATGGAAGAAGGAACTGAATTCCTTACAAGAGCAAAAAACAACGGACCTTTCCCAATGATTACAACCTGCTGTCCAGGATGGATCAAATTCATGGAGCACTTCTACCATGATCTAATAGACAGCAATAACATGTCAACATGCAAATCTCCTCATGAGATGCTTGGAATCCTGATCAAGACATACTATGCAAAAAAAGCAAAAATTTCAAAAAAAGATATTGTAGTTGTAAGTGTAATGCCTTGTACTGCAAAGAAATTTGAATCCACTAGGCCGGAAATGAAAAGCGATGTTGATTATGTCCTGACAACAAGAGAAGCTGCAAAACTTATCAATCATTTCAATATTGATTTCAAGAATCTAAAAGACGAGGAATTTGACCCTGCATTGGGAATCTCAACAGGGGCAGGAGCTGTTTTCGGAGCAACAGGAGGAGTGATGGAAGCAGCACTAAGGACAGCTTATGAAGTAGGAACAGGAAAACAACTGACAAAAATAGAATTCGATCAATTAAGAGGTATGGATGGAATCAAAACAGGAACTATTATTATCAAAGGAAAAGAAATAAAATTTGCTGTGGCGAATGGCCTGGCAAATGCAAGAGAATTAATGAAAAGAAAAGATGATTATCATTTCATTGAGATAATGGCTTGTCCAGGGGGCTGCATTGGAGGAGGAGGCCAGCCTTTGCCTTTTGCATGGGAAAAAATACACAAGAGAATGGCTGCAATATACAAAGAAGATGCAAGGCTTCCATTAAGAAAGTCCCATGAAAATCCAATTGTGCAAAAAATTTATAAAGAATTCCTTGATAAACCACTAAGTAAAAAAGCTCACAAGCTATTACATACACATTATTATAAAAGGGGGTTATGAATATGACAATAAAAGTTGCAATTAACGGATTTGGAAGAATCGGAAGAATGGTTCTAAAAGCAGGATTAGGAGATCCTAAGATTGAGTTTGTAGCAATCAATGATTTAACAGACAACAAAACATTAGCACATCTATTCAAGTATGATTCTGTGCAGCCAAAATTTGAAGGAAAAGTAGAAGCTACAGACAGTGAAATAATAATCAACGGCAAAAAAATAAAAGCTACAGCTGAAAAAGACCCAGAAAAGCTTCCGTGGAAAGAACTGGAAGTAGATGTTGTAGTTGAAGCAACTGGATTCTTCAGGACAAATGTCTCTGCTAATAAGCATATTTTAGCAGGAGCAAAAAAAGTATTAGTATCAGCTCCATGCAAATGCGAAGCAAATGATGAAGGAGTCTGCGAGATTCCATTAAAAACTCTGGTAATGGGAGTAAATGAACATGAATATAATAATGAACCAATTGTTTCAAATGCTTCATGTACAACAAACTGTCTGGCTCCATTGGTAAAAGTACTGAATGATAATCTCAAAATCAAAAAAGGATTTATGACAACAATACATGCTTATACAGCAGACCAAAGGATTGTTGACGGCCCTCATAAAGATTTGAGAAGAGCAAGAGCAGGAGCTGTAAACATAATTCCTACAACAACAGGAGCTGCAAAAGCAGTTACAGAAGTCATTCCAGAACTAGCAGGAAAATTAGATGGAATGGCAATAAGAGTTCCAGTTCCAGACGGCTCTGTAACAGACTTTGTAGTTGAAGTTGAAAAAGGAACAACAGCAGAAGAGATAAACAAATTATTCAAATCAGTTGCAGAAAATGAATTAAAAGGAATTCTTGAATATACAGAAGAACCATTGGTAAGCACTGATATAATAGGAAACCCACATTCATGCATTTTTGATGCTTTATCTACAAATGTTATTGAAGGGAATCTAATCAAAGTTCTGGGTTGGTATGACAATGAATGGGGATATAGCTGCAGAATGGTTGACATGATAAAAGTGATAATGAGTAAATGAGAAGGCTTAAATCTCTTAAATTAAAAAACAAGAGAGTTCTCGTAAGAGTTGATTTTAATGTTCCTCTAGATAAAAGAGGAAACATTACAGATGACAAAAGAATAAAAGCGTCTCTTCCAACAATAAGATATATTCTAGCAAAAAAGCCAAAACAATTGATTCTGATGTCCCATCTAGGAAGGCCAAAAGGAAAGCCAAATCCTAAATTAAAAATGAATCCAGTTGCAAAAAGACTGCAAAAACTTCTGAAAAAGAAAGTGACTAAACTAGACAATTGCATTGATATCAAAATCCCAAAAGATAAAATCATCTTATTAGAAAATCTGAGATTTCACAAAGAAGAAAAAAAGAACAACAAAGTATTTGCAAAAAAACTAGCTTCTTACGCAGACATCTATATCAACGACGCTTTTGGAACATCACATAGAGCTCATGCTTCTGTAGAAGCTATCACAAATTATCTTCCTTCTGCAGCAGGATTTCTATTGCAAAAAGAGATAGAGATAATGGGAAAGGCTCTAAAATCTCCTAAAAAACCGTTTATTGCAATCATGGGTGGTGTAAAAGTATCAGATAAAATAAATGCAATAAACAATCTGCTGAAAAAAGTAGATGCTCTGTTGATAGGAGGGGCAATGATGTTTACTTTCTACAAAGCATCTGGAATTGAGACAGGAAAAAGTCTTGTGGAAAAAGATAAGCTAAAACTAGCAAAATCTCTATTAAAAAAATCAAAAAAGAAATTAATGCTTCCAACAGACACTCTAGCAGCATCTAAATTTGACAAAAAAGCAAGAACAAAAATTGTTCCTATTAATAGTATACCAAAAAACATGCTAGGTGTAGATATCGGTCCAGAAACAATTGCAATCTACAAAGAGATAATCTCAAAAGCAAAAACAATCATCTGGAATGGTCCAATGGGTGTCTTTGAAATCAAAAAATTTGCAAAAGGAACAGATGAGATTGCAAAAGCATTGGCTAAGAACAAAAAAGCAGTAACAATAGTTGGCGGTGGAGATACAGCTGCTGCAATTGAAAAACTGAAACTAGAAAAAAAGTTGACTCATGTTTCTACTGGCGGTGGAGCAAGTTTAGAATTCTTAGAAGGCAAGAAACTGCCTGCAATAAAGGCTTTAGAGCAAAACTATAAAAAGCAGAGCTATTAGCATTACAAAGTAGTGAAAAGAGTAACATTTATATATCAAGCGAATTTCTAACTTCATATTGGGGGATATATATAGGGTATTAAAATGGAAGATAATATAGAGATAAAATATTCAAATCATCCTAATCAGCATAAAGAACGTAGTTGGTTAGGGACTGCAGCAGCTGCAACATTGGTTGGACTCGTTCTTGCATTTGGTGGTAAAGCATCAGCAGAAGAAGCTCCGATTATACCTCCAAGAGTATCAAGGATGACAGCAGATGAAAAATTTGAATGGTTTATGAAAGAGAAGGAAAGAAGAGAAAAACTTGGCCTTCCATCTGTATCAGAAGCAATGCAAGCAAGAAATCTCAAAAAATTTACACCCGAAGATAGAAAAGAATTATCCGATTTTATAGAAGTTGCATTAGCAAAAAAGTTTGATGACAAAATTGAATTAGAAGGACGTTTCATGAATTATCCATTGGGCTCTGTCTCAGAACATACTGATGGAGAACAGATATATAATGTTCGTAGTGCAAATGGCACGCATCTGTTAAACATTACTGACAATGGAGATGGTAGTTACAGAGTTGCTCATTATGCATGGCAAAAACAACAAGGCATTGAAAGAATGTATCTGCCCACTATAACTATTAAACCAGGAGAAACTTATGAACCAGAAAAGATAAAACCAAAAGAAACTCCTGAAGTAGGACCAGAACCAAAACCAGAAGAAACAACTGTTGTTGAAAAACCAAAACCAGACCACAGTGTTTTGGAAGAAATAGAAAATACACCTGAAGTAAAACCTGAGCCAAAACCAGAATATGTTCCACCTAAACCTGAAGTTGTTTCAAAACCTGAACCAATTACACCTGAACCAGCTATAAATGTAAGAGTTGTTGAAAAACCTAAAGAAGAACCAGCTAAAAAACCTTATACTCCTTATGTAGATCCACTATCAAAAGCTCAAGATGATAAAAAGAAAGAGGAGAGGCAAAGGAGAGCAAGAACACCTAGAAGAACAAGAAGAAGATATGTTGATACAAGTTATAATTTAGAAGAAAGAGCAAATGAAGTAACAACCAGAGCAGGACTAAATTCTGGAGACAGAGAAGGCGCAACTTACAGAGCAGAGTTGGAACATACATCTGAGGATGCAGGAAATATAAGAGCAATTTATGAAAGGTCAGAAACAAAATCATATGTTCCTGATGAAGATAAACCTACAAAAAGCAGACAAAATATATTTGTAGTTGAACATAAGTTTAAACCTAATCAAAACGGAAGAGAATGGAGGTGGAGGGTTGGAGCATCTTCCTTAGAAGATATATCTAAAGCACCTACAATCACTGTGGTGACTCCAGGAACACCCCTTACAGAGACAGAGATAACTAATGAAGAAGATAATGACGAGAATATCCATGGCTCTGTAGAAGTAAGCGCTCCTATTGCAGAAATCCACAGAGTAAATCTAGGACTTGGTTTTCCATACTTATCAGAAAAATCAGGACAAGATAATCTTACTATAAATGAAGGAGATGTATGGGACCCTACATGGGGATGGGTGCATTTCTATGATGATTCAAGAACATCAACTGACTTTGAGTTTAAAGATAAAGCAATCATTTTAAACTTGGAATACTTACTAAAGATAAACGGAAACGCAGAACTATCAGTTTTTGGAAGAGCAGAAAAAGGAAAAGCATCAACAAACCTTAGGGTTATTGTCAATAATAATCCTATAGCTATTGCAAATCCTGAAGATGTAGAATATTTCAGACATATGTTCGGACTTGGGGGTCGATACACTACAGAAGAAGCTACAGGAATAGCAAAACTCTATGCAGCACAGGGAGATGGAATTCATACAAGAGCAAAAGTAGGAGCCCATCTTGGTGGAGCAACAAGAATCGATGGAATTAGATTACTAGGATTAGATGCAGGTTATAGTGAAAGCGACCCTTCAGTTGGAGTGACATCAGTTTATCGCCCTAAAGGAGTTGAAATAGATGATTATAATAAATTCATAGAATCCATAATAGCTGATATGATGCCGATGGATGTAAAATCAACAGAAGAAAAGGCATTGTTCAACAGAGCTCGTTATGAAGAACTGGTTAAAGATGGCGGAATTGCATTCCACCTTAGAGCTACTTGGCAAATGGCTGGCGAGAGAGGAGAAGAAGATGGAAACATCCTTTACACCGGAGGAATTGGTGTTGGCTGCCGTGGTACTGTGTTAAAATACGAAAGAACACAAGATAATATAAGCCGCATTGATTCAGTTGGATTATCAGTTCATAAGGATAGATTCAGTTCCTATATTGACTTTAAAGATTGCAATGATGATGGGGAAAGATTCCGGTTGTATATGATAGGATTTGGCACTAAATTTTAGATAAATGAAACAAAAAATACTATCTATAACAAGTATATTCTTATTTTTAATAGTTCTATTTGCATCCTCTGTTGCAGCAGTTGATAGTGCTGACTTGACAGCATCAGATACTACAGTTGAGACAACTGTTACACTTGTTGCAACAGCTGTAGAAATAACATCTACGCTCGACAGCCTTATATTCTATAGAGATGATGCTGAAATAGAAACAATTGACTGCAATCACAGGCATTCTTGTGTTTATACAAGAACAGAGATAGAAACAAATGCAACAACTCATGAATACAAATTTAAAGCTATTGGTGATGACCAAAGTGAAAAATGGTCAAGTGCAGTAGATATTACATTCACAGGATTTGTTTATGAACAACCTGAATGGTCAAATGCAAATGCAACACCTGCAACTCCAGCAATATACGACCCATTACAAGAATATACTTTCACAGTTGATTGGGAATTATCAGACTGGTATCCTGATGTAGAATATGTTTTCTTTGAAAGCAACATAACAGGTTCATTGGCAAATGAATCAACAACAAGAAATTACCATACTTATACTTACACAATAACAGGACTTGATGTAGGCAATTATCTTTGGAGAATGCATGCAAGCGATGAACAAAACAATACAAATGTTACAGATGATTTTACATATACAGTAATACCAGCAGACCCAGTAATAGCTCTTACATTAAATGGAGCTGCAGCTGACCTAACTGTAGTAAGACCAGCTACTGTTCTTGCAGAAGCTGAAATAGTTACAGGAGAAGCAGCAAGCATGAATCTTTATCAAAACACAACACTTCTTGGACCTGTTCAGGAAAATATACAATACCCAATTACTTTCAATGAAAGTGGTTATTTTGAAGTTATTCTAGAATACACTGGAACAAGTAATTATAATCCATTTAATGTATCTTTGTTTGTTAATGTTACAGACAATGCAGCACCAGGCCCAATAACAAATGTAACATCTAATGTAACAGATTATTCAATAACATGGAATTGGCTACCTCCTGCAGATGATGACTTAAATCATACAACTGTAACACTTTATGATGATGCAACTAATACAACTGTATCAACTCAGACTGCTAATGCAACAGCAACATCTGTTATATTCACAGGACTTAACCATAATTCAACATACACAGCTAGTTTCCAGACATTTGATTTGGCTGGAAATACAGATACAGCAAATATTGTAAATCATACAGCTACAACACTTTATGATAGTTTCCCACCTTTATGGTCAAATGCAATTGCATCTCCAGTAAGTCCTATTGATTATGATGTATCACAAGCATATCAATTTAATGTAACTTGGACAGACCCAAGACTAGACATTGTATGGGTTGAACATAATTTCACAGGAGTTCCACAAAATATTACAGTTACAACAAACAGCAGCAATGAATATTATTATAATTATTCAGTACTTGGTGCAGGAAATTATTTCTGGAGAATGTTTGCAAATGATACTCTAGGAAATGTAAACAGCACAGACATCTTTTCATATATAGTAAACAAAGCAGCTTCTGTTGTAAATCTTTTATTGAATACAGTTGGAAGTGATCTAACAGTAACTTATCCAGATACTGTAAATGCGTCCTTCACTTCAAACAGCGGACTGGCTGTGATGTACAGAAACGGAACAGATGTAACATCAGAAAACAATCTTGATGTAATCCTAGGAGCAGGTTATTATAATTACACTGTTGCTGTTCCTGATAATCAGAACACTACAGCAACATCTCAAACATTATTTGTAACAGTACTTCAAAACACATCATCCTGTACATTGACATTCACACCATCAACAGGATTAGATGATTATACTCCAATTAATGCAAGCTGTGTTTGCACAAATCCAGAAGCTACTGAAACATTATACAGGGGCGGAATAGATGTAACTGGTGCTGAAAATAACCAATACACAACATTATCAGCAGGAAACCATAGTTACATATGCAACGTAACAGCAACACAGAATTATACAACGGCAACAGACTCTGCAACAATATCAGTTGCTTTAGCTCCAAGATTAACAGGAGACATACAGATTAATGAATTTATGGCAGACTCTTCAACAGAAAATGATTGGGTTGAACTTTACAATAATGATTCTGTTGCAATAAATATAACTAACTGGGAAATAAATGATACAGGAAGCGCTACTGCAGCAGCTACTCTAACTGGCCTATTAAATCCAGGAGAATTTATACAAGTTTATGTTAGCAATAGATTAGATAACGGTGGGGGAGAATCTATTGAATTAATTAATACTACTGGAGGAGTTATTGATACTTATGCTGTAGGAGCAGGAGTTCCTCAAACAGATGTATCTATTGGTAGATATCCAGAAGGAACAAGCAACTGGTATGACCAGGAATATCCAACACCAAATGCTACAAACATTGGCCCTGATTCAGTAGCTCCAGTAATAAACTCAGTTTCAGATACACCAGACCCTCTTAATGAAGGACAGAACATTACTATAACAGCAAATGTTACAGATAATATAGGTGTGGGCACTGTATTGGTTGAGATAGAAGGAACAAATTATACGATGGTTGCTGGAACAGGAGATTTATGGAATTACGATTTTAATACAACAGGCTTAGCAACTGGACTGCACAGCTACACAATCTATGCAGACGATGTTTATGCAACTCCTGCTGTTTCACAAGGAGGAAGTTTCACTATTTTAGATACAACAGCACCTGTAATAAATTCAAATACAGCTTTACCAGCTCCAGTTGAAAGAGGAACTGATATAACAATAACTGCAAATGTTACTGACGATGTTTTAGTCAACTCTGTTTTAGTAGAAGTAGCCGGAGTAAACTATACAATGGTTGCTGGAACAGGAGATTTATGGAACTATAATGTTCCTACAGGAGCATTATCAACAGGAGCTAATGGTTATACTATCTATGCAGATGACAGTTCAGCAAATCCTGCAACTCCTGCAGTTGGAAGCTTTAATGTTCAGGACACAGCTGCTCCTTCAATAAATTCATCAAGTCCAACTGGAACTGTAAGCCCAGGTACAATAACTATCCAATTAACAACAAATGAGATAGCTGTCTGCAGATACAACACAACAGATGAAGCCTGGGAAAATATGACTCAAATGCCAATAACAAATGCAATGAGCCATAGTTTAGACCAAACTTTATCAGATGGAAACTATAATTATTATTTCTTGTGTGAAGACAGCATTCCCAATAGGATGAATTCAAGCCACCATTTGCAATTCAGTGTATCAACACCTGCAAGTCCACCAAGCAGTTCATGTTTCCCTGCAGGAACTAAAATATTAATGGAAGGCAATACTGAAAAGAATATTGAAGATGTTGAAGTAGGAGATATTGTAATCGGATTTGATGGAAATAAAAATATCCCTGTTAAAGTTCTTGAATTAGAATCACCAATAAGAGATCATTTATACACTCTTACATTTGAAGACGAATCTACACTACAATTAACAGAAGAACATCCTCTTTATACAAGAAACGGTTGGAAATCAATCTCACCAGAAGCAACAGCTAAAGAAAATGCTCAATTAGATGTAGGTGAAATAAAGATAGGGGATGAAGTATTAAACAGCGAAGGAAAATTCATAGAAATAATTGATATGAGTTATGAAGAAAAAAGTGTTCAAACATATAATCTAAAAAGCGTATCTGAATATAATAATTTCTTTGCAAATGGTTTCCTTGCTCATAATAAAGGTGGAAGTTCAGGATCTAATACTTACTACATTGATTTAACAAAAGAAGGAGAATCAGTAATATTAGCAAGAAACGACAGAGCTGTATTTGATTTCAAAGATGAGCAATACGAAGCAAGGAATACAGAGATTAGATCAGGAGCAGTTACATTAAGAGTTGGCACAACAACTGCAGTATTCAGCCTAGGAGATGAATTGGAATTTGACCTGGACAGTGATGGTGAAAATGACATATCTATAATACTAAACGGATTGGGAACTAAAGCAACTGTATTGATAAAATTAGCAGGTGAAGAAGCTCCAGAGATAATAACAACTACAGCACCTTCAGAACCAAAAGAACCATCTAAACCAAAAACTCTTGCAAGAGTATTCAAAGAAGAAGTTAAAGAAGAGATATCAGCAGTAGGAGGCGCTTCTATGTTCTTGTCAAAAATCCAAAGTGCGCTAAATTCTTTTTATATAAGATATGTGATGATAGGAATAATAATCCTTCTGATTGTACTTGCTTTGCTCAGCAGCAAAATGGAAAAAGCAGGAGCAGTAGTTGCTAAAGTAAGCAGTAAAGTGAAAGGAGTTAACATAAAAGAAAAAGCCAGTAAAATAAAGAAAGCAGTTAAAAAGAAAATAAAAAAGAAATAATTATAGGATTATACTGACTTCAATATTTACTGTTTCTTTGATTTGTTCTTCTAATCCTTTCTTAAGAGATTCAATATTGATATGGCCATATTTTTTTTCAGTAAGTTCTACATCTTCCTTTAGCTTCTTCAGATTAAACAAAGTATGCTCAAGTTTGTATTCAAGCTCTTTAAGATTTGATTTTGCCGGATTTGAGCTTTGATTTCTCCTGATATCCTCTTTTTGCTCTAGCAAGCTGTTATATTCAGAAACAATGCTCTTTAATTTCTGGGGAAATACATATTCAATTCCCTTGAGAGTCTTCTCTCTTTTCCTGTCTCTTAAATCAATTCCTCCTGATAAAATGCTTTTTTTCATGCTTTCTAGTATCTCCACTATCTTGAATTCCTTGTCTTTTAGCAAAGCTTTCATAGCAGAATCAGCATAATCTCCCACCATCTTTTCGTGCTCAAGAGTTATTCTCTTGAATTTCTTTAATCCTGTTTCAAGAGGGGAGAATAACTGAAGAGTTTCATTTTCTTTTTGCCTGATCAATTCTCCAGTCTCTTCAAGCTCTCTGCTGTATTCCTCTAATCTTGAAAAATCCTTGCCTTGTTTAATCTCTTTGATTTTATCCTCAATCTCTTTTTTAGAATTTTCAGTCTCCAAGAGATTGCTTCCTTTTTCCCTAAGCTCAATGCTGATATTTTTCTTTTTTTCTATTGAATTTATTAATAGACTAATCTCCTTTTTTATCTTGTCAATCTCAACAACCTTGCTCTTCTGAATCCTTTCCCTGATCTGCTTTAACAAGTCATTTAATCTTTTCAGATATTTGGTAATCTTTTCCAGCTCGCTATGGAACAGATGCTGGACAGCCTGATAACTCTTTACTGTTGTCTTTGCTATTTGATTCAGGCTTTCTTCAATATCAAAACAAGTCCTATTTCCTTCTTCATAATCAATCTTTTCAGGAATATCAATCGAATCAACAAAATGAGACAACACCCTTACATAGCTTGCCCTGTGCCCAAGCACTATATGCTTTATCTTGTCTTGAATCTTGTCTTCATCCTTGATTTCAGCCTTTTCCAGAACAGATAAATCATTTTTAAGATTATTCAGCAGCCCTCTAATTTCTTCAAAATCATTCTCAAGTTCTGTATTCAAGCCTTCAAAAGCCTGTTTAGTGCTGCCAGAAAACCATGTAGAAATCTCACTAACATTAACTTCCTGTTTTTCCACTTCTTGTTTAAATAATCCTTTTAAAAACTCAAACATAATTATAGTAAATCGCAAAGATTTAAAAAGGTGATTGTAATCTAAGACAATAATGGGAAAATACCAAAAAAAGCCTCAAAAGCAAAAAGAGATTGCAAGAGAAAGAATCAAAGTTTTATTTGAACAGGCAAAAAAAACATTTAGAAAAGATAAAAAACTCTCCAATAGATATATCAAGCTAGCTCGGGAACTAGCAATGAAATTTAAGATAAGAATCCCATCAGAACTAAAAAGAAGATTCTGCAAGCATTGTTATTCTTACTTAATGCCTGGAAAAAATGTAAGAGTAAGAACTAGAGAGGGCAAAGTTGTCTATTACTGCCTAGAATGCAAAAAATACATGAGATTTCCTTATTTAAGAGAAAGGAAAGCAAAGAGGAAGAAATAATGCAATACGACTTAGAATTATCCAAAGCAATAGCAGAAATCAAGAAAACTAAAGCAAAGCTAGTCTGCATCCAGCTGCCAGACGGATTAAAAACAGAAGCAAAGAATATACAAAAAGAAATAGAAAAACAAACAAATGCAGATGTTGTTATCTGGCTAGGAAGCTGCTATGGAGCATGCGACACTCCAACAAATATTGAAAAGCTTGGCATTGACTTACTAATACAATGGGGGCATTCAAAGTGGACATATTAAACATAATTCTTGCAATAATAGTCTCATTGTTAGGGCTCCCTGTAGGATTCCTCTTAGCAAAGATTGCAAAAGAAGAACTGGAATATGGAAAAATATACTTTCAGTGGATGCGAAGGATAATACTCATTGCAGCTATTCTATTTGTTTTTTATTCATTTAATTTGAAGATAGGCACTTTTATCCTGATAGCAATCATGATAACAGGACTAATAATAAGATTTGATCCAAATGCAATAATAAGTTATTTTATCTTTAGTATACTTTTATTTAGGGTATTAGAAAATATTAATCTGCTGGTACTAACTTTTTCCCTTGTATTTTTATATGGGCTTCCAACAGGAGCCTTGATGATACTCAGAGGATTTGTAAATTACATGAGAGAAGAAATTGAAAACCCTATTAATATAGGATTTGGGAGAAAATTAATGCAAAAAATAAAATATGTTCTTTGGGTAACAATGCTGGAGATTTTAACATTTCCATCGCTTTTCATGGAAAAGAAAAAGGGTGCATTATATCATCTAAAATTTGTATGTCCTATCTGTCCGAGTTCTAGGAAAAAACACAGAGATGTCCATGGAAAAAGTACTTGCTGGTGGGAATACAACTGGCTAAAAGGAAAGTATAATGTCCCAAAGCACTTTGGAATGATAAACTGGATAAAACAATATATTGGATATGGAACTAATCTAAAAAAATTCAGAAATTTCAAATAACTCTTAGTTCTACCACTTAACATCACTTAGCTTAGCATAATAAGCCAGATGATTTGCTATAACATGCAGTATAAAATTAATAACAACTATAGCAGCAATTATCTGCCAGGATGGAATAAACACAATAAAAACAAACAATAAGCTTCCAATTGTATAATCTAATTGATCCCATGGGATAAACCTTTGCCCTGCTTTGACTCCAGCTCTTCTCTTAAAAAAACTTTTAACCAAATCTCCAATCAAAGCTCCAAACCCGAGCAAAAATCCCAAAGCCAGCCAATTTGAATAATCAACTAGACTAATGCTTGAAAAAAACGGATAAATATAAAGCAGCTTCTGCAGATAAGCAATAATTATTCCAGTAATCACTCCAAAAAATAATCCTCTCCATGTCTTATGGCTTCCAAAAATAGGCTTTCCTTTGAACTTTTTGCCAAAATCAACAGGATAATTCAAAAACTTCAGTTTAGCAGCAAAAACAGGAATCATGTTTGCAAAATAAGCAGGCAGCATGAAATAAATTGATATCAAAATAATCTCAATCATTTTTTTCCTCTAAAAAAATAACCAAAAGCAGGAATTGCCATCAAAAGTGTAAGTAGGACAAATATATAGTTATTCACAATTCCCCAGATTAATACTGCCAGAATAAGAAATTCCAATCCAAGAATAATTTTTCCAATTTTTGCTACTCTCAATTCTTTTTTAATAAAATACACATAACCAGTAACATATACTATTCCAAGGACTCCAAAAAAAACAAGCCAATACCAAAGCTGATATGTTATCAATATTCCAAGTAAACCAGTACCAAAAAGTATCTTGTCTGAAATAGGGTCCATAATCCTTCCAAATGGAGTTCCCTGACCATTCTTTCTTGCAAGATAACCATCAAGGCCATCTGTAAAAACTGCAATAGCAAACAAGATCAATGCAGTATAAGTCTTAGAAACAAGTATAAAATACAAAATAAAAGGAGTTATCAATAATCTTAATACAGTAAGTGCATTAGGAATATTAATCTCTTTTGTTGCCATAAAAACACAAAGGTTTTTAATCATATTTAATATTTTCTAATTCATGATTACAATATTAGATTGTTATACAGATGAACCAGCTGGATTAGGTGTCCCACCTTATCTAGGCACATATCCAAGATACATTGCTGGCAGTCTTGACAAAATTCCAACATATCTAACAATAGATGACTTGAGACTGTATAAGCTGCAACTCAAGCAGCAGCAAGAACAAGGTGGACGGAGGGGGTGGGAGAAGCAGTTTGCTGCGAAAAGGGTGGGCAAAGTAATTAAGCCTTCTCAAAAAACAGACATAAAAACCTACAACCTAACTAAGAACTTCGAAAACATCCAAGATATTCTAAACAACACCAAGGAACTAATAATAATAGCTGGAGTCCATACACCAGGAAAATACCTATCTGCTGTTCCAGGAACATTAAAAGAAATCATAAAGCTGACAAAAGACATATCCTGCAAAAAAATATTAACAGGTCCAGCAGTCTATGGCACATCAGCAGAAGGAGGAAAATTCTTTGAACGTGTAGATTTATCAAACTTCCAAAAAATAAAATTCTTCAATCCATCATATGATGAAATAAGAGATTTTGCTGTCAAAGGAGCAGAAATCATAAAGCAGATTCCCGACTTGAGAATCATTGAATTAGAAACTTCAAAAGGCTGCTCAAGAGCAAAGCACTGCAGTTTTTGCACAGAGCCTCTGAAAAACAGAATTTCATTCAGGAAAAAATCAGATATTCTAAAAGAAGTCAAAGCTCTAAGCAGACTAGGAGTAAAACATTTCAGATTAGGAAAACAATCCTGCTACTACAGCTATCCAGAAGCAGTTGAAATCATAAAAGAAATAAGAGAAAAGTTCAATCCAAAAGTTCTGCATATAGACAATGTAAATCCTGCTAATGTTATAACAAAAAAAGGAGAAGAAATAACAAAAGCTATTGTCAAATACTGCACAGAAGGAAACACAGCAGCTTTCGGAGTAGAATCATTTGACCCAGAAGTTATAAAGCAAAACAATCTTAATTCAGACCCGGAAACAACTTACAAAGCTGTAAAACTAATCAACAAATATGGCAAAACTCCAGGACCAAATGGAATGCCAAAATTCCTGCCAGGCATCAACCTATTATTCGGATTGATTGGAGAAAGCAAGACAACAAATGAACATAATACTAAATGGCTAAAGAAATTTCTCGACGAAGATTTGCTGCTAAGAAGAATCAACATAAGGCAGGTAGATATCTTTGAAGGAACTCCTTTATACAATACTGTGGGGAATAAATTCATAAAAAAGAACAAAAAATATTACTGGAAATGGAGAAATCAAGTAAGGCAGGAAGTTGACTGGCCAATGTTAGAAAAAATTACTCCAAAAGGAACTATTTTAAAAGATGTTAGAACAGAAATTTGGGATGGAAAAACAACTTTCGCTAGGCAAATAGGAACTTATCCATTAATAATAGGAATAAAGCAGCGTCTAGAATTAAACAAATTCATCAACATTAAAGTAACAGGACATATGTTAAGAAGTATTATTGGAGAGGTTGTTTAAGCTACACTTCTCTCTTCATTCTTTCTTAATGCTTCTCCTTGAATAATCCAATTGATTAATTTATCAGCATCAACCCAAAGCATTCCTCCTCTTGCCCCATGTTTCAACAACCAGTCAAATTGTTCTCTTGATTTAACTCTTCCTGCAAAATGATATTTATTAGCAGATGTTGATTTGCTTATCTGTTTTATAATCTTTTTTTCAGATTTCTTAGCTGGACTTGATAAAACATCTACAAAACCGAGATTTCCTGCAGAAACAAAAAAACCCCATTTTTTTATGCTTTCAAAAGGTCTGTTAAAAGGAAATTGTATTACAGAGCCGCCAGGACCTCTCCAGCAAATAACAATAGTCAAAGCATTAGGAAGTTTTGCTTTGAGATAAGACAAAACCCACACAGAAAAACAATAAAAGATTATATTATTCTCCAAATGATAAGATTTTACCATTTTCACTAGCTCATCTAATGCATTTGTATCAGAGCCCCATCCTGACTTGACTTCAACAGCAAGTTTTATCTTGCCGATCCTTGCAAAAAGCCATTTTGGAATCAAAAGCCCTTTACGTTTCAGGATATTCTCTGCAGATGTTTCTCCACGCCTCATATTCAATATTTTTTTAGCTCTTCCTGGAATCATTCCATGAGGCGCATGCCCTAAAAATCCAGAAATCTTTCCATGATGTTCTATCCAGAAATAATCAGCTTCAAAAGCATATTCCAGTTTCCTTCCCATATAATATTCAGGCAAAGCATGCCTTGCTGCAAGAATAGAATTCACATATGTTTTCTGGTTTGCACTGTGAAATAAAATCAAGAATGGTTGTTTGTTTAGAGAAGTTTCAAGCACTTCTTCTCCTTCCTTTCTCTCTTCTACAATCACTTCCTCTGCAGATATTCTCTTGAATTCCTTTTCTAAATGCCCTAATAAAACCAACATCGGGCTTATGCCTTCTTTCATCACAGCATCAACTTCACTATTTATCTTGTCATAATTAGTCTCTCTTTCTTTCAATAATTTGATTATAGTTCCATCAACATAAGAAACCCTTTTGAGAATATTCTTGTTATATAATTTCAATTTTTCCTCTGTCTCAAATAAAGCCTGATTCCAGCTAGGAAAAATTTTTCTTAGAAAATCAGTTATCTTAAGAATTCTCTTTTCAAACTGATTTATTCTGCTTTCAGCTCTTGCAGCCTTTTTTTCAAATCTTCTGATTAGATTCAAATCTTTGATTTTGATTGCATATTTTAGCTTTTGGATATATCTGCTTTCTAGAAGTAACCAATCTCTTTCTTTCATAGCACTTTTCAATGCCTTTTTTAACACCTCTTTTGTTTCCATATATCTTAATTGACAAAGAAGATATA
>JAAOYC010000060.1 GCA_018221125.1 Candidatus Woesearchaeota archaeon
AAAGAAGCAAAGTATATTGTTAGAACATTATTAGAAGAGCTAAGAGTAGGAACAGCTAAAGGAACTTTAAGAGATGCTATTGTGTGGGCTTATTTCCCAAAAGCAGGTGTTAAATACAACAAAGAAGAAAAAACAATTGAGGTCACAGATAGAGAAATCTACAATAATCAAGTTGATTTAGTGCAAAAAGCATATGATCTGTCTAATGATTTTGCTTTAGTTGCAGAAAAAGCAAAAAAAGGCCAAATAAAGACAATCAGCCTAAAAATAGGAGTTCCAATAAAAGTTATGCTAGGTCCAAAAGAAGCAAATGCAAAAGCTGCTCTAGAAAGAGTAGGTTCTCCTTGTCAGGCTGAATTCAAATATGATGGATTCAGGATCCAAGTGCATAAAGATGAAAAAACAATCAAGCTTTTTACAAGAAATCTTGAAAATGTAACCAAACAATTCCCAGATGCAGTAAAATACATTAAAGAATATGTTAAAGGAAAGAATTTTATTCTGGATTCAGAAGCACTTGGCTTTGATCCAATTACTAAAGCGTATCTTCCTTTTCAAAATGTGTCTCAAAGAATTAAAAGAAAGTACAATATAGATCAAATGGCCAAGGATTTCCCTATTGAGCTTAATGTTTTTGACTGTATAGCTTATAATGGAGAAAGTATGATTCAAGAGCCATTTGAAAGAAGAAGAACCCTGTTAAAAAAGATAATAGAGCCAAAAGACAAGCAAATAGTGCTTTCAAAAGCTAAAATAGTCAAAAATGAGAAAGAAGTTGAGGAATTCTATGAAAAATCACTAAATGAAGGTCATGAAGGGCTGATGTTAAAGAAATTGGATGCAGTATACAAACCAGGAGCTAGAGTTGGTTCAATGGTCAAGCTAAAAGGAACAAAAGAACCTCTAGATTTAGTTATAATAAAAGCGCAATGGGGAGAAGGAAAAAGGGCTAAATGGTTTTCAAGCTTCACACTTGCTTGCTTGGATAAAAACGAAAATTTTGTTGAAATTGGCAAAGTTGGAACTGGAATTAAGGAAAAATTAGGTACCCAGACAAAGTCTGACGCTTCGAAAGGAGTTACATTTACAGAGCTTACTAAACTTCTTAAGCCATTGGCAATAAGCCAAAAAGGCAAAACAGTCATTGTTAAGCCAAAAATTGTTGTTGAAATAGCCTATGAAGAGATACAAAAATCATCTAATTATTCTTCCGGCTATGCCTTAAGATTCCCTAGAGTTATCAGATTAAGGCATATGGAAAAGTCTGCTAAAGACATTAATACTCTAAAAGATGTTGAAAAGTATTACAAAGAGCAGACAAAATAATCTTTCTCGTCTAAATATTTCATAAATAAAACCATCTTCAATAAATAAAACATAATTTCAAAAATGAAAAGATTTAAATACAACTTACTCTTTCTATTATCCTATGCAGGCGGTTGATGTATTAACAGACTTATTTGATAAGAAGATACTGGCAATTCTAAACACTATCATCAACGACAAGACAGGAGGAATGTATTTAGGAGAGATCTCAAAAGCAGCAAATGTTCCAAATCCAACTACATTCAGGATAATAAATAAGCTTGTAAAACTAGAGCTTTTCGAAGAAATTAAAATAAAGAAATTAAAGCTTTACAAATTCAAAAGAACAGGGAAAAGTGATTTCTTATACAAGATGTTTAAGAAAGATGTCCAAGTCCTAAAGATATTTATCAGCAAAGTCAAGGACATGTCTGGGCTTCAGGCTATTGTTCTGCATGGGGAAGAAGCAAAAGATAGGGCAAACATCCTTCTGATAGGAGAAAACATTGATTCAGGCAAAATAAAAGAGATATGTGCTAAAATAAAAGAAGATCACAACTTCACAATCTCCCCTTTAACCTTAACAGCAGAGCAATATGATTCTATGAGCAAGATGGGGCTTTACAGCGGAAAAAAGAACATTCTATTTGAGAAAAAACAATAATTCTAACAGGGGCGTTCGTACTATCGAGCAAAACGAGATAGTACTAACTCATCACGGGTATCTATAAGGTGAACCTTTAGTTTGAGAAAAAACAATAGGATTCTATTAAGAAAATAAAAAAATCTCCGACTGCATTGCTGCAGCGGAGAAAGCATTTTTGCCTTCATTTTGGGGGTGGTTAGGGAGTAATAAAATGAAGGCAAGAAAAACACATCACATAATACCTGTGACTATGAAATAAGAGGGGATAATGGACTTATCCCGTTTTATTGCACTATTTCAATGCCTAATTCTTCGCTTATCTGCCTAGCCTTCTCACTTGGCTGTGTGTGGTCCACTTTACCAAGTATCCATGGGCTTTTTACTCCTGTAATTATAGTCATTACAGTCATCTTGCCTTTCATGTCATCTGACACTCTTGCTCCCCAGATAACATTGGCATCATCGTCCAAGCTTTCTGTTACCAATTCTCCAGCTCTGCTGATTTCATCCAGAGTCATATCTGGACCACCAATAATATGGATTAAAGCTCCAGTTGCTCCTTCATAATTGATATCTAACAGTGGATTGTTCAAAGCTCCTTTGACTGCTTCTTCAACCTTATTGTTTGTATCTGAACTTCCAACTCCAATAGCTGCAACTCCTCCATTTGTCATTATTGCTTTAACATCTGCATAATCCAAATTAACTAAACTTGGAACTGCTATTGTTTCAACTATACCTTTGATCATTGTTGAAATCAATTCATTTGCAACTGCAAAAGCCTGCTGTATAGGCAAGTTTCCAGCGATATTTACCAGCCTGTTATTGTCAATTACAATAACTGTATCAGAAACTTGTCTTAGCTGCTGAAGTCCAAATTCTGCTTTGTCTATTCTCGCTCTTTCAATATTGAAAGGCATTGTGACTGTTCCAATCACTATTGCTCCAGCATCTTTTGCAACTTGCGCCACCACAGGGGCAGCTCCAGTTCCAGTTCCTCCTCCCATTCCTGCGCATATAAAAGCCATGTCTGTTTCTTTCAGATGCTCTTTGATTTCATTCAGGCTTTCCTGAGCAGCTTCTGCTCCTTTCTCAGGATATCCTCCACATCCAAGGCCTCGTGTCACTTCTCTTCCTATCAAAAATTTGGCATCAGCGTCTGTAATATTCAAATGCTGCTGGTCTGTATTGGCTGCAATGATCTCTGCTCCTTTAATCCCTTTGTTGTATAGCCAGCCAACCATGTTGTTTCCTGCTCCACCTACTCCTAATACTTTTATTTTTGCCTGACCTACATTGTCTTCTATTTGCGTTTCAGGCGCATTGTTTAGTGCGTTTTCTACGATAAAGTCCATTTTTTTATCCCCCTCTTTTCGGTTTTTTACCTCTTTTATTTCTGTATACCCTAATATATAAACTGGGATATACAAATCTTTATATATGAGTATTGTATAATACTCTCTAGAAAAAGTTAGTTGTTTACTTGCGCCAACAGGTAATCAACACCGATTAAGGCTTTTTCAACCACAAAAAACGTTTTTTAATCGCTAAATTAAGAAACGCAACACACACAAATGAGTTTTCCGCCAAAAAAACTCAATTTGATAAGTTCTTTATATACTTAAACTTATATTTAAAGATTTCTATTCTAGAGAATATACTTTTAACACGAAAGTTTAAAAAACAAAGCCAAATTAGTATGATTATGACATTATACTTCATAGGAATAGGACTTAATGACGAGAAAGATATAACATTAAAAGGCCTGGAAATAATCAAGAAATGTAAATATATCTACTTAGAAAGCTATACCTCTAAACTTCAATGTTCAAAAAATACCCTAGAAAAACTCTATGGAAAAGAGATAATTTTAGCAGATAGAAGCCTTGTAGAAAAAGAAGCTGAAAATACAATCCTGAAACACGCAAAAGAATCAGACACAGCTTTCTTAGTTATAGGAGATCCAATGTGCGCCACAACTCACACAGACTTATTCCTAAGAGCTAAAAAACAAGGCATACAAACAAAAATAATCCATAATGCTTCAATCATATCAGCAATTGGAATAACAGGCTTAGAAGTCTATAAATTCGGCAAGATAACCTCAATACCTTTTGAAAATGAAAATGTCAAAGCTCCTTATGATGTTTTGGTTAACAACCTAGACAAAGGATTGCATACATTATTCCTTCTAGATCTAAGACCTGATGAAAATAGATTTCTAACAATAAAACATGCATTAACTTACTTAGAAAAACAAGGTGTTACGCCAGAAACAAAAGCAATTGCCTGTGCAAGAATTGGCTCAGATAATCCAGTAATAAAGTATGGAACTCCAGAACAACTTAAAGAAATAGATTTCAAACAACCGCCTTTTTGTCTAATAATCCCTGCTAAACTTCATTTTATAGAGAAAGAGTTTCTAGAACAGTTTAAAATCTAATCTAAAAAAATAAAAAAAATAAAAAAAAATACTATACTTAAGGTATTTTTATTATAATTTCTCCTACCTTAGTATGTGCCATACTTGTTGCCTGGTTAGTATAAGCAAAGGTTACATCTCCTTTAAACTTACCTGAAGCTGGGCTGCATGTTACAGAGTATGTTGCTTGCTGACCATTTGTCAATGTTGTCTGAGTTGAATTATCTGCTGCATTGCAACCTGTTCCATTAACTGCAACACTTATACCAGTCATATCAAATCCTGCTCCGTTTTGTATAGCCATTTCAATTGCTGTTCCAGAATATCTAAAATCTATGCATGCTATTCCTGATGGCATTGTGCATTTCTCAGGTAAGAATCTATCAGGACTCAAAACACCGAAATAAGCTAATGCTGCGATTGCTGCTAATACAACTAGAATAGCCCAACCATAGGTCATCAAGAACTCCATTGCTGCTTGACCTTTTTTGTACATATACTTTCACCTCTTTTTTTAAACAATTTTGAAGTATACTAAAATGTATACTAATATACTGCCCTTAGATATAACCTATATTTAAATGTTTTTATTTTGTTTCTATGTAGTAAAACTATTCACCATCAGTAACAGTAGAATTATCACTATCATTTATCTGCTCAACAGGAGCTTCTTCAACAGGAACAGCAATAGCAGCTGCTGTTATCTTATTGCTGTCAATCAAAGAACCATGACTAAATCCATTTCCAATAAATCCTAATCCATATAAAGCTCCAACAGTAACAAGAACAATTACAAAACATACAGCATACCATACTGCTAAATCGTTTCTTGATTGTTGTGCTTTCTTATTCAGTTTCATTGTATCTTAGCTGACATTGAACCCCTTATTGTTTTCTCAAGTCCAGAATCTTTGCTTGTATAATCTATTACAATATCTCCTTTGAATCTTGCATCAACTTCTCCATTATCACAACCAGTCATAGTAAACTCAAACTGGTCTCCATTTTTCAACTCCTGATTAAAAGCCTGGCTACAGTTTACAGCAGCAACATTTGTAACAGTCATATCTCTTCCTAATGAATTAGATATTATCAAAGTAATGTTAGTAGTAGTCACTTTAAAATCAAGGCAAGCTACTCCTGGAACAAGAACACATTTCTCAGGCAAAAATCTTTCAGGACTCAATACACCAAAATAAGCTAGTGCTCCTATTGCTGCTAACACGACAAGCAAAGCCCAGCCATAAGTCATAAGAAATTCCATTGCTGCTTGTGCTTTTTTATTCAATATATACACCTCTCTTATATTCAAAACTCTTTTCTATATAAACTTTTCTAGGCAAAAACTACAAGAACATACCTCCTAAAATAGAGCCTAAAAATGCAGAAGCGATTAAAAAGAATAGAATGCTTACTATCATGAACAAAGGAATATATTTTATTCCTTCCTTGATTGTCCCTTTTTTGATTGTAGCTACAATTATAGATGAGAAGAAAGCAGTTATACTAAGTGAAGTAAATGCAAAAATTCTGAAGTCTCCAGGAGTTACTGAAATACCTGTAATTGCAAACATCATGTTTCCTGAAGCAGGGACATCTACTTTTGAGACAATACTTCCGATTATCATGATTAGCTGGCTTGACAAAGCTAATAATACAGGCGCAGCAACAACAGCTGCAAATGTAATAAAGATAACATAAGTTGTGACATCGGCAGCCATCTCTTTTCTCATTATTCTGGATTCCTGGATATTAGCAGCTATTCTATTAAGCAGATCTCCAATCTCTCCTCCTGACTTGATTCCTTCCACTAAAAGATTTATAGATCTCTTCAGGATATCAGATTCATATTTGTCAGCAAACATTTCTAAAGAATCTGTAAGCTCAACCCCGCTCATCACTTCTTTTGCAACAGTCTCAATCTCCTTTGCCAATACCCCAAATCTAGGTCTAACAGCAAACCACAAAGCTTTATCCGCAGTCATTCCAGACCTAATATTTGTGGCAGTAAGAAATAAAAAATCAGGCAGTACTTCTTCCATGCTTAATTTTCTTTTGAAAATCCTCAAATCCAAAAACAGATAAAACCCTACCCAAATCAATGCTAAAAATAAGAAAAATGCAAGAGTCCATACAACAAAAAGAATTAGGATAATATAAGGAAGGGTATATCCTTGCTTTGTTGCAAAGAAAAGCAAAAGGTAGATTGATATGATTAAGTTTATTACAAGCCCTGCTTTGAACAGCCCTCTTGAAAGCAGATGTGACTGCACTGAAAACCCGGCTTTTGACAGATATTTATCAAGAGCAAAATGCTTTGTCTGTTTCTTGAACCTTTTCTCTAATGCTTTTCTTTTTTTCGCTTTTAACTTTGCTTTTATCTGATTGATTAATTTCATACACTCACCGCAGGTCTTGAAGACTTGATTACCACAAAGAATATTAACTGCAATAATCCTAGAAGGACTGCAATTCCCACTAGAAGAGGCAGACTAAGTTGGATAGATATAAAACTTGAAAGCACAATCAGCATGGTAATCCCCAAGCTAGGCAAAATAACAGCAATAATCATGTAAAACATTGCAAGAGGATTCAACTTTTTGGCATAAGCCTTGATCTCAATTATCTGTTCTCTTGTAATCTGTTCAACAACTGATTTTAATGATTCAGAAACATCTGAGCCAGTACGAAGAGCATTAATAATCTGCCACAACAATCTCCGGAAATCAGGACTAGGAGTAAATTCAATAGTCTCATTCAAAGCATCTTCTATGTTTGTCCCCATATCAATGTTGTTAAGGATATTGCTAAATTCCTTTCCAATCTCTTTATAGCTTTTTGCAACATTAGCCATTGCATTATACAATAGCACTCCAGATTCCATCTCTACAATCAAAAACCTTCCTGCATACACAACTTCTCTGTCAATGGATTTTCTTTTTTTGATAATTTTTATATCAGGAAGTTTTACAAAATACAGAAATGTCCCAAGAAATATTATTGGGAACAGGACAGCTAAGATGACAGCTAAAAATTTAACCTTTGAAAAAATAGCAAATAAAAACAAGCTAAGTCCTGTTGTCATGTAAAATGAAGTAAAGAATGTTTTCTTGACAAACTCTTCAGGAGTCTCTTTCATTCCAGCCTGTCTTAACTTAAGATCAAGTCCTGGAAGCGAACCTGTAACTCTAGAAATAAAAGCCTTTAAAATTTCTACCCCCCAAATGGTTTATTTGCCCTCACCATCTTCATGAGGTTATCTTTGTTGGTATAATATTCAGCCATCGCTCTTCCAACTTCATCAACAGTGCTTGTTTTTTGTTTTACAATCCATTTCAATACAGCCTCTTTTTCAGAAAGCTCTTTTTTGATAGAACTCTGGGTTGCTCCTGTATAAAGCTCAAGATTATTCCTGATTGCAATAGAATTTGCAGTTTTCTTCAATATATCACTCCTGACATCATATCTCATAAGGATATTTGGCTCCCCGTTTTCCTTTATCTCTGCTAATTCAAAAGTCCTTCTCAGCCCAGTCCTTCTATTCCTGTACTGCACCAGTAATAATGAAACAGCTGGAAGCATTGTCTTTGGAATCTCTATAGGAGGGTTTGTAAGCCTTGTTATTGTTTCATGCGTGTTATTGGCGTGGATTGTGGCATATACAGAATGCCCTGTATGGATAGACTCAAACAACACTTCTGCTTCTTCTTTCCTTCGGATCTCTCCAACAACAATTCTGTCAGGCCTCTGTCTTAATGAGTTTACAAGCAAATCAAGCATTGTTATTCCGCCTTTGCCTTCATTGTTTGGGAGCCGTGTGAGCATTGGTACCCAATGCAAAAATGAAGGAAGCTGTATCTCTCTTGTATCTTCAATAGAGATTATCCTCTGGTTTGGTGGGAAAAAGTTCGTAAGAACATTTAACATAGAGGTCTTCCCAGAGGCTGTTCCTCCTGCAATGATTGCAGACATTTCATAATGCACACACTCCCAAACTAAAGCAGCAGCTGATGAAGATATTGCTCCAACTTTTATGAAATCACCAATAGTCCATGGTTTCGATGCAAACTTTCTGATAGTCATTGTATTCCCTGCTGTAGAAACAGGCATCAGGGTTGCATTGACCCTATCCCCTGTTAACATTGTAGCATCCATCAAAGGCTCAAGCACAGTTATCTGCCTGTTGACCTTTCTTCCGATCATTGTTGCATAATGTCTTGTCTGGTCTTCATTAGAGACTACAATATTTGTTTTAAGCCATCCAAATTTCTTGTGATAGACCCAAACAGGCTCTTCAGAAGAATTGATAGCTATCTCTTCCAAATCTGGATCACTCATCAACAATTCAACATCTCCCATACCCAGGCTTTTCTTGACAAGATAAGATGTCAGGAATCTTTCAGACTTTTCATCAAGTCCTGGAAAATATTTCTTAACAAGAACAGAAGTAGCATCGGCAAATTTTCCCTCAACAAGATTGCTTCTTTTTGTATCAGTTATATCAATTATTCCCAGGTTGACTTTATTGACAAGCTCTTCTCTGATCTTCTCAAGAACCAATCCAGTAGTTTTGCTGATTGAAGACAGCTGCACTTCATAAAGAGGTACAAACTCTGAAGGGTCATGATAGATATTGACTGTAACAGGAATTCCTCCTGAATTGATATTATATGTTTTCAGGAGCTTTTTAGAACTATGTTTCTGGGATACAGCTTGTTTTTGAGCTATAGGTTTTTTAGAAGCGGTTTTTTTATAGACAGTTTTAGCATGTTTAATCTTCCTAGAATGCTTTCTGACTTTTTTAATGCTCTTCTTCTTAGCAGAAGCTGATTTCCCACCTCTTTTTTTCACCATTTGCACCTCTTTTTGTTAAACAAACCTTATAAATTAAAATTTCAAAAGCTTGAAGATCTTTTTAATCTCTTTTTCAAAAAATCCTTTTTTCTTTGTTATTTCACTTAAATCTTTCTCAAGTCCTTTAAATTCTTCCATTATATCTGTAGAAGAATCTGCAAGATTAAGGGCAGACCCTTTCTTCATCAAATCCATTAACTTTTCCTTGAGCATCCTTTCATTATAGCTTATTCCTTCTAGTATCTTCGATACTTGTTTTTTTTTCTTCATAAGAACTTTTAGCTTCTTAGGAACTTCTTTTACCTCTGCTACTGTCTTGTCCAGATTTGAGTTGCTTGTCTTCATCTTTGAAAGGACATCTTTTTTCAATGATTCTATCTGTTTTTCCTGCTCTTTATTTTCCTTGATAAGCTCCTCAATCACTTGTTTTTCTTCTTCAAGAGTATCTTTTAATTCAGAATATTTTTTTTCAAGCTCTTTTAGATTATCTTCTGTATCCTCAGTCATATCCTGCTTCTTTTGAGATAGTCCTGATTTCTTCTTATTAATCTGGCTCCTTAGCTGCTTAAGTTTCTTGCCAAGTAATCTATCAGTTGACTTGATAAGCTCTAGTTCATCATCCTGGATATCTAATATCTGCCCTTCTACCTGGGATTGGTTATAAAGAAAATTATAGATATTGTTATAATCCGATTGCTCTTTGGCAAGCTGTTTGTTGACATCTGCCACCTGTTTAATAAACTTTTGTTTTGATTCAAGTATTTCCTTGTTCAAGGATTGCTTCTCCTCTTCTGCTTTTCTCAACTCTTTTAGTTCCTTCCCTGCATCTGAAAGCCTTGACTTAAAATTATTCCCGAGATCTTCAAAAAGTTCTTCCAAAGATTCAACCTCTTCTTCAAGTTTGTTAAGATAAGATAATGTGCTGTCGCTTTTCCTGTCAAAGATGTCTTTTTCTTCTTTTACTTTGCTTTTGAGATCCCTAATCTGTTCATCACTAAGCTTTTTTTTTACGAGAAATGGAGTAGTAAACTTATATTCAATATTGATAATACCCTCTTCTTCAAGAAATGAAGCCCATTCGCTTACAGTTGAAACAGGCACCCCTAATTTTCGTGCAGCTTCTTTAATAGAAATTTTCTCCTCTCCCTGAATAAGGGAAACAAGACTATCCACCTCTGTTTTTATTGTTTTTCCCCACATATTACCCTCTGATTGCTGTTTATCTAGTTTACCCTATTTAAATGTTTCTTCTATTATATTAAACTAATCCACTAACCTCATATAAATCATAATGACCTAAGCTATTATTTATATTTGAACTATTGTCTAGTTTAAACCAGGAAGGCGCTCCTGATACATGATACTTTACAGGATTCTCAGTCCCAAAATAAATATAATCCACAATGCTTTTATCTTTAGGAGAAACTCCTTTGCCCACTAACTCAGCAACATCAACCAAACTCTCAATTCCATATTCTGATTCTCCAAAGTTTCCTTCAAGCCTCATCAAATAACTTGGAGCTCCACTAAATGCTGTATAATATCCTTCATAAGTATGATTCAAAAGATTTGATATATCAGCTCCATTTACAAAATAACTAAAATTTCCCCTTCTAATCTTATTCTCAACAACACCATTTGTTCCCAGCATATACAATGGATCTTCAAAGCCCTCTAGCTCTAAATAAGATGTAATTAGTTTATTTTTATTCCACTTAACAATGCTTTCCCTGTCTGTCATAAGGATATCTATATCAACATCAATCCTTACATTCCATGGGTTATCCTGGCTTATAGAAATATCATTTACTGTAAAATTAAGAAGAATATCTACTTTTTCAGCTTCATCTTTTATTTTTTCCATCCAATCGCTAAATGTATTGTTCCATACAAAAGAAGAATTAGTTCCATTGATTGTTCCATTAAAAAACAATTCTTCGAATGTAGAACTCAAATTGGACAGATAAATGCCTGTGCTTACAACACTATTTTCCAGAGAAATCAGTGACCTAAATCCTGCAATATATGCTCCCCTCCCTATATCTTCCTCAAGACTGGAAATAAATCCGTTCATAGTGTATATCCTTGTCTCTATTGCAAAGCTCTTTTGCCTAAGCTTATAGTTATTCCCAACAACAGAAGAAAATACCAGCAAAGACAAAAAGATGCAGGCTACAAATGTAAAGAACACGGCTTTCTTTCCCAGCTCCAATCTTAACCTCAGTGCCATACTCTAACCTCCATTATAGCAGGACCCCATAATGTTGGAACACCCCTCATCTCGCTTGATTCAATGACAATATTATCAGATGAAACAAATTCCCCTAATGTCTGGTTCAGTCTTGCATGCGCATCATTCTCTGCTTCTTGCTGAATTGCAAACACCTCTCCATAGCTGACAAAAGAAGGAACATAAAAATTATACTCTACAGCAGTATCTGGTAATATGTCATTCCTATTCCTGTCTGTAACTCTTACATAATTATTCGCTGTAGGAGATAAATCAAGAACATTCTTCGGAATATAAATAGTAGTCGGAACAGCTCTTGCAGAAGGAGAGGAAAAAACAGTGTTCAAAGGAGGAGTATAGAAATCAGCCTCAACATCCACCAGATAAGAATATTGCTGTACTAAATGCAAAAAGACATTTCCCATTGAAGCTGCATATTGTGGAAAACTAAAAGAAATCTCTTTTTCCCAATCAGCTTCTCCTCCAAATTCCTGTAATTGCACCACCTTAATGCTCGCGTAAGGGGCTGGAGGACTAGATAAAGAATAATCAACATCAATATAAGATGAATTGGTAGGGTCATTAATTACATCAGAGTATATCTGCGGCATGCCTCCTCCCCATGCAATATCGCCATAATTATTGAAATATATGCTTATAACATTAGTTCCTGTTATAATCTCTCCCTCTAATTGAGAAGAAGAGTAGTCATAGATTGGATTTTCTGAAGGATGGTCATCAACATCAAAAGGAACATCATTGTTAATGAACATCATATAATCATAATCTCTTTTATTTTTCCACCCGCTCCATGATACAAATCTTCCAGTCTTATAATAATCAATTATATTCTTTCCAACTATGTGTGCGCTTACATTGATATTTATTGCATCCTCTGGAATAAAAAAAGGAACAGTTTGCCAAACCCCGCTTTCCTTGCTGCTCCCCTCATAACTTATTACATTATCCAGATAATATCTTTTAGAAAAATCACTGCCATAAGTAGGGATAGATCCATTAAGATTATAGTCTATTTTTATGAGCATACCTGGATGTATATGTGCATTGTATCCTAAATTTCTTAATCTTAATCTAACATGGTTTACCCCAGACTGGAAACATCCAAGGACATTCTTCTTATCAAAAACCCCATCCCCAGTCCCAAAATTTAATTCATCTTTCGTGATAATGCATGATCCATTATTGATGTTGATTAATTCCCAATCAGGACCTCCGCTCTGGATATGAACAGAGATAAAAAAAGTAGCATTCAGTGTGTTCATCCCATAGGGAAGCTCAAAGTATTTATCAATCACAGCATCACTTGGAATAGTTATGCTCCCTTTCCATCCAGAACCTTCTGGAGAAAAAGAGATGATTTCAGTCCCGACAGTGGTAAAGGTATTGGCTCTTGCCTTGGACATATATCCATCTATAGGCTTATTTTTTTCTATCCCTGAAATTAATTTCTTTGCAGCTGACCTTGAACTGGGAGGGGGACTATCCCTTTGATAGATCAAATCCTGGCTTATCCATATCCCAAAACCATATCTTGATGGAATTATATCTCCTGTTATATTCCCCATGAATGCCTCAGCAACATCATAATTTCCAGCTGCCCAAAACTCCCCAACCTGCCTCAATATTGAATTATTCAGGTCAGTTATATTGCTGTTTGCAATAAGTTCATTCACATAGCTGTTGTTTAAATCGCTTATCTTAATAACATCAAGGGAGTTGATTATATCTTGTGAAAGATAATTAAGATGGGCTGTCGGCTGGGTATTTATGTAATGGGAGGATAATAGCAAAAGCCCTCCAAGAAGTATCGATGCTGCAAGCAAAGCATCTACTGTGAAAAAAAAGCCACGCTTGCTCATTGCCATACATGTATCACCATGCTTGTTAATTTTGAATCATAAACAACAATCCTCACAATAGAAACAAGATTATCAGAATTGCTTGAATTTAATCCAATGCCTTCTTTTCCTCCAATAGGTATCACGCTGCCATTAACATCCTCTAAATAAAAATAATATTCATAGGGGGTTCTGAGTTTTGCTTTTGTCTGAAGATAAGTCATATTTGCAAACATGTCAAGTTTTTCCTGCATTAGCTGCTGATTGCCGTCAGTAAGTCCGATAAGCACTACATTGCTTTGGTTCCAGTCAGAAGGTGCTCCTGCTGTAACAAGAGAGCCGCTTATTGATTTTGCTTCCATCATAAGATCATAAACCACATCGCCAGGATCTTGGTCAATATTATATGCATATCTATAATATATGAAAATAACAATTACAAATATCAAAAATCCTACCATAAAATCAGTATACCATATCTGTGCTTTTCTTCTGCTCATTTTAATTTAAGTATATCATGCTGTTTGTTCTATTTATTGTGTTATTCCCTTTTTGTATATCTCCTATAACAGGAGGGACATTCAGAACCCATTCATATCCATCAGTCGCAGTAAGAAGAGTTGTATTTATTATCTGTATGCTATAGCTTATTCCATCAAGAGTCAAAGGAACATTAAAATTCCTTATATATCCATCCTGCACATTTGAAGCCATTATTAGCTCCTGCTGCACCATCACGCTTACATCTTTCACTAAACTTCTTTCCTCCTCACTCCTTAATGTGCTGAATTCACTCCTGGTAGAAGCAATAAAAACAACCATTATTGTAAAAGCCAATCCTACTAGAAAGATAAACTCCATAGACACCTGAGCCTGTTTTAATTTCCTACCCATACATGATCCCCTTTAGACTCAACCACTATATTGTATATTCCTGAGCTTGAAGAAATACTGCCATTAATAGGAACAGGACTGTATTTAACAACCTCATCAACACCATTCAGCTTCTTAACAAAAAAAACAACCTCATTATCCCCAATAGTAATTGCATTGATCTTCGTAGGCATATTAATCCTAAAGGTTATCTTAGAATACTCTCCAAGATAATAGACAGATTCAGCTGCATCAATTATCTTAGAAGCAATATGATCAGCCTGATTTGAAATGATATTCTCATTCATCTCAGCAGAATGGGTATTAAAAATCACAATCAATGGAATTGTAATAGCAGCGACAAAGCCAACTATAATCAAATATTCCATACTAACTTGAGCTTTTCCCATCGTACACCCTTTTTAATGCTAAAATTAGTATATTTATTTATAAACCTGTCTATTTGAAACAATAGTTTTTAAAAGTAAATAGAAATATCTATATCTACATAGCCCCATAGTCTAGCGGTCAAGGATGTCAGCCTCTGGAGCTGAAGACCTCGGTTCGAATCCGGGTGGGGCTATTTTTTTATTTTTCCATAATATTTTTTTAGTAACTCCTCTACTCCTTTTGAACCTCTAGGCAAAAGGGGTATAAACTCCTTATAAGCATCAAATTTAGAAGGATGAGGTATAAAAGTAAATGTTCCTCCTGCACCAATTGCATGTAGATATCTACTTTCTCCATCCTTGCATTTTAATTCTAAATCTTCTTCCCAAGGAGCATAATAATCAATATCACTAAAACCCAAAACTTCTGCCACAGTTTTCTCTAAGAAATCAACATTTTCTTCTTCTGAACATCTATTGTAATCTACGCACATAAATGCTTCGCACGCATCCGGAATATACAATTCTTGGGCTTTAATGATCAGAATAATGTCTTCATCAGAATTAAAAGGAAAATCTCTAGAGTCTGGTTTATCATCTAAATCGCTATCAAGATATCCTTTCTTTTCCCTATCAAAATCAACCCATTTCCTTAATTCAAGAAGATACTCTTCTGTTCTTTTTTTGCTTGTATATTGTTTTATTTTCATTTTCATTCAAAAGGGGAGATCTACAAGATTTCCATTTCTATTTAACAAAGGTCTGTGTTGAAATCTTGCTCCGTGATAATCAGAACCATATGTAATAAGCAGTCCTTTTTCCTCTGCATATTTTATAAACATCTCATTTTTCCCATTATAATTTGGTTGTGCTTCTAAACCATCAATTCCAGTTTCCATAAGTTGATCAAGTTCTTCAATAACTTTAATATCTTTAAATGGATGCGCAAGAACAGCCAGTCCTCCTGCATGATGAATTGCATCTATTGCTTCTTCTGCTTTTAATTCTTCTTGGTATTCTATAATTGCAGCCAACCTTCCTTTTTTTAAATACTTATCAAACAATTCTCCTGAGCTTGGATGTCCAAGATATTCTCTGCAATCCCTGTCCTTCATCATGGCTGTTATAATATTCAATTTTCCTAATCTTGATCCAGGAGAATACTGTCTAACTTTCTCAAAAGTAATGGGTATATCTGCGCCTTGAAGAATTTCCACTCTCTTTTTTACAACACTTTCCTGCAATTTTCTAGAATATGTTAAAAACTCTTGTAATCTATTATCTTCGATATCAAAATTATATCCCAAGATATGATAATCCTTAACAGATATCTCAACACCAGTCAAAACATCAACTCCCCAGTTCTTAGATTCTTCTTTTGCTTCTTTGTATCCATTTGTAGAATCATGGTCAGTTATAGCAATTACATTCATTCCAAGCATTGCTGCATCTATTATATTCTGTCCAGGGTTGCAAGTTCCATCTGAATGGATTGTGTGCATATGTAAATCGATGTATTTCATTTTTACAATATATGTTATGAAGCAAAAGATTTATATATTTCCTATATCTTTTATATAAATGATATAAATGAGAAGAAAATTAGTCAAACAAGCAGGACAAGCTGTTACAATCACTCTTCCAATTGAATGGGTAAGAAGTAACGGCCTAAAACCAGGAGATGAAATAGATGTTGAAGCACATGAAAAAGATCTTGTTTTAAATTCTGGCAAAAAAATAATAGGCAGCTCGATCAAAGTAAAAACAACTGCTTCTCCAAGAAGAATGAGATTTATGTATATTAACGCAGCATATGCAAAAGGAATTGATGAAATAGAACTTGAACTGGACAAAGAAGCTTATCCAGAATTAGACCAGGAAATAGGATATGCTGTTGTTTCCCAAAAAGATAAAAAATATATCATAAGAGATGTCAGCGGAGTTTCTTCTGAAGACCTGGATGAAATATTCAAAAGAGTATTTCAGATGATTATAAAGTTCTACGATTCAGCAGTAGAAGATATTTTTGGAGAAAATAAAGAATCTTATGAAACAGTAAGAAAAATGGATCATGAAATTAATAAATTCGCATTATTCCTGCAGCGCTCAATTATGAAGCAATCCTATCCAGATCCGGGCATTGGAAAAATCTTATTTGCATACTCCTTTGCTTTGGAAAAAATAGGAGATGAAATCCTGAGATTATGGAGAACCAATATAGAGAATAAAGTAAAAAAAGATAATAAAGTTAAAGAACTTGTTTTATTATCCAAAGAAGGATTAGCAAAAGCCTTTGCAATATATTATCAAACAAGCGACGAGAAAATAAAAGAAGCTGTTAAAATAAGAAAAGAAGTAAGAAATAAATCACTCAAGCTCTTTGATATAAATCCTGCAACAGCAAAATTCATAATGCATGCAATTAAGATTACAGAAGATTCTTATGATTTGACACATCTCTCATTAATGAAGAAATTAAAATAATCCATCAAAAAGCTTATATACCTCATGAACAAGTATTATTCTATGAAGATAAACAAAAAACATCAGTTCATCTTATATGCTTTGATGAAATATCTGAAAAAGCTAAACAGAAAGTTCGAGCATCAGCCATTGGAAGCATCTGTTTCAAAGATTGATTTTATTAAACTTCTTAAAAGACTAAAGATTGTTGAAAAATCACAGCGAGGCTTATACAAAAATCTAGAGATCCTTGAAAAAAAGAAGCTGATAAAATATGAAAACAGATTTTTGAAACTGACAGAAAAAGGATTGAAAATAGTAAAAGAAAAAGATGATGAACTGTATCCTTATCTAAAATTGATCATCAATATAGAGAAAGGCAAGATTAAAACAGCAAAATCTCCTCAGACTTATTTTAAATAATTCTACCACTGGTCACTGGACATTTAGCCGTAGCGCTTATATAATAGTTTTTCTTAAATTAATAATAATAATAATATGAAATCTAATATTAAGCTTCCAACACAAATGTCAGAAGACCTTGCTGAATTAATCGGCATAATTTTAGGAGATGGGAATCTACATAAAAAATATAATCTTATAACAATTGTAGGAAGTTTAGAAGATATTCATTATTACAAAAATAGAGTAATTCCTCTTATAAAATCACTGTTTAATATCAATCCTAAATTAAGAAAAAGGAATGATAGAAATGCATATTATATTGATTTTTATTCTAAGGATGTTATGGATTTTTTGGTAAAAGTAGGATTAAAAAGAGAGCATAAAAAAAGTGCAGGGATTCCTAAGATAATAAAAGAAAATGACAAATTACTAATTCCTCTTTTAAGAGGATTATTTGACACAGATGGTTGTTTAAAATTTTCTAAACAGACCAGGGATTATAATTATTATCCAAGAATAAGGCTGTGTTTTCAAGATAGCCCTTTAATTAAGGATTTAAAAGATGTTTTCAAGAAAATAAATTTTAATTATGGTTTTAATAAAGATGCTAGATTTAATACATTCTATTTTGAAATATCTGGAAAATCAAATTTAGAAAAATGGATGAAATTAATAGGGATGAACAATCCAGTACATAAAAGCAAATATCTATTTTGGAAGAAATTTGGTTATTATATACCAAGATCCACACTAAAATCAAGATTAAAAGCATTAAATTTAAATACCTCAATTTAATTCTCAGGATATGCCCTGTAAGGGTGATTGACAGCCCCATGGAAAAAAGATGAGCAATTATCTTTTTATGGAATGTAGTGGTCAATCATCCATGCTTTTGGAGCATGGGACCGCGGTTCGAAAGTAAATGAGATTTATTTCGTTTCGCGAAAATCCGCGTGGGGCTATTTTTTTCTAACAGAAAATAGAATTTAAAAAAATTATTCTTCAACTCTTTCGGGTTTTTCTTCTTCTGGATGATTAGCAGCATAGTTTTCAGCATGCTCTGCTGAGCAGAATACTTTGACTTCTCCATTTATTTCTCTTTCAACTATGTTTTCATCATCCTCTGCTATCTGAGCTCCGCATTCAGCACAGCTGTTCTTCTTTCCTCTACCTTCTGCTCCTTCCATAAAACCCTCTTCAAAAGGCTCTATCTCATCGTCCTCTGCTAGCTTTTCTCTTCCTTCTTCTGAATAGACATTTTCTTCTTTTTTGCCTTCTTCCATGCCCTGTTCAATCTCCTCAGAAGTTTCTGGTTTTTTTATACCCTGCTCTTCTGCTGGTTCTACTTTATTTTCATTATTTTCATCTGCCATTATAATCCACCTTTTTCATATGATTTTCTAAAATTTGAATCTGTTTTGTATTTATGAATTATTTCCTGCCTTGCTTTATCCAACAGCTTATGCACAATAGCAACCGGATCCCACTGCACAGGAGAAGATAATTTATTCACAGTAATCGGGCCTGTCTCAGCTTCAATAGTCATCTGAACAGAATATTTTCTCCTGCCACCTTTTTCATATTCCTTGAAATGCAGCTTCAAGCCATGAATCTGCTTCAGCTCTCTTTCAAGCGTAATAAAATCCTTATAGATAATATCTTTTATCTGTTGCTGGTCAGCTGGATCAAGAATTTTCAGCCCAACAAAAGTAACATTTTCTCTCTCAACATATTTCATGTCTTTTTTAGCAGCCATGTTCAGATTTATAGAGATATTGTATTTAAATATTTGTATTTTCAATAGGTTTAAAAAGAACAAATTCCCTCCAGAGAGTATGACATTAATCTGTGGAATTGAGGAAGCCGGGCGCGGCCCTGTAATCGGTCCAATGGTTATGTGTGGAGTAGTTATGGAAGAAACTAATCTTCCAAAACTAGACAAATTAGGAGTAAAAGATTCAAAACTATTAACACCAAAACAAAGAGAAGCACTTTTTGAAAAAATTAAAAAAACAGTTAAAGCTTATGAAATTCTTACTATTTATCCAGAAGAAGTAGACC